>OMZJ01000185.1 GCA_900315495.1 uncultured Lachnospiraceae bacterium
GTCAGTGTCTGGAACCTGATGGTGGCGAGAACCTTCATTCAGAGCAGCATCCCAAATGAGCTGTATGAAGCGTCCATGCTGGACGGAGCCACGCATTTCCAGTATTTCACCCGCGTGGTTGTACCGCTGAGCAAGACAATCATGGCGGTTCTGGCAGTCTACTACGGCGTGGCCAGATGGAACGATTACTTCACCGGTCTGGTGTACCTGCGCGACCGGAATCTCTATCCGCTGCAGACGGTGCTCCGGGAAATCCTTGCCACGCTGCAGGTTGACCAGACCGGAGATTATATGCAGTCGCTGGCTGATAATTCGTCTTCTCTGCAGGAGGCCCTGCGAATTGCCAATGTTGCGAAATACTGTATTATCGTCGTGGCGACCGGGCCGATCGTTGTGCTGTATGCGGTGATGCAGAAATACTTTGAAAAGGGCGTTATGATCGGCTCCCTGAAAGGCTGACAACAGATGCAAAGGGGCCGGCCTGACCGGTGGGAAGCCACGGGGAAAGTGTGGCGCTCCGCCTGGCGGCTTAAAAATCGTACAACGGGCACGATGTGCCTGAAATCATATCATTCCTATCATATATGGAGGAGAGAAAGATGAGAAAGAAGTCAACAGCAGTCGTACTGGCGGCAGCCATGGCAGCAAGTGTGTTTTCGATGTGCGGAACCGGATTTGCCACCGAAAATTCCGGAGATGAAGTGGAAAACTTCAATGCAACCGGATATCCGATCGTCAATGAGCCGATTACCCTGAAGGTGATGTTCGGTATCAGAGATGTCGATTCCATGATCGATCCCTCCGAGATGCCGGCTGTACAGCGCCTGGAGGAAGAAACCGGAATTAAACTGGAGTGGGAAGTCGTCAAGGGATCTGACTGGAGTACAAAACTCAACCTGATGTTTGCCTCCGGAGAATATCCGGACATCATCCTTTCCCCGAATCCAACCGTCGATACCGAAGAGTACGGCGTCACTCAGCAGCTTCTGATTCCGCTGAACGATGACCTGACCTCCAAGTACATGCCGAACTATACGGAGCGGCGTGCAGCGGAGGATGAAGATCCCTGCGTCGGGCTGAAAAAATCGGACGGAAACATCTATTCGATCGGATATCTCGTCGGACAGAACATTGACACCAACGCACACTTTTTCATGAATCAGGACTGGATGGACCGTCTTGGCTTGGAGACGCCGGACAATGTGGACGAACTTCTCAACGTGCTTCGAAAGTTTAAGTCAGAAGATGCCGACGGCGACGGAGATCCGAACAACGAGATTCCGCTGGAGATGGGTGTGGACGCTGCCTTTTATGGTGTCAGATATCTGCTCCCGCTGTTCGGTATCCCCTGCAGCCCGGACAAGTGGATCTACATGGATGACGACAAGAATGTTCAGTTTACCCCGACCCAGGAAGGATTCCGCAAGTGCATGGAGTGGCTGCACACCTGCTATGAAGAGGGACTGGTGGATCCGGAGATCATCTCCCAGGATATCAATACTGTCGAGGCAAAGCTGAAAGAGGGAAATGCCGGTTTCTTCACCGCCTGGAGACTGAAGGCAATGGGATTTGATGACGGTGTGATGAAGACCTGTACGCTTTATACGCCAGTTTCCTCGGATGACTATCCGGTGAGCATGTACCGTTACATCGAACGTGCAAAGGAAGGGGCATACATTACGATTGCCAATCAGTATGTGCCGCAGTCCCTGCGCCTGCTGGACGCGATGCTGGATACCGATATGATGTATTCGCTGTACTACGGTGAGGAAGACGCGGACGACGGAACCGGCTGGAAGAATGATGACAATGGTAAAATCACAGTGCTGAACAATGGCTCAGTGGATGTTAAAAACTTCCTGGACTGCAATACTTTGTTCTTCGGGCCGGGCAAGTACCTGGACAGTGTTTTCAACTGGCCGGAGCAGAGAATTGAGAAGATGGATTACTGCAAGGCCTATGACGAAGCAGGAATCATTCAGAAATATTCGGACGACTATCTGGATCTCGCGCCGCTGACGTCGCAGCAGATTTCGGATCTTTCCCTGAAAGAAACCGATATCAACAACGCGGTCAGCGAGAACATGGCAACCTTCATTACGGAGGGGGTCACGGATGACAGTTGGAATAACTTCGTCAGCCTGTTTGACGGTATGGATGTAGCAAGTTATGTGAAGACTTATCAGGATGCGATTGATACAATGGATCTGAAATAATCCGCTGGTTGGAAATGGAAGACGTGCCACACTTCCGGTGCTTGAAAACCAGGCAGACTGATGAGACGGCACGGAAAGGATACAGCCCGGCGGCAACACTGCCGGGCTGTTTTATTATCATTGTGGTTATAGGAAAAAGACCGAAAAGAGAACAACGCTTGAATCCGTCCGTCTGCTCGTTAAAAAACGGTGACTTCTCTCTGATTGGGAGGCTGTAGGACTCTCCTTATTTTCAACACACCTTTGTGTTAAAATATAACGCAAAAAGAAAAGTGAAACCGAAACCGGATATCGGAGCAGAGTGATCCCGCAGTCACTCTGCCCGGGGGATGGTTCAGGGACAAGAGGTAGGTATGAAAAAGTTGCTTCGGAAAAAGGGCAGGTATTTTCGCAGGGACAGTCTGACGTTTACGATGCTCGTGTTCGAGCTGATTCTATTTAACATTGTCCTTCTGCTGGGATTCCGGCTCTACCGTCAGTACCGCGGCCAGATCTATGACAATTTCGTGGGTTCCAACGTGAGTGTCCTGGATTCCGTGATGTACCGGAATGAAAACGAAATGTCGGTCATGAATACGGTGGTGTCTCAGATCGCAATCACGCCGGAAGCCCGGGATTTCCTGCTGGAGGAGAAGCCGAAGCGGGCGGAGCAGCTGATTCAGAGGCTGAGCGAGTACTCGGCGGTGAGCAGCTCGTTCAGCATGATTCTGTATGTGAATCACAGCGACCATTATGTCTACAACCAGAAATCCTCCGCGGATATCGACCTTTTTCTCCGAAAAGGTCTGCTGCTGGAGGATACTCCCGCGTCGGATTTCCGGAAATACCTGTACGATTCCTCGCAGAAGATGATTGTGCTGCCGGAACAGGGAATCAGCGGGTACTTTGTCCAGACGATGACATTCAGCGAAAGAGCTTCGCTCCTTCTGCTGACGGTGCAGCCGTATAAGGAGTATACGATCCTCTTTCTCCTGCCGGAAGAATATTATGACAGCATTCTTATGGCAGCAGAGGATGCCCCCCGGCTGACTCTGATCGGATACCAGGGATCCATTGTAGCGCAGCGGAGCAGTCTGGAGCTTTCCGATGAGCAGACGGCAGAAATTTTGTCCCGTTCTGCAGACGGAACCGGACAGATAACAATCGGCGGAGAGAAGTATCTGGCGGTCCGGCAGACCGGCGCCAGCGGTCTGACCTATCTGACGCTTCAGCCGCTGTCCGTGTATCGGAAGAATTTGTCTTCCGGTGCCTGGCCGGTGCTGCTCCTGGTTCTTCTCTGCTTTGTCCCGGCAAGTCTCGTGATCCTGCTGGTCGGACGGCACTACACAGAGAAGTTCCGGACCGTGAATGCGTTGCTTCGCGGTGAGGACAGCGACAGCCTGGGAAGCCTGGAGACAGACGTGCGGACCCTTCTGGAGGAGAAGCAGGAAAACGAACGGGACAGTCTGGCGCTCCGGAGAACCATTTTTGTCAACCGCTTTATCTGCGGGGAATTTTCCTCGGAGGAGGAGATGCGGGAGGCTGCGCGCAGGGCAAAGCTGCAGGCGGACCGCCCACTGTTCCTGGTTGTGATGCTGGCCGAGCGGGGAAACGGGAACGACCAGAAGGCGGTGGTGCAGGTCCTGCAGGCGCTTTCTGAAGAGGCAGACGTGGACGGGTATGCTGTGCGGATGATTCAGCACGCGCGCAGCCTCCTTCTGCTGTTCTGCGAAAGCCGGGAAGAGACGAAGACTTTCCTGGAGAAGGCCTTCGGCATCGTCAAGGCAAACGGGGAGGATACCGTCATGGCGGCCAGCGATTTCCACGGCTCCTTCCGGGAGGCGCCGCTGGCCTATCTGGAGGTGGACACCGCCTATGACAACAGGCTGCTGCTGGATAACAGCAGAATCATTGATTATTCGCAGCTGGATGCCGGGAAGCCCCGCACCTCACTCCCGGACCGTTATCTGCAGCAGCTGCGCAATGCGATTCATCGCAGGGACAGCGCGGAAACGGAGAGGGTGATTGACGAGATCTGCGAGAAGCTCAGGGATGACAACAGCCTGATGGGCGCCCGGATGATCTGTAATGACATTTTCCAGGTGCTGGCGGCGGAGCGGACTGAGGCCTATGACAGTCAGGTGTACAACGTCTACACCCTGTCGGAATGCCTGAGCGTGCAGGATTTCCATGATGTGCTGAGCGAGCTGTGCGGAAGGCTGATCGCAGGAAAGACGGATCCCGATGTGTCGGAACACGCCAGAACCATTTCCCTGGCCTGCGCCCGTATGCAGGAGACTTTCGGAAGCCCGGACACCACCATTGGAAGCATTGCGTCGGACCTGGGGATCAGTGCGGTTACCCTCTCTGTCGAATTTAAGAATGTCATGGGGATCTCCCCGTCGGATTACCTGACGAGTATCCGGATGGAAAAGGCCAAGGAGCTGCTCCGCACGACGGCAATGAAAATCCGGGAAATCAGTGCTGCCGTGGGCTACGATGACGACCACGTCTTTACCAGAAGGTTCAAGGTCTATACTGGCCGGACACCCAGCCAGTACCGTGCCGAGCGCAGTGAAAAGAAGGACAGGGGAAACACAGACGGCGGAAAAGCAGATAACAGAAAATCGGACGTCGAATAGCCGGACAGTGGAAATGCAATCAAATATAAATATTATAAATATGAGGAGAGCATAACAATGATATTGTATATTCCGAAGGAAGCAGTAACCGACACCAGTGCAGTGCTGTACTGGGACAAGGTCCCGGGCGCAGACGTATACCGGATTTATCGGGACGGAGAACTGGTGGCAGAGAGAAAAGAGACGGATGGACTTCTCGAGGGCCTGAAGCCGGCTGAAAGGCACCTGTTCCAGGTGAAGGCCTTTGCGCCGGACGGGAGCTGCATGGTCTGGAGTCCGGAGGTCCCGATGACAACCGAAGCGCCGGAGCAGGTAATTTCCGCGGCCAATGCGGGTCTGATTCCGGATCGGAAGGATCCGGAGACCGTGCGGCACAATACACAGCTCCTGCAGAAAGCAATCGACGGCTGTCCCGCGGGCGGAACCGTCCGGGTGGACGCAGGACAATATGTGTGCGGCGCACTCTTCCTGCATGGGGAGATGACGCTTCGGCTGGAGGAAGGTGCGGTGCTGAAGGCCAGCGACGATCCGGCGGATTTTCCGCCGTTCGAATACCGCTATGAGGGAATCCTGCAGAAAAACTTTGCCTGCCTGATCAATACCCGGCCGGGGGTACAGAACCGAAATCTTCGGATCACCGGATCAGGAACCATCCATGCCAACGGCAAGGTTCTGTTCCGGAAGGAACTGGATTCCCCGGAGGCCAATCGGTCCAATGCGGTCTGTATTCAGAATACCGAGGGGCTGTATCTGGAAGGGATTACCATACGTGAGGCACCGTTCTGGTGCTTGCACCCCATTTTCTGCAGCCATGTGACCATGTACGGGATTCACGTGATCACTGGACGGGATGAGAACGGAGCCGATTACGGCCAGTTCAACGGGGATGGAATTGACCCGGATTCCTGCAGCTATGTGGCCATTCTGAATTCCGAGATCGAGAGTCAGGACGATTGCATCGCGGTGAAGGCAGGAAGGTATGACGAGGGAAGGAGAGTCGGCATTCCGAGTGAACACATCCGGATCTCCAATTGCCAGTTTTTCAGAGGATTCGGGGCTGCAATGGGCAGCGAGTCTTCCGCGGGCATTCGGGATGTGCTGGTACAGGACTGTATTTTCACGGATTCCTTCAGCATCGGTGCCGTCAAGAACCGCAGGGGGAAGAGCGGATATATTGAAGACATTGTGTATGACGCCTGTACGCTGGTGAACCGCAATCCGAAGTACCGGGAGTCCAAATGGTTCCGCGGGGC
Organism: uncultured Lachnospiraceae bacterium; assembly: GCA_900315495.1. Lineage (GTDB taxonomy): Bacteria > Bacillota > Clostridia > Lachnospirales > Lachnospiraceae > Anthropogastromicrobium. The sequence continues at coordinate 6,091 of OMZJ01000185.1, forward strand.
CATCTATATCGACCAGACCTACGGAACCGATCATCCGGATCTGGTGCATCCGGTACCCGTGGATGACAATACGCCCTATATCGGACGAATCACTTTCCGGAATATCCGCGTGTCTACTCCGTACGGCAAACCCATCTACATTTGCGGCCTTCCCGAGCGCCACATCGACGGCATCACGCTCGAAAACATTGATGCCGAGGGGAAGGACGGCTGCATCATCATCAACGCGGATCACGTCCGGATGAGCAATGTCTCTGTCCGGTTGATCGGGGAGGAAAGGGAAAGGCAGATGCGGACGGCGCCCGGGGCGAGCAGCATCTTCGGGACGGCAGACACTCTTCCGGCGTGACGGCAGGGCGGGCAGGACGAGACAGCGGGAAACAATGGATAGACAGACAATAATACTCTTGACAGAAAAGAACCAAACTGATATGATTTTGATATCAGATTGAGACGACTGCTGCCTGCGAAAGAAATATCAGAATTCCGCAGGTAAACGGATGGCGTCGATCAGACAGGGATTCGTCCCGGGGAGGAAGAATATGAAGGAAAAAGTTCTGTCAGGGAAAAAGAACGGAATGGCGATGATGCTCCTGATTCTCGCGATGTATGCGGCTTCCGTGGCATTGATTGTGATGGAAGTCCGTGCAAATCCGGAGGAGAATGCACCGGGAATTATGGCGGTCCTCGCCATGGTGCTGATTGGCATAGCAACCCTCCTGATTCCGGGCCTGAAGGTTCTGAAACCGCAGGAAGCATTGGTCCTCACGCTGTTCGGCAACTACATCGGAACGCTGAAGGGAGATGGCTTCTTTTTTGTCAATCCGTTCTGCACGGCGTTTAATCCGGCAGCCGGAACCGTGCTGGGCCAGAGCGGTGATGTGGACGGCGGCCAGGGAGGAAAGCTGACAAAGGCGGCAAGACAAGAAACGACCGCGTCGAAGAAGATCTCCCTCAAGATCATGACGCTGAGCAATGCCAGACAGAAGGTCAATGATGTGTTGGGCAATCCGGTGGAGATCGGTGTGGCGGTGATGTGGCGCGTATCCGATACGGCCGCCGCGGTTTTCAATGTGGACAACTACAAGGAATATCTGTCTCTGCAGTGCGATACAGCCATCCGGGATATCGTGAAGATCTATCCCTACGATGTGGCGCAGAATATCGACACGACCGGCGACGGCAAGGCAGATGACGGGTCGCTCCGCGGCTCGACGACCATCGTGGCGGAGAGAATCAGGCAGCAGATTCAGTCTCGGGTGGAATCCGCGGGAATGGAAATTCTCGAGGCCAGAATCACTTATCTGGCCTATGCGCCGGAAATCGCATCCGTGATGCTGCAGCGCCAGCAGGCATCGGCCGTGATCGACGCCCGCAAGATGATTGTGGACGGTGCGGTCGGCATGGTCGAGATGGCGCTGGACCGCCTGAAGGATGACGGCGTTGTGGATCTGGACGAGGAGCGCAAGGCAGCTATGGTGTCGAACCTCCTTGTGGTACTCTGCGGAAACCATGACACCCAGCCGGTGGTCAATTCCGGCAGCCTGTATTAAACAGGCGGAAGGATGGCAGGCGGCAGGCCTGTGCTTCGCAGCCGGCACGGCCTGGATCAGCAACCTGCAGGACGGCACGATGGCGGTCATGGGTTTTGCGATTGAATCACCGCATGCCTCAGGCACGGTAAGTCGGAAGATGACTGCTGCGGCAGCAAGGCAGCGAAGTCATTGACGGTTGGAGAGGGAAGGTGAGTACAGACAATGGCAAAGAAACAGATTCCGCTCCGGCTGAATGAGAAACTGTATGATGAGATTGCCGCATGGGCGGAGGATGACTTCCGATCGGTCAACGGCCAGATCGAATATCTTCTCAGCGAATGTGTAAAGCAGCGGAAGAAGAATGGAAAGAGCGTTCCGGAGCATCTGGATGAGGCGCCGAAACTGGATCTGTGACGGATCATCGAGGGGATCCTTTCTGAAAATTCTGACGGAAGA
>OMZJ01000184.1 GCA_900315495.1 uncultured Lachnospiraceae bacterium
TGTTCCTTCCGATGCTCTGCTGTTTCCGGTGCTCTGTACCTTCCGGCACGCCGCACACTCCAGGCTCCGCCGTTCCGGTACTCTGTACCTTCCGGCACCCTGCTGTCTCCGGTATTCTGCTGCGATCGGCGCTCCGCTGTCTCCGGCACGCTGTCACTTCCGGTCGTTCATCGGTTTGAATTCCTCGTGGTTTCCCACATACTTTGTGGCCGGACGCATGATCTTGCCGTCGTACAGCTTGTTTTCCACGTTGTGGGCAACCCAGCCGGCCACCCGCGCGATGGCAAACAGCGGCGTATACAGATCCTCCGGGATGCCCAGCATGCTGTAGGCAAAGCCGGAATAGAAATCCACGTTGGTCGGAATGACGCGGTTCTTCCTTGCCATCACTTCCTCGTGCACGGTATCCTCGAATGCCTTGTAGAAGGCATAGTGGTCCTCGCAGCCCTTCTCCACTGCCAGCTCTGCACAGAGCGAGCGCAGAAGCTCGCACCGGGGATCGGAAAGCGTGTAGACCGCATGGCCGAACCCGTACACCAGCCCGCTGCAGTCGTAAAACTTCTTATCGAGAATGTCGTCCACCACCGGCCGTATTTTATTCTTGTCGTCGGTGTAGCCGATCCGGTCGATCACCTGGCGCATCATATTCGCCACGGAGATGTTGGCGCCGCCGTGGCGGGGACCCTTGAGGGAGCCGATGGAACCGCTGATGGCGGAGTACAGGTCCGTCCCGGTAGAGCCGATGACCACGTCCGTGAACGCTGAGTTGTTGCCGCCGCCGTGATCCGCGTGAATCACCAGAATTGCGTCCAGAAGGTTTGCCTCGCGGTCGGTGAACTTGCCGTCCGCACGGAGCATGTAGAGGATGTTCTCGGCGATGGAATATTCGGGCTTCGGATAATGAATGATCAGGGACTTGCGGTACAGCTCATGCATCTTGGCCTGATAGGAATAGCATCCCATGGTCGGAAACTTCGCGATCAGGTTCAGGCCCTTGCGGATGGTCTCGTAGGTGTCGATGTTGTCCGGATCGTTGTCATAGTTGTACAGGGACAGCGTGAGCATCTGCAGGCAGTTCATCAGATTCTTCGACGGGGTGCGCAGCACCTCGTTGACGAGAAAATCATCCGGCAGATCATAGCGCTTGGCAAGCGATACCCGGAATTTGTCAAACTGCTCTCTGGTGGGCAGGAAGCCGAACAGGAGCAGAAAGACGGTCTCCTCGTATCCGTAGTTGCCCTGGCGGTTTTTGACCAGATCGGCCAGGCTGTATCCGCGGTACAGAAGATCGCCCTCGCAGGGAACCACATTTCCCTGGTCATCCCTGGTGTAACCGACGACATCGGAGACTCTGGTCAGGCCGAAGCGGACGCCGGTTCCGTCCTCATTTCGAAGCCCTTTTTTGACGTTGTATTCCTTGAATAACCGGTCCGGAATATCCGTATAATTCGAAGACTGTCCGAAAAATCTAGCGATCACAGCATCATCGTGAAAATTTGTGCTCAAACTCACGCCTCCCATATCTTGTGAGAGGAAACGCGGAATTCCGCTCTTCCTCCCGGTACCAGCGGCTGCCTGTGTGATGTCCCTGCGCGGAAGCAGATCTTCGGCGCAGACAGCAGTTCCTCCGCAGGGGAAGATCTTCTGCGCACGCGCCAAAACCGTCTTGCAGGTTTCCACCTATTTTAGCCGATCGGGCCGTGTTTGAAAAGCCCCCTGTATCCCTGCACAGAAGTCTGCTTCGCGGCGTCTGCATCGTTGAAAGTATTCTTCCTGCCAATAGAAACAGCCGCTGCCGCTTCGCACTCCGGTCTGGTCCGCGCAGATGATGCACCTGTCCGGGCAGCGTACCTGCTTTCAAAAAGCCGCCGCACTTTCCTCTCGGAAAATGCGGCGGCTCGACTGCATCAAATCAAAGAGCTCAGGCCTTCGGCGGCATCAGCATGCGGAACATGTCAATGACCTGCTCCTTGGTAGCCTCTCTCGGGTTGCCCGGATAGCAGGCATCGTTCAGCGCATCGGTGGCCAGCTGGTCGAGATCCTCCTCGCGGATTCTGTCATTGTACTTCGGGATGTTGACATCCTCAGAGAGCTTCTTCACCGCCGCGATCGCCGCGTCGGTGTACTCTTTCTTGCTCATCGCATCCACGTCCTTTACGCCCATGGCGCGCGCGATCTCGCGGTATCTCTCGCCGCAGTAGTCGCGGTTGAATTCCATGGTGATCGGCAGGAACATTGCGCAGGCAACACCGTGCGGCGTGTCATAGTGCGCAGACAGGGTGTGTGCCATGGAGTGGTCAATGCCAAGTCCCACATTGGAGAAGCCCATGCCGGCGATATACTGTGCCAGTGCCATGCCCTCGCGGCCTTCCGGCTTGTTGGCAACAGCGTCGCGCAGGTTCTCGCTGATCAGGCGGATGGCCTCCAGATGGAACATATCCGTCATCTCCCACGCAGCACGCGTGGTATATCCCTCGATGGCGTGGGTCAGCGCATCCATACCGGTGGAAGCGGTCAGGCCCTTCGGCATGGAGGACATCATATCCGGATCGACAACCGCGATCTCCGGGATATCGGTCTCGCCGACGCAGACGAACTTTCTCTGCTTCTCAACATCCGTGATGACGTAGTTGATGGTCACCTCGGCAGCGGTACCGGCTGTGGTCGGAACCGCGATGGTCGGAACCGCGTGGTTCTTGATCGGCGCCACGCCTTCCAGCGAGCGGACATCCTCAAACTCCGGGTTGTTGATGATGATGCCGATGGCCTTTGCGGTATCCATGGAGGAGCCGCCGCCGATCGCGATGATGGAGTCAGCCTTTGCCGCCTTGAACGCGGCAACGCCTTCCTGCACGTTCTGGATCGTCGGATTCGGCTTGATGCCGGAATACAGCGCATAGGCGATGCCGTTCTTCTCCAGAAGATCCGTCACCTTTGCCGTCACGCCGAACTTGACAAGGTCCGGGTCGGAGGTCACGAAGACCTTCTTGAATCCCTTCTGTGCGACAATGCCGGGAATCTCATTGATTGCGCCATGTCCATGATAGGACACACCGTTCAGGACAATACGATTTGCCATTTTTGTTTCTCCTTTCCATCTGTGGCAGGAATCAAAAACATCCATCGTTCATTTTCCGATTATGATCAATGTTGTTCGTTTCTGCTCATTTATCTCTATTATTCACCCACAATTGTGCAATGTCAACCCTTCGCGTCAAAATCTTTGGCCGCTTTGGCCCGCTCTCCCTGCTCTGCCATCATCTTTCCGATCTCCTCCGATCCGGTCAGGTCGTACACAATGCCTAGGAAATAATTGGCCATCTCCGGGTTGGGCTCCTCGTGCAGGAAATGATCCGCATAGGTCATGGCCAGTCCCACCACCCGCTTGTCGGGTCCCAGCGGGAAGCCGGATTTCTGTGCCAGTTCCTTCATCTCATCAAAATCCGGCGCGGGGATCTTGCCGTTCTTCTCCTGAATCTCAGCCAGGAGGTCCTTTGTCTCCCGGCTATTTTCGTCGTACTGCAGGGACAGCTCACAGCATCCCACGGCCTCGCGGATCTGAGAGAGCGACAGATAGTAGCGGGCCAGGCAGCGGTAGCAGTGCCCGAGATCCTCCCCGGTCCACGCCCGCTGCATCGCCTGCAGGACCACATCCCGATACTTCGCCATTCTTCCCTGCGCCCGGAAGGTCTCGGCATATTCGAGAATGATCTTCGGATTCACCGGATTCCACTGGACCGCGGTCTTCAGCGCGGTGCGCGCCGCATCGTACTGCTTCAGGCCGGCCAGGGCGCTGCCGTAGATCAGATACATCTCCGACCACGGCACCTCGCTGCGGAGGATCTCCCGGTCCTTTGCGGCGATCAGATGGCGGTAGATCAGTTCCTCCATCGGAAAATTGAAGCTGACATTGACGATGCCGTTTCCGGTCTTCGCCGGGAATTCCTTTGCCGTCTTCTGAATGGCTTTCAGGATGATGATCCGCGCCTTCTCGTAGTTTCCCTGCAGATAGTGGTAATCCGCGTAGTTGACGGCGTCCTCCGCATCGTCAAAGTCTTCATCCTCGTCGGGTCCCGCCGCCTCCAGCGCCGGAAACTTCACCGGATTTTTCTCCACCGGCGCGTCCGGCATCTCCACGCTGGCGTCCTCCGGCAGAAGGTCAAAGATCAGGCGGTCAGCCATGCGCTCGACCTGTGTCTCAAATTCCGTGTCCCGGAACTTCTCCTTCTGCGCCTGCAGGTAGCTGATATCCTTTTTCCGGTCGCCCGTCAGGCCGGCCTGAATGCTCTGCATCACTTCATTCCATTCCATTTTTCTTTCCTCCATTCAGTC
>OMZJ01000180.1 GCA_900315495.1 uncultured Lachnospiraceae bacterium
AGCGCGAGCAGGTGCTTGGCATCATGATCGGTATGCAGCTATCGAGAGAAGTGAAAGAGAAGGAACGGTTGGAACAGAAAGACAGAGAGTGAATTTCTCGTCTTGATACAGGCTAAAAAGAAGGATCTTATGAGGACTAAGCCAGAGATAAAAGTTACTGTCAGATTTACAGAAGGCTACGAAAAGCGCTATACAGCGGCGTGCCTCAGGATCCTGAAACAGAGAAGGGATGCCGCCTCGATAGGAAAGGGAAATGACAGATCTGAATCTGAAACGCGAGACAGTGAGGGCAGTGCTGTCGGAAAACGAGAAAGAGTACCTGCAAAAGGTGATTCAGCCCTATAAAAAGTACGGAACGATTCGCTATATTGAGAAAACGCCGCATGGACATTTCATACTGATCAGAGTTGAAGCTGAGCTGGATATCGAAAAGTACTCTGCGGAAATTGCTCTGCCCGTCATTCCGTACATCGAGTCATATGAATGGCTCGATTGTGGACGACGATACAGACCAGAGGAACTTGGCCTGTAAGAAGGAGGAAAAAAGATGAACAAAGTTGAACTGATTGGGCGCCTTGCGCGGGATCCGATGATCCGGGAGTCACAGGGTGAGAACCAGATGCTGGTTGCAAGATACACGCTTGCCGTGGATCGCAGCAGAGGAAGCAATGCGAATGGAGAGAACGCGGCGGATTTCATTTCCTGCGTTGCATTTCGGCATTCTGCCGAGTTTGCGCAGAAATATCTTCATAAAGGCTCTAAGATCGCGGTGATCGGCCATATCCAGACCGGAAGTTATACCAACCGCGATGGCCAGAAGGTCTTTACAACCGATGTCATCGTTGAAGAGCAGGAATTTGCCGGGAGCAGATCAGAGAACAGAACTCCGGAGCCTGCCGCATCTTCGCCAGAACCGGTGAGAGACAGTCAGGGATTCGCAGACTATAACGGGAACGATGAAGATACGCCGTTCCACTGATCCATTCTGCAGCTGCAAATGCAGGATGTGAGCGCAGAAAAAACAGAAGGAGATATGGGAATGAAGACGATTGCGGTATTTAATCACAAGGGAGGCGTCGGCAAAACGACGCTGACCGCAAACATCGGCTACAACATGGCAGCCGACGGAAACAGGGTGCTTCTGGCGGACTGTGATCCCCAGGGAAATCTGAGCAGCTTTTTCGGCCGGTACGATATGCGGAAAAAGTCCATCATCGACGGACTGTCAGGAAAGAAGAGCGAATACCGCACAGCCTATAAAGGGCTCGACATTATTCCGGGAAATTTGGACTGCGAGAAAATCCATCCGGAAGCGGAGGCCGTGGCACAGATGCTAAGCCAGTATCAGGAAGATTACGACATCTGCCTGATCGACTGCGCGCCGGCTTACAGCGATCTGACCGCATCCGCTCTTTATGCGGCGGACAGTGTGCTGATCCCGATCAGACTTGACAGCTTTTCCATTGACGGGATCGACACGGCTATGATGAAAATCCAGAGCGGCAAAGAGGTTCATATCATCGTAAATGCCTTCAACAATTCCAGGGCGGCAAGGCTGTTTTTGACGAAGCTGCTCTCCTATGGCTATCCCCTCTGTGAAAGCTGCGTCCGCTTCTCCACAGTCGTAGATGCGGCAAATTACCTGCACAAGCCGATGGCAAGAAAGGCAAGATTTCACGCGATCACAGGAGATCTCAGGGATCTCACGAAGGAGGTAGAAGGATATGCTTTTAAGTGAAGCCACCAGGGGAAAGACGCCGCGCCAGGAAAACGGTCCCAAAGAGGTGAAAATCACCTACCTGTCTCTGGATGAGCTGATGCCGTCCAGATACAACTTTTACTCAATGAGTGACCTCGACACTCTTGCGGATGCCATCGAGGTCGAAGGCGGAATTATCCAGCCCGTTCTGGTCCGCCGAATTGCACCGCACAGATACGAAATTGTCTCCGGACACCGCCGGTGTGCGGCATCGCAGAAGCTGGTAGACCGCGGACTGGACCGCTTCCGCATGATCCCCTGCCGGATCGAGGATGGGGACGAGCTTTATACAAGGCTGAATATCATCCTCTCGAACAGCATGCGTGAGAAAACAGCGGCAGAAAAGGTCCGGGAAGTTGCGGAGCTGCGGTCGATTCTGAAAGATCTTTCCAGTGGATCTGAGGAAGACCGGAAAAAGTTCTGTGAAATCACACATGTCTCCCTGGAAGACGGGAAGAACGTCACAGAGAGGATGCTGCGCACGCTGGTGTCGCGGCAGGAGGGCATCTCCGAGACCAACTACAACCGGATGCTCAATATCGAGAGAAATCTCCATCCGGATCTGAAGAGCAAATTTTCCGCCGGACAGATCGGGATTGTGGCAGCCGCGACACTGGCATCGGAATCCGAGGAAGAACAGGAGAGTGCCAACGCGGAACTGGAAAGCCAGATTGAGGCAGGAGAGAAGAAGCTCCGGATTCCGAAGAAAGCCGGAAAAGGAACAAAGGAAACGGCGCCTGCAGCAGAAGAAGCTGTGTCCATTATGGACACAGAGAAGGCGGTAAAAGAGTTCCATGAAAACATGCCGGCCTCGGCGACCGAAGAGACTGCGCCTGAATCGGACACGCAGCCGGCAGAAGAGCCTGCCGCGGAGACGGATCCCGATTCATCTGTCATTGTTTTGAATGACAGAGCGAAAGAAACGATCCGGGAGTTTCTGGCTCTGTTTCGGAGTTACACGACAGATCCGGAAGACTGGATGGATGTCCATATGAGGATTGCTGAAATTTTCCAGAGCGTGAACCTGGACTGATCACTAATGGATGCACTGGACAGAGAGATTATTGAGATTCTGCATAGATATGCAGAAAGAAGGCGCAGGCACGAAAACCGGCTTGCCTGGCTGAATCACGAATTGGATTCTTTGGATGACTTAATTCGTCAGATTGCAGTCAGGCCCCCGCAGCTTGACAAAATTCCAGTGTCCAAAACAAATGCTGTCAATGACTTACAGCCGCTTGTAGATTCTTACAACCGGGAAAAGAAGTTATACAGGAAAGCGCTCCGGGACGAGATCGTCACGGAGCAGCAGTTCCTGAACGAAACAAACTGCATCTGGGCCGCATATCTGGATCTCCCCCTGGAAGAGAAGGAAGTCCTTCAGGAGCTTTATGTGAAAGGCATGAGCATAAAGGAGTATGCAGGTAAATTCCAAAAGGGGACGTCCTGGATCTATTTTCAGCGCCGTAAGGGCCTTGATGATATCAGGAAGGCGCTGGGATGGACAAGGGCAGAGACGGAGAATGCATGATCGCGGATTCGCCGTGTCCGTTTCGGACACGCTGTCAGGCGGAAACGCAGATTGCGGAAAAGTTATGAGAAATGATGCGCAGGACAAGATAATTGCCGTAATTCTCGAGAATTATGAGAAAAACCTCGAGAAAGCAAGGGAACGGCTCACATGGCTGGAAGAAGAGGAAAAAAACAATTCCGATTCTGCGTATGGCGATTGGGTGGCAGATGAGATCTGTATTCAAAAAAGGCAGATTGATGAGATAAACCTCATATGGGGAGCATATCTGAATCTTCCCCTGGAAGAGAAGGAAGCCCTTCAGGGGCTTTACGTGAAGGGCTTAAACTACAGGGACTTCTCAAAAAATACCCAAAAGAGCATGTCTCAGATAAAGCGGCTGCGGCGTAAGGGGCTGAATGATATCAGAGCCGCATTGGGGCGATCCATAAAAGACAGGTGCGACGCAGACTGAGATCAGCCACTGCAGGAAAGGAGGTGGAGGAAAATGCGAAAGATCCGCAAAAAAGTATTGAACAGTTTCTGCGCGGCAGGACTGACGCGCAAGGAGCAGGACCTCTTCCTCTACCTTTGCCGCTACCAGAATGTTCAGGGAAATGTCGCAGGAGTTTTTTATAAGGACGTCTGCGATCAGATGGAAATGACGCCGCAGTCATTCTACACATCCCTGCGGAAACTGCAGAAGAGCGGGATGATCCATGTCGAAAGCCCGGAATACAGAAAACTGCGAAACGCTGTAGACTGGAATATCGCAGTCCTCAATAACGACTGCTCAAACTACAAGATCGTTCTGCAGGATGGGGGCTATCTTTCCCTTGCGGACGGCTTCTATGCGTCCCCGGACTTCTGGGCGCTGAAGGCAGGCGCAAAGGCGGTAGCCATGCAGATCTGTACGTGGTGCAGATCATCAAAGGTCGGAAAATATGTGATCGGTTCCGCAAATTTTCTGAAAAAATTTGCGGAGCAGCTGGGCGTCGGCATCCGGACGGTCCGGCGTTATCTGGAAAGCCTGAAAAAGCTTTTCGTCATATCGCGCTGGAAAAAGAATATCACCTTTAAAGTCCGCCCGGATCTAAAGGCGGTCATTCCCGGGTCAGATTCCGATGCAGATCTGATCCGGAAACAGCATGTCCGTACCGCGTGCTGCGAGTACGGGATCAGAATCCCGGATGATACGGCACTGAAAGATGCAGCAGACCTGGAAAAGCAGTATCCGGTTCTCGGCGAAATGCTCCAGAAAAAGGAGATGGACAAATATCAGGGAAATCCCTTCCTGTGGCTCCTGAGCCGAAAAGAGTATAATCTCCGTGAAGATGGAGACGGATCCCAGGGGAAGCGTATTCTCGGACCGAAGTACCTCCACGGCATCATCATAGCAAAAGTCAACAGGTACAAAGAAACCGGTTCCGCTCCTGTACCGGATACGGACCCTGCACCGGATACAAAACTTCCGGACAGTCCTCTGATATCGGAAGAAGACGGATCCATTCTGCCTCAGATATCTCTTGAGGAATTTGCAAAGCAGTTATTCGGGGACGAGGAAGAGGAATTAGAACGGTTCTATGATGATCAATAAACGATAAAAAACAGAATACCGCCTTACAAGGCTGAGCAGCCGCCCCAAAGAGGGGTGGCTATTTGTCGTACATAAAAAGAATGGTTTGGAAACTTAATTTTCAGAAAGTAAATGGTAAAAATGTTAATGAAATACACAGAAGCATGTTGTCCACAAAGATATTCAAAACGCAGCATTGAAGTAAACGTTTAACGTAAGATAGCATTCTAATTTCTGTCCGCTGCCGAAAACCATTCTAATTTCGGTGTCAGAAAATCGCCAGATCATTCTAACTTCTGTCCGCACAAACAAACCCGGATCCGCACAGGGAAAGAACGTGTGCCATGAAAAAATTTCTGGATACATTTTCTGTTACCCACCCACTCCGCCCATTTACGAAATCTGTCCAAGAACAACAGAACCTCATATAAAAACAGCCTATAAAGAGGAAAAACATGATGCACACGGTAGAAACTACCTACCGTAAGAATATATCCCGGTGGGTTATATCTATATAAAAGATAGAGTAAGAAAACAGCATCTAGAAAGGAATAATCCATCGGTGGGAAGAATAGGGACCTGGGAGGCTTCGAAGACCTCTGATTGGAACAGGAACGTATATTGACATTGTAAATAAAATAATATACAATGAATACAAAAAGGATGAAAGGAATGAGTTGATACCTATGGCAAATACAAATATTAACATACGTATGGACGCAGACCTGAAGCGGCAGTTTGAGGCGTTCTGTGCTGATATGGGAATGACGATGACAACGGCGTTCAATGTTTTTGCGCGTAAGGCTGTGAGGGAGAATAGAATACCCTTTGAAATCAGCGGCGATGTGCCGAACGCTGAAACCGTCGAAGCAATCAAGGAAGTAAAGAGAATGAAAGCCGATCCGAGCCTCGGCAAGACCTATTCCGATGTCGATCAGATGATGGAGGATCTGCTTGCCGATGTATAAAATAAGACCAACCACCAAATTCCAGAAGGATTTGAAGCGTGTAAAAAAGCGCGGTTTTGATATTTCTTTACTGTCCGATGTTATTAAAAAACTGGCTTCGGGGGAGCCGTTGCCGGAGAAGAACAGAGATCACCAACTTTTCGGGAATTATGCGATGTGCCGTGAGTGCCATATTGTGCCGGATTGGCTGCTAATCTACGAAGTGGATGGGGACGAGCTGATTTTGTATCTCACCCGGACGGGCTCGCATAGCGATCTATATTAGCGAAGAGTATAGGAACCGGGGAAGGGAAGCATCAGCGAAGAACCGGAAGACTCGAGAAGGCATCTGGAAGCCTCAAGAAGCGGCACAGCAAAGACGGATGATATTTTATCCGACTATGCCGCGAAAACGCGAAATAAGGGCCCTGTAGCGCGTCTGGCTGGCATTCTGAGAGATGGACCGCACAAAGATCAGAAGAGGGAGTCTTTCGAATGTGAGATCAGACATACGGGAAGTCATAATATCTCGCTGTGGCGCGTTTTCAGGATCTCCAGGGCAGAATTGTGCCCTGCCGGTTTCTGTCCTTGCGTCTGAGCGCGATTTTCGGGAACGGGACCGGTTGTTGACGTGGGATCGGATCCGCGATACAATGGTGTTGCAGCGGTGATCGTCACCGCGGTTGAGTTGAAATAGTATTATTGTAAAGGGAAGGGCCGGGAGTTGCATCTGGATAACTGTCCAGATTGTAGCTCCCGGCCCGCTTATCAGTCCGCCTCTATCAATTCATGCTCTGAGTAACTTTTCTTGTATGCAGTGGTGTATTTAACGGTCAGCATTCAGCATTTACGACTCGAGAGCTTTCTTTAGATCAGCCATGCTGTTGTATCCCCTGACGTCAGGATCACGGGAAATCCTACGTGCTTCTTCTGCGGCATCAAGAACCTTCTGGGAATACTGAGGAAGCTCTACAGAGAAGGGAAGGCCGCCTCTTAATACGCACTGCCGCAGGAAGATGTTGACAGCGCTGGACATATCCATGCCGAGTGTGCTGAATAGATCGTTTGCCTCTCTCTTTACGTTTTCATCAATACGAATCTGAGTAGGTACAGTAGCCATAAAGATCACCTTCTTTCTAATACAATGATAGCGCAAATGATTTACAATGTCAACTGAAATGACGTTTAAAAACACGGGCATGTGAAGAGATGGGCGCGCGCAGAACAGGAAGAAGCCTTCCAAAACAGAGACCGGTTTGTCGGAGGGCCAGGCAGATGATCTGACCGTGGTTTGGGATTTAGGTGCGTTTCAGGTTCAGGCAGTGCCGAGAACCGGAAACACCCGAGAAGGCCGCTGAAAGCCTCAGAAAACGGCAATGCGAGGATGCATGATAAAATATCCGACTATGCCGCGAAAACGCGAAATGATGGCCTTCTGGCGCGTCTGGCGGGCATTCTGAGAGATGGACCGCACACAGATCGAAGAGAGAGCCTTCCGAAGCTGAGATCAGACTTGGGATACGTGGGGGATCCCATTCAGATATTCTGCCTTCCGGTCGGATAAGCTGGTCAGGGATCGTAAGACCCTGCTGAAAAAGCAAACAAAGTCAAAAAGAAAACTTTGGCAATTTCGCACGAAACTGAAAGACGGCAACCTGACCGAGGAAAATGGAAATCGTCATAAAGTGGCTTAAATCCCGGGTTTCCGAGAGATATTCCACTTCCCGGACCGATGCTGTAAAGTGAGCCAAAATGAGCCATAGTGAGCCAAAATGAGCCAAAATGAGCCAAAGATGTCCTTTACAAAAATAAAGGGGGTGCTATAATCAAAATGCAAAAGTGAAGTTGATCAAGGGAATTTCCCGAAAAAAGGAGATCAATTTTTTCAGGCATCGCGGCAGCGGTGCTATTTTTTTGCCTGGATTCGCCATGAAACCTTGACAGCATGTAATAAAAAGGTTACATTGGAGCCAGAAGGGAGGGAAGCGAAAATGACGGATGAAGAAAAAAGAGAGCAGTTCAACCGCGTCATGCTCTACAATAATGCACTGTTAGCGGAATTCCGGAAAATCCGGAAGTCTAACGCTTCCAAATCCGGCCTGGCGAGGGACTCCGGGGTTACCCGGCAGCAGATTGCCAAATACGAATCCGGCGAGACCATGCCGTCTGTCGGTGCCATGAACAGGCTGCTGGATCCGATGGGCTATGAGCTGAAGATTGTTCGACAGGATTCCGGATCGGTCCGTGAACAGGATGTGTTTTATGATCCAGATCCGCTGGTAGACGAAAAGGAAGCCTGCCTTTCCGTAGCCGAATTTGCCCAAAAGGTCGGCGTTTCCCGCCAGACCGTTTATAATTGGATCGAAGCAGGGATTCTAAAACCGGAGCAGCGGGGAAATCGTCTGATTCTGAGGGAGGATGATCTCTGGAGGACGTTCCGTAAGCTGATCAACTGGTATCTTTCCAGAAATGACAGGAAAAGGGAGGAAACGCAATGAGAAACAGAAGATGGATACTTGCTGTTGCAGGGCTGATCGGAATCGCGGCACTTTCGGGATGCACAGAGAAGACACAGGATCCCGGGCCGCATACGATCATCCTGGAGCTGGCGGATCCAGAAGACGAACCGGAGACAGAAGAGGAAAGCGTGTCCACAATGGACACACTGGAATCGGAGCCGGAAACCGATGGGCAGCCTTCCGAATCCGAAGCAGCTGTGCTTTCCGGCCTGTCGGAGGGCATCCGGCTGGAATATACGCACATCGCGTCGGATGATCCGGTGGTGGCCCTTGCCACAAAGAAACTGCTGCCGGACGGAACCACTCTTTCGGATTTTGCCGTAACCGATATCCAGGCGTATCAGGGGGATGAAAAGGTCGTTCCAGCCGGAACCGTAACCTTCACCCTGAACGTACCGGAGGAAAACGCTTCGGTTCTTCTGTATCACATGAATGACGAGGGACAGGTCGTGGAGAAGGAGCTTCCGGTGGAAAACGGGACGGTTTCCTATGACGCCGAAGACTGCGGACACTGGATCGTCCTGAACGAGACCGTGCAGGAACCGGAGACCGAAGTCCCCGAGGAAACCCCGGCGGAGACGGAGTCCGGGACCGATTAAAGGAGAAAAAAATGGACAAGAAAAATGCAGCTCCGGAAGATGAGAAACTGGGCGGGGAGCTTTCCCCGGAAGAAAAGGCGGAACTCTTTCGGAAAGTGCAGGAAGCGGCGATAAACAATAAAAACTACGATCCTGCCGTGTTCGAGCAGCAGAAGAAATGGTACGGTGACGTGCACGGCGCGGATGATGAAATCACGGAAGAAGACTGCGACGGCTGCTGCCTGGCGGATCCGTCCTGGTGATCACTGAGCAAGCCAGTTCAGTCATAATCTCTGCAGCCTATAAGTGTGTCCATTATGGACACACAGAAGATCACAGGGACAACGAGGCAAAATGAACGAGGACATTAAGAATTTCAGGCGGGAGGTCAAGGACAGTGTATTCACCTACCTGTTCGGAATCCCGGAGTATACCAGAGAACTGTATCTCTGTCCGCACCCGGAAGATGAAGAATTTCAGAAACACGGTACAGATCAGGATATTGAGATCGTAACATCCGAAAACATCCTGACCGATGCCCTGTATAATGATCTTGGCTTTACCGTGCGGGATCGGCTGATCTTCCTGGTGGAAGCACAGTCCACGTATTCTCCCAACATTCCAATCCGAATGCTGATGTACCTGGCAGAGACTTATCGCCAGAGACTCTGGCCGCAGAGAAGACAGCTCTACAGCGAGTATCCGATCATGATCCCGCGTCCGGAGGTCTATGTCCTCTATACAGGCAAAAAGAAAGCGCCGGATGTGTTCCGTCTGTCGGATCACTTTGAGAAAGGTGATGCAGAAAGCAATGGTCTGGGAAGTTCCGTTGAGATCTGCGTTCCGGTCATTCCGGTCAGGGAGAATGGAGACATCGTTTCCCAGTACGTATCTTTCTGCCATATCTCTGACGAGCAGAGAAAGAAATACAGAAACGATCACAGAAAAGCAGCGAAAGAGACCATTGATATCTGCATAAAAAACAATATCCTGAAAAAATTTCTGGAATCCCGAAGAATGGAGGTGGAAGGAATCATGTTTACTCTTTACGATCAGGATGAGATTTCGAAGCAGTACGATCAGTATCTGAAAGATAAAAGCCGCGCAGAAGGCCGCGCAGAAGGTCGCGAGGCTATGGCCATTAACATGCACCAGAATGGATTGGATATCAAAACCATTGCAAAAGTTGCCGAAGTCAGTGAAGAGCAGGTTCAGCAGTGGATTGATTCCGCTGGGAAATAAAGTTCATAATGGACACGGCACTGAACGATAAAAATTATGATCCGAAAGTGTTCGAGCAGCAGAAGAAATGGTACAGCGGGCAGAAAAGCGCCGAGGACGATCTGACGGAAGAGGATTTCGAATGTTCGACCCTGGCTGACCCGAACTGGTGAAGCCGTGCTGCCTGCGGCAGTGTTTACAGAAAGGACATTTACAAATGATCAATCACAAAATGATTTCCTCCCTTCTCCTGGCGTCCGCGATGATCCTTCCGGGGATTCCGGTCTCTGCCTCCGAAACGGCGGAGCAGACCCCGGTGCCGGACCGGTTCATCCTGGTGGAACTCCCTCCGGTGGAAGCCGGAGAGGGGAGTACGTCCGTGATCGAAGCCGATGAGCCGCTGA
>OMZJ01000179.1 GCA_900315495.1 uncultured Lachnospiraceae bacterium
TGGATGAATAAAGGGTTCAGAAAAGAAGACAAAGAGGAAGGAAAGATAAAGCAGAGGAAAAGCAGAGGGACAGAGGAAACTCGGATAGACCAGCACCGTTTTGTTTCGATGAAAACGCGGATCAGCCGTCTGCTGCCGATGGAAAAGCCAGGGCTGGAAAAAGCCCAGGGCAGCCGCAGACTCCGGCCCGAAAGACATCAGCTGCAGGCCGGAGTATACAAAACGTCTGCCATGGGGGAATGTCACTTCGCGGGCTCGGAAGTGAAGTCGGGTTCGTCCACCAGTACCGACCCCTTCAGCATCCGGGCAAGATAGGGCACAATTCCCTTGATCGAGATGTTGGCTGTGTTGATGCACAGGTCATAGTTGGATTTTTCACCGAAGGTCTGCATCGTCATGAAGTTGTAGTATTCTCTGCGGCCCTTGTCGATGTTGGCGATGGAGCGCTTCAGCTCCTTGTCGGTCATCTTTTCGCCGGGCTTTCCCTTCATCCGGCAGCGGATCATCTTGTGATCCAGATCGGAATAGACAAAAATCCGGTAGGGATGATAGTCCGCGAGGATATAATCACCGCACCGGCCGACGATGACGCAGTTGGATTTTTCGGCAAGCTCCTTGAGCAGGCTGCACTGCTCCCGGAAGATGGCCTGCCACTGCTGGTTCATGACAACATTTGCCGCCTGAAAGCTGACGCCGATATGGATTGGGTAGGAGAAGATGGGCTTGGACTCCATGATATTCTGGACATAGCCTTCCGCCAGCTGCGTTTTCTTTGCGATCTCTGTGATGATCTCCTGATCATAGTAGGCAAATCCCAGTTCTTCCGACAGACGGCGGCCGAGTTCCCGTCCCCCGCTGCCGAATTCACGGCTGATGGTGATGATTTTATTCATGAAAATCTCCCTTCTGCCGCCCTCCTGCCGGCGGCACGGATCGCTGTCAGCTAGACAAGCAGCGACTTTGGTTCAGCACATTTTAACAAATTTATGCCTGCTTGTAAACATTGCATTGTACGAAACTCACCGTCCGCTCTTCGGATCAGGGGAGCTGCCCGGCGGATGTCCCTGCAGGATGCCCCTGTTGTGGTTTCAGCCTGCAGGCGGAGCTTTCTGCGGAGGGACACCCTCCGGTGCATGCCGCAGCGAAGTGGACAGAAAAATGGGCGGAAAAAGGTTTTCCCCTTTTCAACACTTCATATTGCCGTTACATTTCGGCAATGTTATAATCAGTTAATCTTGTCTGGTATGGGTGCGGAATCTGTGTCTGATCACCTGTCTGCTGAGGTAAAAGGGTACTGTCCTCCCTGTCTGATCAGCGGGAAACACGATGTTCCAGCCCGTCCGGTGCGGATAGAAGGGGGTGCCATGAGAAAAAGGAAACAGAAGAATCGAATCGGTGCGTGGCTTTTGAGCTCCGCGATGATGCTGACCATGTGCGCAGGGCCGGTTTCCGCTTCTGATTCGCCGTCTGCACTGCCGGATGGCGGTCAGACTGCCGCAGCAGCGGAAACCACGGTATTGCAGCAGGCGGAAGAGCAGGAAGTGCCGGCGGAAGCGGTGGAACCGGAAACTGAGCCGGAGACGGAAAGTCAGACAGAGCCGGAGCCGCAGAGCACTGCGGCAGCGGAGCCTGTGACGAGTCCGGGAAGCAATGTGCCGGAAGCAGAAGAACAGACGCAGGGAGTTTCGCCGGAAGTACAGGAAGCGTCAGTTCAGGTCATGGAGATTTCCGTGACGGCTGCAGCACCGGAAGAAACAGTGCAGGCGGAAACAGATGAGGAGACACCGTCGGCCGATCCTGACGATGAATCGGCGGATGGCTCAGCCGCGGCCGAAACCGGAGCCACAGAGTCCGATGCCGAAGAAAATGTGACGGATCCGACAGCTGCGGAAGAGGAGACATCTGAAGCAGAAACGCCGGAGAGAGCAACCGAGGAGGAAATCACCTCCGCAGAAGCGGAGTCGGTGACAGCTGCGGAGGAGAAAACTTCTGAAGCGGAAACGACCGAAGCGGAAACGTCTGTGAGCGCATCCGGGGAGGAAATCACTTCCGCAGAAGCAGCATCCGAGACAGCTGCGGAAGAGGAAACGCTGGAAGACGTTTCCGAGGAGGAGACATCCGAAGAGGATACATCGACGGCTCCGGCCCTTCGTACGCGCATGCTTCAGGCGCGCAGGGCGAGCGCTTCCATTGGGGCGGCCCAGATCAGCGGAAACAGGATCGTTGTCAGCGGAAGCGTATCGGCTGCGGGAACCTACTATATTTATGCGATTGAGCCGTACGAGACGGCAGCCAGTTTTTCGATGGATACGGCGGTGCAGTGTGCTTCCTTCACAGCGTCGGCCGGTTCCTTTACACAATCCTTCGATTATTCGGAGGATCTTCTAGTCCGCAAGTTCATCGTCTGCTCGGATGACAAGGGCAGCTGCATCAGCGGCGTCCGGTATATCACCAATCCGGAGGCGGAGGCCTCGACTTCCTTCCTTCAGAAACTTCCGAACAAGAAGGGGCTTCTGGTATACACCGATGAGAGAGGAACGAAGGAGGCCGCGTCGCTGGGGGTAACGTCTTCCGTGGTGAACTGGCTTCTGGACGACTTTGTCAATGAGGACGGCAGTCTGAACGAACACGGGATTGCGGTGTACTGCGCGCAGCTGAAGCGGCTGAATGACAACGGAATCGTCCCGTACGTGATTCTTCTGCTGCCTGCGGATGCACCGGATTTCATGAAGGCGTCAGGCATCCAGGGGAAATCTGCGCCTTATTTTGTCGCGTGGAACACGGATACCGCCGAGGGAGTCCGCCTGTATCAGAAGCTCCTGACGGCACTGGCACAGGCCGCGGATGGCCTTGCCTCGCGCTGGATCATCGGCAATGAAGTGAACAACAATCTCTGGGACAACATGGGTCCGACGACGATGGCGGAACATGTGGCCGGATATTCGACGACCTTCCGGATCGCCTACAACACAATCAAGAGTGTCAACAGCGCCGCACAGATTTATATTCCGACGGATCATGTCTGGTACGGCAACGGCGGGGACTATGCGGAGGGAAGCACCTCGGCGTATAACGTCCGTCCGTTTCTGACGCAGTGGAATACTAAGATGCAGCAGGAGGGCGATATCAGCTGGGCACTGGCTTTTCATGCGTACTCGGAACCGCTGACGGATTCCCGCGCCTGGACCGACGGCTCGCCGATCTATACGCCGGGCGGGGCACCGATCAGCCTGGCCGCCGTGACTTCCAGCCAGAATACCAACATCATCACCATGAAGAACATCGAGGTCCTGATTCAGTTCATCCGGCAGCTGGGCGGGAACCTCTCCCATACCATTGCGCTGACGGAACAGGGATGGACCTCGGTATCTCAGGCAACCGAACGCAATGAATATCTCGACCAGGCAGCCTCCATTGCATACGGCTACCTGAAGACGGAATCGCTCAACGATATCGAGGCACTGATTCTCAGCCGGCAGGTGGATGCGCTGGAGATGGGAAACCAGTATCTCAAGTTCGGCCTGGAGGATGAGAATTTTCAGCCCAAGTACAGCTATTCGGTTTACCGGGATCTGGGAACTTCTTCGTCACTGTATACAAGCGCGCTTCTTCCGGTTTTGACGGAAGCGCAGACCGGCTATCTTTCCAAGAGTGCGGGCGGCGCACAGGCATCTGCTTCCTGGTCAGAGAACTACAACTCCACGGAGCTTCTGGTGAATTCGTTCTCGCTGTCGGATGCCGCCAGCACCTCCAAGTGTGTCAAGACACTCCTGAACGGGATGAATGCATCCTCCTCCCCGTATTTTACCGTGACGGTGAACCTGAACGGGAAGGATGCGCAGAAGGGACAGACGGTTCAGGTTTCGCTCCGCCTGTTCTCCGGGGAGAAAATTCAGTCGGTTACCATCCCGGGCGTCCTTGTCGGATACAGCCAGACACTGACGTTTGATTTCAGCGGCTGGTCCGGCCTGAGCCATATCACCGGGGCGGAGCTCTGGATCAAAGGGATGTCCGGCACCGGCACGCTGCAGCTGTCCGGCCTGCAGACTTCCGGCAGCCGTCCGTCGCAGTCCCCCGCCGAGATTGCCGATATCCAGGTGACAGGTCTGGACGAGACCGGCTACACGGTGACGGCGACATTCACGGTGCCGGGCAGGGTCAGCCGGGTTCTGATGCCGACCTGGACGGAAGCGAACGGCCAGGATGACCTGATCTGGTACACCGCTAGCGTGAATGGCAGCAAGGCAACATACCGTGTGCCCGTAACAGATCACAACAAGGAAGCAGGTACGTACCATACGCATGTGTATGTGTACCGGAGTGACGGCTCCTACGCGCTGGACGGCGTGGAAGAGGAGGTTCCCGCGCTGAAGGATGACTCCGGATCGAAGGAGAATCCCGGGTCCAAAGAGGATCCCGAGTCGGAAAAGCTGAAGATCACGGGAACACAGGTAACAGATCTGAGTTCTTCCGGTTACACGGTGACGGCAACGTTCACTGCACCGGCAGGCCTCAGCCG
>OMZJ01000177.1 GCA_900315495.1 uncultured Lachnospiraceae bacterium
TGGAGAGGTTTCATTATAATAGACGTACACTCTCCGCAGATCCGTCCGCATTCCTACGGAATTGTGGAAAGTATGCAATATTTCACGAGCATAAAAGAATTAATTGTCTTTATTTTCCAATTCCGCTTATTGACGCGCGCAAAAAAAGATAGTAGACTGACTCCAGTGCCGAATGATTTTGTTACATCTGTGCCATTCGTGCCGTCCGCGCCTGCCCTCGGGCCGCGGAACCTGCCCGGGCATGCAGATGCAGCATCCTCTTAACCGCCAGAAAAGGAGTGGGCAATGAAATACAAGATTATGGACTATGATCCCTATCTGAAGAAATACGAGAGTGATCTGGACCTCAGGGCTGATAACTACAATAAAAAGTATCAAGAGCTCACGGCAAAGGACGGTACACTGGGAGAGTTCGCCAACGGCGACGAGTATTACGGAATTCACAGGACGGCGGATGGCTGGGTCTACCGCGAATGGGCGCCGGCGGCGGACGAGATGTATTTCACAGGTGAGTTCAACAACTGGAATCCGGTCTCCCATCCGATGAAAAAACTTGACAACGGCGATTTTGAGATTGTTCTCAAGGGGAAGGATGCGCTGAAGGAGGAGAGCCGTGTGCTGGCAATTGTCCGGCATGCCGGCCAGACGCTCTACCGCATCCCGTCCTACTGCCACCGCGTCGTGCAGGATCCGGCGACCATCCAGTGGTACGGCGTCGTCCACGATCCGGAACAGCCGTTCCCGTGGGAGGACCAGAATTTCCATTCCGAGATGCCGCCGTACATCTACGAGTGTCATGTCGGCATGGCGCAGGAAGAGGGCAGAGTCGGAACCTACCGCGAATTTGCGGATAACATTCTCCCGCGCATCCAGAAGGACCACTACAATACCATTCAGATGATGGCGGTGATGGAGCATCCGTACTACGGATCCTTCGGCTATCAGGTGACGAATTTCTTCGCCGTCTCCTCCCGGAGCGGAACGCCGGAAGATCTCAAATATCTGGTCAACAAGGCGCACAAGATGGGCATCCGCGTGCTGCTCGACGTCGTGCACTCCCATGCGGCCCGCAATACCCGCGAGGGCATCAACGAGTTTGACGGTACCGACTATCAGTATTTTCACGCCGGGCCGGAGGGCGATCACGCGGCATGGGGCACCAAGCTGTTTGACTACGGCAAGAACCACGTGCTGCACTTCCTGCTCTCCAACCTGAAGTACTGGATGACGGAGTACCATTTTGACGGCTTCCGCTTCGACGGTGTGACGTCCATGCTGTACAAGGATCACGGCCTCGGGACGGCCTTCGACAGCTACGACAAGTACTTCTCCATGAATACGGACACGGAGGCGGTCACCTACCTGACGCTTGCCAACACCCTGATTCATCAGATCAATCCGTACGCCATCACGATTGCGGAGGATATGTCCGGCATGCCCGGCATGTGCATTCCGCAGAAGGAGGGCGGGATCGGGTTCGATTACCGTCTCTCGATGGGCGTGCCGGATATGTGGATCCGCTTCCTCAAGGATTACCGCGATGAGGACTGGGATCTCTGGAAGATGTGGTATGAGCTGACCACCCGCAGACCCCACGAAAAGGTCATCGGCTACGCGGAATCCCACGACCAGGCGCTGGTGGGCGACAAGACCATCATGTTCCGGCTCTGCGACAAGGAAATGTACTGGTCGATGAGCAAGAACACCCAGAGCATTGTGATCGACCGCGGCATCGCCCTGCACAAGATGATCCGCTTTGTCACGCTGACGCTGGCAGGCGACGGATATCTGAATTTCATGGGCAATGAGTTCGGCCATCCGGAATGGATCGACTTCCCGCGGGAGGGCAACGGCTGGAGCTATCATTACTGCCGCCGCCAGTGGAGTCTGGTCGACAATCACGACCTGAAATACGAGTGGCTGAACCAGTTCGACAACGACATGATCGAATTTACGAAGCAGTATCATGTGCTGGATGCCAGAAAAGCGTACAACCTGTGGACGCATGAGACGGACAAGATCCTGATCTACGACAAGGCGGATCTCACGTTCGCCTTCAACTTCAATCCTTCGAGGTCCTTCAGCGGGTACTTCATCCCGGTGGGCGCGGAAGGAAGATATCAGGTCAGCTTCAGCTCGGATGAGGCGAAGTTCGGCGGCCAGGACCGGATCTCCGAGACGGTGATCTACAAGGCCATGAAGTTCCCGGACGGCCAGATCGGGTTCCTTGCGTACCTGCCGAGCCGGACCTGCTGCGTCTTCCGCAGGCTGGAGGATGCACCGGCGGAGGAAGAGAGTGCGAAAAAGGCTGCGCCGCAGAAGAAAGACAGTGATACCACAGCACACACCGCCGCCGCGGGAAAGGATCCGCAGCCGGCAAAGCGGAAGACTGCGGCCGGACGGAGAAGAAAGGCGGCCACGTCCCCGGAACCGGCGGTATAAGGCCGGATAAAAGAGAAGCGTCATTACAGGAGAGCCCGGCGGCTGCCGCCGGGCTCTCCTTTCGGCCTGCACGCCATGTAACACTGTTTCGGATGCTTGCGCCTCCGTGTTGAAATGAGTATACTGTTAAAATCAGGAAAGCGCCGCGGGACGGCGGAACTGCGCCCTGGCGCGGAGAGGAAGATGGAGATGGACAGAAAAGAAATTCTGCATATGGTAGATCACACACTGCTGGCACAGGGAGCGACCTGGGAGCAGATCCGCCAGCTGATCGACGACGCGATTGCTTTTGAGACCGCTTCTGTGTGCATCCCGCCGTCCTTTGTCAAGGCAGCCCGGGCCTATGCGGGCAGCCGGATGCGGATTACGACGGTCATCGGGTTCCCCAACGGCTACGCTACCACAGCGGTCAAGATTTTTGAGACACAGGATGCCGTGGCAAACGGTGCGGACGAGATCGATATGGTCATCAATATCGGCTGGGTCAAGGATGCGCGCTACGATCTGGTACAGCGGGAGATCGAGGCGGTCCGGGCGGCCTGCCCGGATCAGATTCTCAAGGTCATCATCGAAACCTGCCTCCTGACGGATGACGAAAAGATCCGGATGTGCGGCGTGGTGACGGCATCCGGCGCGGATTACATCAAGACTTCCACCGGCTTTTCGCGCGGCGGCGCCACATCTGCGGATGTGGAGCTGATGCGCGCGCATGTTGGTGCGAATGTCAAAGTCAAGGCGGCGGGCGGCATTTCCTCCTTTGAGGATGCCGAACACTTCATCGAGCTGGGGGCTTCCCGGCTGGGCACCAGCCGTCTGGTAAAGATCGCAAAGCAGGAACTGCAGTAAGCCTCCTGCGTGCGGCGGCGGATATCTTCACCGGATGTGCGGGCGTGCCGCAGGGCGCGCCCGCACATCCGCGGCAGAGAGGCAGGGGAGAATCGATTGAACGAGCGGATTGAACAGATAGCAGAGGGGCAGATCTGCGTGCCGAAACCGGAGCTGATTTTTGTGCCGGATCATCTGAGCCGCGAGGTGCCGGTGCGGGCCGTCATCCGGCTGGATGTGGCAGTGGTGAGCCGCAACCGGGTGCCCTTTGAGGCGTCGTTCTGGTCGACCAACGACCGGGTGCGGGTACTCACGGAAAACTGCGCGGGTCTGACGGACACGCTGCGCCTGGAAATCCACACTGCCGACAGTCATCCCGGGGATGTGATTGCGGGAGATCTTCAGATCGTGAGCAATGAGGGAGAGCGGACTCTCCCCTTTTCTTTCCGTGCACAGGAAACACCGGCGCACCGGGTGCGCCCGGAGACCCTGCAGGCATTCGCACTGGCGGCACAGCAGCAGCCGGAGGATGCGCTGGCGTTCTTCCAGTCGCCGGAGTTTCTGCAGATGCCGTTTTTGTCGGATCCCCGCATCGCCGCCCTGTATGGCGGCGTGCAGCGCGCGGAAAACCCGGCACAGGGAATGGAGACCTTTCTGATCGCCGCCGGCCTGAAAAAGCCGGTGTCCTTTTCGGCGGCCGCCAGCCTCTTAGAGGACAGCGTGGTGGAGGCCGGCGCGGAGGAGCAGACCTTCTCCGTCCGCCTGACCGGGAGCACATGGGGATATCTTCAGATCCGGGTGCGTGCGGATGTTCCATGGCTGGTTCCCGACAGGCCAGTTCTGACCCGGGCGGATTTCCAGGGGACGGAATGTGTGACGGAATTTTCCGTCCGCCGGGCGGGAATGCACTCCGGGCACAACTGGGGGCGCCTGATTTTTTCCAGCGACACGGAAACCCATATGGTCACGGTCCATGCACACCGGCGCGTGCCGCCCCGCGCCATGCGGGAAATCCCGCGCAAAAACAGGGCGGAGCTCTGCCGCACGATCCTGGAATATCTCAACGCCAGCTACGCCGAGCCGGTGGTGCTTTCAAAGCTTGAGAGAATGACAGACGGCTGCCTGCACCGCTTCGGGCCGGATCCGTGGCTGAATCTGGTCAAGGCGTGGATCTACACCCAGTCCGACAAGGGCGATGAGGCGGAGGAGCTTCTGGAGTGGATCCGCCCTCAGATTGAGCGGCAGGAGCAGGCGGAGCCGGAACAGTACTGCTTTTATCAGTATCTCCGGTACTGTTCCGCGATCGACGAAAGCGGACGGCAGCAGGCGGCCGCAGAGGTGCAGCGCCAGTATGATTCGGTTCCGGGGATGCTCATCGCGCTGCTGGAACTGATCATGAACATGAAATGTTCCCGGCGGGATGCCGAGGCGTTTCTGAACGATGTGCAGAACGCCTACGGAAACAGTCCGCTGGTCTATGCGTTCAGCGCCCGTCTGTACCGTGCGGAGCCCGATCTGATGAAGAAGGAGTCGCCGCTCGCGCTCTATACCTTTGATTACATGCAGAAATACGGCTGCAGCACCCCGGCGGTGGATGCGGCATTCCTCACATGGACGGGGACGAATCCGGGGAGCGACCGGCTGCGGCTGCGCCTCCTTTTCCGGCTTGCAAAGGAGAAACCGTCCGACCAGCTGACCTCCGCGGTCTGCCGGATCCTGATCCGCCGCGGGGACGCGGACAAAGACGCGTTCGACTGGTATGCACGGGCCCTCGCGGACCGGCTGGAACTGGCCGGCCTGGACGACGCGTTCCTGAATGCCCTGCCGGAGGATTACAGCGGGGAAATCCCCCGCGACCTTCTGATGTACTTCGGGCTGTCGCAGTCGGGAGATGACCGGGTGCGCCTGAATGTCTACCAGTATGTCCTCTGCCGCTGTGCGGACGACGAGGGACTGCAGGAAACCTATCGCAGGCCGGTCACGGACTTTGCGATTGCCGGTCTCCTGGAGGGTAAATGCGGCCGCGCATGGGCGCCGCTCTATGAGGCCGTGCTGACGCCCGATCTGATTGACAGCAGGCTGGCGGGCATCCTGCCGGGCATTCTGTATGCGCGGGAGATCACGACGAAGCTGCCGGAGGCGGTCCGCGTCTTCGTGCACTACCCGCAGCTGATCCGGGAGACGGAGGCGCGCCTGAAGGACGGAAAGGCCTGCGTGCCGGTCTGCGCGGACAATGCGGTGATTTTCTTTGAGGACCGCTTCGGAAACCGGTATACCGATCCCGACTGCACCATGGAACCGCTGTTTTCCCATCCGGATCTGGTCGCCATCTGCCGGCGCAGAAACCAGAATCATGAAATGCTGCTCCTGGAGCAGACCGAGAAACTCTATACCATGGAGATCGACAGCGAGGAGACCTGCAGCCTCGCCTTCCGGATGCTCTCCGACAAAAACCTGCAGGAGTCGTTCCGAACCCTCCTGATGCGCCGGGCGGTCGGCTACCTGTACCGGCAGAACCTGCGCGGGACGGAAGCCGCGGAGGGGGCATCCGCCGATTTTGCGGCCGGCTGGGTCGCCTCGCTGGCACCGGAGCAGTTTGCCCCGGAAGACCGGCGCAGAATCACGGAGCTTCTGATCGAATACGGCAGAATCCCCCAGGCGGTTGCGCAGATCAAAAAGTACGGGACAGAGGGAATCCGCCCGGAACTCCTGCTGCGCCTGACGTCCCGCCTGATTTCCGAGGCGGAATACGGCAGAGACTCCCTGATCCTGGAACTCTGCCGGAGGCTCCTGGCGGAGGGTGAGGTGAATGACCGGATCATCCGGTATCTGGCGCTATATTACCGCGGGACAACGGAATCCTGCCTGGCGCTCCTGAAACAGGCGGAGGGCATGCATGCGGAGATGTACCAGCTGCCGGAGCGCACGGTCATTCAGGTGATGGTGACCGGGCGCTTTGCCGTTCTTCCGGAGGCGTGGTCCTATTATCAAAGGTTCTGTGAGGTGACCGATCCGGTACACCGGGCCTATCTGGCCATCTGCTGCCATCGGACCCTGACCGAGGGAATTCCTCTCCCGGAGGATGCGGAGGCAGCAGTGGAAGAGCTGCTTCTGCGCCAGCACCCGGAAAAGCTGCCGGCGGGATTCCCGCTGGCGCTGCTGTGCGCCTGTGCGGACCACGCGGAACTGTCTGACAAGAGCCGGAATCTGTGCGAGACCATTGTCTATGAGGCTTGTGCGGAGGGGCGCTTTGCGGTTTCCTTCGAAAAACTGAGCAGGCACATTGAACTGCCGCACCAGATGGAAGGCATCCGGGTGGCGGAATGGAAGGGAAAACCGGGACTGACGGTCCATGCCGAGGGCAGGGTGCGGGATGACGCGGGGGAACAGGCAGTCTCTTTCCCGCTCGCAGAGATCTATCCCGGAATCTATACGGCGCCGGTCTTCCTCTATCCGGGCCAGACCGCGGCTCTCTCTGCCGTATCGGCGGAGGGGACTTTCCCTCTTCCCGAATTGTCCGGGGACGGCTGCTACGCGCGAAAAGGAAGCCTGTATGACAGAATCTGCCGGGAAATCCGGCTGGCATGCGGAGGCAGTGCGGAGAAACTGCTCCGCCTGATGTCCCGGACCGAACGGGAGATCCGCGTGGCAAAGGATCTGTTCCCGTTACTCTGATGGAGAGGATCCGGCCATGCGAATGCACCGGTCAGTCAGTGAGGAAAACAGCCATACAGCCCGGAGGCCTTCGCCGGAAGACCGGGAAAAACAAGGAGTCAGGACGGCAGCAGAATGGACGGATTATTGATAGGAATCGATCTCTGTGATGATATCTGCAGAGTGAGCGCGATGAAAACGACAGATGGCGAGCCCGACGACATCGTTTTTCCGCAGGCGGACGGACACGGCTGGGTGCAGACGGCGGTCGGGCGCATGAGCGGCGAGGCGGATTTCCATTTGGGGAAGGACGCCTACAGCGCGGCCCTGGAGGGCAAGGGAATCTTTGCCGATCACCTTCTGCAGGGTCTGATCAAAAATGAGAGCCACAGTGTCGGGGAGGCGCAGAATCCCCTGAGCGCACAGGAGCTCTTCACGGCATTTCTGCGCTGCGTCCTGGACCGCACGGCGGAGCAGGAGGGCACGGGAGAGATCCTTGTGCTGACCATCGGCGTTCCGTCGGTGGATCTGCAGCTGATCAATGCGCTGACGGTCTGCACGGATGCCTGCGGGATCGCGCGCGGCAGAGTCAGCATCGTCAGCCGCACGGAAGCGATGCTTTGCTGCGTCCTCTCGCAGAAGCGGGAGCTGTATGCCGCGGAGAGCATGATTTTCGACTGGTCGCAGGGACAGATTTCGCTCAGCAGCATGAGCGTCCTGCGCAACACCGAGCCCGAGAGCGTCTATTCCGACCGGAAGGTGCTGGAAAAGGATGTCTCGGAAGATCTGACGGCGGACGAGGTCAAGCTCCACCTGGCGGATGAGATCCTGGCCGATCACGCGGAGAAGGAATTCGCCGGCCGCCATATCTCGTCGGTCTTCCTCTGCGGGCGCGGCTTTGATCAGTTCGCCGCACAGGAAAAAAGCCGCTTCCTCCAGGCGGTCTCCGGCCGGAACCGGCGGGTCTTCATCGACCAGAATCTCTTTGCGCGCGGCGCCGCGGCGATTTCCGCCGACCGGTACCAGCAGAAGGCTGTCGCCGACGGCAGGAGGGAAGAGCGCCGCAGTGCGTTCCCGTATACCTTCCTGTGCGAGGGGAGAGTGCGGGCAACGATCCTCATGGAAGTCCTGAACCACGGGCAGAAGGCGGCCCTCATTCTTGCCAGAGAAGGGACTCTATGGTATGATGTGAAAACCAACGCCGAGCTGATTCTGGACGATACGGACAGCATCAATGTGCGCATCGAGATGTCCGGCGGGAAGCTGGTGCGGTCTTTTTCCATCCCGCTCGACAATTTCCCGAAGCGGCCGAATAAGACGACGCGGGTACAGGTGATCTTAAATTTTGTCTCCGAGAAGGAGGCGCTGATCCGCGTGGTGGATCTGGGCTTCGGGGATCTCTTCCCCGCGTCCGGGGCTGTCCGGAAGAGCCGGATCAGAATTCAGGACTAATCAATGGGACAGTATATTTTATGCGGGCCGGCCGCGTCGACGCCATGGACGGACAGGGAACTGGGCATCCGGATCATGAGCATGGAAGAAATGGCGTATTACATCCTGCACTTTATTCCGCTCATTGACAACCGCTTTGTGGATGAACCCCTGTATGATTTCTTGAAAAGCCTGGGAAAAGCGGATGTCGCCGGCAGGATCAAACGGTCGGTCCGGGCATCCATGGATCTGTATCAGGTCCTGATGATTCTGCTGCGGGATTCCGGATACTGCTCGGATCCGGAGATTTCCGATTTCTTTGAGCAGTACAACGCCTTTCACCGGAGGGAACCGGCTGTCCAGGATCTGGAGCGGGCGGACCTTCTGTACGGGCGCGGGCGGTATGAGAATGCCGTCCGGATCTACCAGAGAATTCTCGGGGGGCCGGCACGGGCAGCAAAGAACCCGGCGCTTTTTGCACAGGCGTCCCAGCACATGGGCGCCTGCTACATGCAGCTGGGCTGTTTTGATGAGGCGATGGAGTGCTTTCAGGCGGCATGGGAGGCCGGACGGGATCCGGCCGTGCAGAAGCAGATCTATTTTGCGGCCATGCTGGCAGGCAGACCCCTGCCGGAGGAACTGGAAAATGTGGATGCGCTGCGCTTCGGGCGCTGGCAGGCGGAGTATCTGGAGGCGGAGACTCGCCATCTGAATTCCGTCCAGGAGTCGATGGAGGAGAGAGGAATCATTCCGCTGTCGAAGGACACCAGGAGTGCGGCAAAGAACCGCCTGACCGCACTGCGGCTGGGCTACAGGAAGATGCGTGGCATGGAGTGCACTGCTCCTGCCGGGGATACAGGGAGGCACATCGGATGAAGGAACTGGACAAGACTTATGATCCTTCCCGGATTGAGGGAAGGCTGTATGAAAAGTGGGAGAAGAATGGGTACTTCCACGCGGAACCGAACGCAAAGAAGAAACCGTTCACCATTGTCATGCCGCCGCCCAACATCACCGGCAAGCTTCACATGGGCCACGCGCTGGACAACACCATGCAGGACACCATCATCCGCTACCGGAGGATGCAGGGATATGAGACGCTCTGGCAGCCGGGCACCGATCACGCGGCCATCGCCACGGAGGTGAAGGTCACCAACGAACTGCGCGCAAAGGGCATTGAGAAGAAGGATCTCACCCGTGAGGAATTCCTGAAGTACTGCTGGGAGTGGCGCGATGAGTACGGCACGCGGATCATCAGCCAGCTCAAGAAGCTCGGCGCCTCCGCGGACTGGCAGCGCGAGCGCTTCACGATGGACGAGGGCTGCTCCCGGGCGGTCCGCGAGGTCTTCGTGCGCCTCTACGAAAAAGGATACATCTACAAGGGGAATAAGATCATCAACTGGTGCCCGCAGTGTCAGACGTCCATCTCTGACGCGGAGGTGGTGTACGAGGAGCAGGACGGCTTCTTCTGGCACATCAATTATCCGATTGTCGGGGAAGAGGGAAAGTTCGTCGAAATTGCGACGACCCGTCCGGAGACCATGCTCGGCGATACTGCCGTGGCGGTCAACCCGTCCGATCCGCGCTACACGGACCTGGTCGGCAAGAAGCTTCTCCTGCCGATTGTCAACCGGGAGATCCCGGTGATTGCGGATGACTATGTGGACCGCGCGTTCGGGACCGGCTGCGTGAAGATCACGCCGGCCCACGATCCGAACGACTTTTTAGTCGGACAGCGCCATCATCTGGCGGAGATCAACATCCTGAATGATGACGGCACCATCAATGCCAACGGCGGCGAGTACGCCGGCATGGACCGCTATGCGGCACGCAAGGCCATTGTAAAGCGCCTGGACGAGATGGGCCTTCTGGTGAAGGTGGTTCCGCACAGGCACAACGTGGGAACCCATGACCGGTGCCATACCACGGTCGAGCCGATGGTCAAGCCCCAGTGGTTCGTGAAGATGGATGAGATGGCAAAGCCCGCGATTGCCGCGCTGAAGGACGGAAGCCTCCGCTTTGTGCCGGAGAGCTACGGAAAGACCTATCTGAACTGGCTGGAAAACATCCATGACTGGTGTATTTCCCGGCAGCTGATCTGGGGACACCGGATTCCGGTGTGGACTTGCGGGGACTGCGGGAAGATGATCGTCACCCGGGAGGATCCGACGGTCTGCCCGTACTGCGGCGGAACGCATCTGACGCAGGAGGACGGCACGCTGGATACCTGGTTCTCTTCCGCGCTCTGGCCGTTCTCCACGCTGGGCTGGCCGGAGGAGACGCCGGAATACAAGTATTTTTATCCGACCAATGTGCTGGTCACCGGCTACGACATCATCTTCTTCTGGGTGATCCGGATGGTCTTCTCGGGCATCGAGCAGACCGGGAAGGTGCCGTTCCACACGGTGTTGATGCACGGCCTGGTGCGCGATGACCAGGGCCGGAAGATGTCCAAGTCCCTCGGCAACGGCATTGACCCGCTGGACGTGATCGACAAGTACGGCGCGGACGCACTCCGGATGACGCTTCTGACCGGAAACGCTCCCGGCAATGACATGCGCTTCTACTGGTCCCGGGTGGAGGCGTCCCGCAATTTCGCCAACAAGATCTGGAACGCGTCCCGGTTTATCCTGATGAATGTGGAGCAAGCCGCGCCGGCCTCGGTGGAGGCGGTCACCCTCGCCGATCTGACCGATGCGGACCGCTGGATTCTCTCCAAGGCGAATCGCCTTGCCCGGGAGGTCACGGAAAATCTCGACAAATATGAGCTGGGCATTGCCCTGCAGAAGGTCAGCGACTTTGCCTGGGATGAGTTCTGCGACTGGTACATCGAGATGGTGAAGCCGCGCCTGCATTCCGACACCGATACGACCAAGGCAGCGGCGATCCGCACGCTGAAGACGGTCCTGATCCAGATCCTGAAGCTCCTGCATCCGTTCATGCCGTTCATCACGGAAGAGATTTTCTGCAACATCCAGAGCGAGGAGGAGAGCATCATGGTGTCCTCCTGGCCGGTGTACCGCGGCGAATGGAACTTCCCGGCGGAGGAAAACCGTGTCGATGTGATCCGCGAGGCGGTCCGCGCGATCCGCGATGTCCGCACGCAGATGAATGTGGCGCCGTCCCGCCGGACGAGAATCTACGTGGTGACCGCGGACGCGGAGGTCCGGGACATCTTCGCGCAGTCTGAGGTCTTCTTCCGGACGCTTGCGTCGGGCAGTGATGTCGTGATTCAGGCAGACCGCACGGGCATCGGCGATGACGCCGTCTCGGCGGTGACCTCCCGTGCAACCCTGTATCTTCCGTTTGCGGACCTGGTGGACATCGAAAAGGAGAAGGAGCGTCTGAAGAAGGAAGAGGAAAGGCTCTACGGAGAGC
The DNA here is from genome assembly GCA_900315495.1 of uncultured Lachnospiraceae bacterium. Classification (GTDB taxonomy): domain Bacteria; phylum Bacillota; class Clostridia; order Lachnospirales; family Lachnospiraceae; genus Anthropogastromicrobium. The sequence continues at coordinate 11,731 of OMZJ01000177.1, forward strand.
TCCGCCGTTCGCAGGGAATGCTTGGCAATGAGCGGTTCCTCGCGAAGGCGCCTGCCGCGAAGGTGCAGGAAGAGCGCGACAAGCTGGCAGGCTACCAGGCCAAGATGGCGCAGGTGCAGGAGCGGCTGGCGGCGCTGGAAGGAAAACACTGATCCGGAAGATAGGAGAATATGGCGGATAAGAAAGCGCAGCCGGCGGGGAAACCGGCCGGCTGCACCGCGGAATCGTCCGCGGGGAAAAGTGTCTATGTGCAGCTTCTGACGGAAATCTGTGCCGAGGAGGGCATCCGGCTGGATTCCTGGTCCTCGGACTGGGCGTTCCGCCTGACGAAGGGCGGCCGGCAGGCCTTCATCCTGGGCTACCAGTTCGGGCTGAACCCTGCGTCGGTACAGCAGATCTGTACGGACAAAAATATCACCAGTGAGATTCTGCGGGATTCGGGGATACCCTGTGTCCCGCACAGTCTTGTCATGTCGCCGTCCCTTCTGCACTACAACGGCCGGGAGGGCGGATACGCGAAGATCTTCCGGGCGCTGGAACGGTACGGCACCATTGTGCTCAAGGACAATGTGGGGACCGGCGGAAATCAGGTCTATCTGGCCTCCACGCCGGCGGAAGCGGAGTATGCGGCATCGCAGATCTTCCAGGTCTCCCGCTCCCTCGCCGTCTGCCCGTGCCGGGACATCCGGCAGGAGGTGCGGCTGGTCCTTCTGGACGGGAAGATCCGCCTGGCGTTTGAAAAGATCCGGCCTTCCGTCACGGGGGACGGCAGCCGCACGCTGGGACAGCTGATCGGCGAGGCACTTGCCGCCGGCAGGCCGGTGGGAAATGTCCTTCCGGAGGGGGCCGCCCTGCGGCGGATCCCGGCACAGGGGGAAGCGGTTCCGCTCAACTGGAAGCACAATCTCGGGCAGGGAGCCCGGCCGAGGCTTCTGACCGGACCGGATCTTCCGGCCGAGGCGGTATCCCTGGCAAAGGCGGCGGCCAGAGCCCTTTCCGTGCGCTTTGCATCGGTGGATGTGATCCGCACGGACGCGGGGTTTGAGATTCTGGAAGTCAACAGCGGTGTCATGATGGAGCACTTTGCGTCCTGCTGTGCGGCGTACCGGCACATTGCCCGGGAGATCTACCGGGATGCCGTGCGCCGGATGTTTGAAGGCAGCGGGGAACGGAGCGAAGGAGGAGAGAATGATCAATTTTGAGGAGGAACTTTCGAAGTTCCGGCCCAGCCTGGAGGTGGACCAGACGGAAAAGGCGATCATGAACGACAAGATGACGGATCTGACGGACATCCTCCAGGAGATCCTGGAGGAGAAAAACGCACAGCCGTCCGGACAGAGACAGTAATGCGGTCTGCCGAAGATCTGCCGGCCGGAGGAATGGAAGATGAAATGTTACAGATGCAATGCCAGACTTCTGGATGATCGGAACGTCTGCCCGCGGTGCGGCGCCGATATCAGGCTGTACCGCAAGATCATTTACACCTCAAACGAGTATTACAATCTCGGCCTGGAGCGGGCAAGAGCCAGAGACCTGACCGGCGCGGAGGAGTGCCTGAAGACCAGCCTTCAGCTGTGGAAGAAGAACATCAATGCCAGAAACCTCCTGGGCCTGTGCTACTATGAGACCGGGGAGGCGGCGCTGGCGCTGAAGGAATGGATCGTCAGCAAGAATTTCCGCCACCGCGGAAACCCGGCGGACGGCTACATCCGTGAGATGCGGGAAAACCGCGGGGCGCTGGATTCGGCGGATGTCTCCATCCACAAATTCAATCAGGCGCTGGAGTATGCCAGAACCGGGTCCAATGACCTGGCGATGATTCAGCTCAAAAAGGTGATTTCCGTGACGCCAGGCATGCTGAAGGCTCACCTTCTGCTTGCGCTTCTTCTGATCAACGAGCAGAAGTATGAGGAGGCTGACCGGGTGCTCACCCACTGCCTGAAGCAGGACCGGGGCAATCCGCAGGCCATTGCCTTCAAGAAGGAGATCGAGCCGTACCTTCCGAAGAAGAAGCCGGCAAAGATCGGCGTCGCCGGCGAACTGGAGCGCGAGGAGGTCATCATCCCCGTCCGGATGCGCGACTTCGGAAGCTATTTCATGAACGCACTCCTGATTCTGGCGGGATTCCTTCTGGCTCTCGGCGTGCTCTACTTCGTCATCATGCCGGGGCGGGAGAGCCAGTACCAGGCAAAGAATGACGCCCAGATCGCGCAGTACGAGGAAAAGTACAATTCCCTGAATGCCCGGATTGCGGACCTGAACGACCAGATCGATCAGCTCACCGAGGACCGGGACAGCGCAAACAGCAAGCTGGATTCCCAGTCCCAGGATACGGCGGATCTAAAGACTGCCTATGAGTCGATCATGGCCGTCGCGGATCTCTGCATTCAGGACGATTTCATGACGTTTGCGGATGAGTTCCCGAAGCTGGACGCCAATGCGTCCACCGAAGAGGCGTATCAGCAGATGTATCAGCTGATGCAGAATGACTTCGAGAACAACCTGACCAACCGCCTGTTTGCCATGGCCGAGACCGCCCGGGAGACGGACGGCAATCGGCAGCGCGCAATCGAGATCTGCGATCGGATTCTGGAGCTGGATGCCACCTATGACTCCGCCCTGTTCTACAAGGCGCTGTGCACCGAGGAGATGGGCAGCACGGATGACGCAGTGGCGCTGTACATCCAGTATCTGCAGCAGTTCCCGGACGGCCAGTGGGTGACGGAAATCCGGAACCGCCTGACGGCGATTTCGCCGCAGACGCTGGCCCAGTTCGATGCGGGCGTCTTTAACAGCGCGGCCAATCCGGCCGATCTTCTGAATAACAATACGCCGGTTTCGACGGAGTCCTCCGCGGCAGCCGGCGCGGCGCAGGACACGGCTGCGGCGGAATCGGCCGCCGCACCGACAGAATCATCGGCTGCGACGGAAGCCGGGGCTGCAGATGTCTCATCCGCCTCGACCGAAGCGGCGGCGGCGCCCGGGGCCTGAGACCGGAACTAGGGTCAGATGTACGCGGAAAGAGCCGGATGGGACTTCATGCAGCCGGGCAGAAGGCATGAGACCGGGAAAGAACCGGATGTCCGGAAACGGAGCCCGTCGAATCAGACACGGCAGGATCAGAAAGAAAAGACAGTGGGGGATGCGGAGCAGTCCGCATCCCTCTTTTTTTCTTTTTCGAGAAGATTGCAGCCGTGCATCGGCAGAATCCAAAGCCGCGTCAGAATGTTCCGCAGGAAAGCATCGCCGCTTGGGAGACAGCCTCAGCCGGGCGGCAGACAGGGCAGACGCGATTGTGAAATACGATAGTTAGGAATGACTACGGTCTTGAAATATCTGCCCGATTTTGCTATATTAGCCCCAAGATCGTTAATGTTTTGACAATAACGATTAACTGGAAACAAAAATCCTGCGCTTCTGACAGAGTGACCGGATCCGCTGACGCGGGCGGGGGAGTGCAGGCAAATCCCGGACCACAGCTTCACACATTCTGAAAGGAGACTGAATATGGCCAGCAAAATCACCATTGTGGGTGCCGGTTCCGTTGGCGCCACACTCGCATTCACACTTTCGCAGGAATCCTATGTTTCCAAGATCGTGCTGATCGATGTCATCAAAGACAAGGCGGAGGGAGAGGCGACGGATATCGCGCAGGGCACCGCATTCCGTGATCCGATCTCCATCTATTCCGGCGAATACAGCGACGCGGCGGGATCCGATATTGTCATCATCACCTCCGGTGTTGCGAGAAAGCCCGGCCAGACCCGTCTGGACCTGGCGCAGACGAATGTCAACATCATCAAGAGCATCGCTCCGGAGCTCGGCAAGTATGCACCGGATGCCCTCTACATCATCGTCGCCAACCCGGTGGATATCATGACCTACACCTTCATGAAGTATTCCGGCATCCCGGAGAACAGAATCATGGGCTCGGGCACCCAGCTGGACACCGCGAGACTGCGCTACGGCCTTTCCAATCACTACCAGATCGCCCAGAAGAACATCCACGCCTATGTGTTCGGCGAGCATGGTGACAGCTCCTTCATCCCGTGGTCGGTCTGCAACATCTCCGGCATGCGGCTGGATGACTATGAGAAATTTGTGCAGGCTTCCGGCCAGGGCATCCCGCCGCTTGACAAAGAGGCCATGCATCAGTATGTGAAGAAGTCCGGCAGCGAGATCATCAAGAAGAAGGGCGCGACCTTCTACGGCGTGACGGTGGCCGTGGTCAACCTGATCGGCATGCTTCTGGCGGATTATGAGACGATCACCACGGTTTCCACCATGATGCACGGGGAGTACGGCATCGAGGACGTCTGCCTGAGCTGCCTGGCAGTGATCGGACCCAACGGCGTCAAGCGCACGGTTCCGGTGGAGCTGACGGACGATGAAGTCGCCAAGATGCACATCAGCGCGGATTCTCTGCACGGAATCATCAACGGCCTGAAGAAAGACTGACGGCAGCGCTTCCCTGCTCCCGCAGGGAGCCGGGAGAGGCTTTTTCGCGCGGGAAGGAAAGGAAAAATCGGATGGAATACAGAATCGAACACGATTCCATGGGGGAGATGAAGGTTCCGGCGGACAAGTACTGGGGCGCACAGACCCAGCGCAGTTACCAGAACTTCAAGATCGGCGGTGAGAAAATGCCGGCGGAAATCATCCACGCCTTCGGAATCCTGAAGAAAGGTGCGGCCCTGGCCAATTACAAGCTGGGAAAGCTGGATGAGGAGAGAAAAAACGCGATCTGCGCCGCGGCGGACGAGGTGATCGGCGGAAAGCTCTCCGACAATTTCCCGCTGGTTGTCTGGCAGACCGGGTCCGGCACACAGTCCAACATGAACGCTAACGAGGTGATCGCTAACCGGGGCAATGAGATCGCCGGGAAGAAGATCCTTCACCCGAATGACCATGTGAACATGTCCCAGAGCTCCAACGACACGTTCCCGACGGCACTGCACATCGCGGCCACCATCGCCATTGAGGACAACCTGTTCCCCGCGATGGACACGCTGATCGCAACCTTCCGCCGCCTGGAGTCGGAGAACACGCAGTATGTCAAGACCGGCCGCACGCATCTGCAGGATGCCGTGCCGATCCGCTTCTCGCAGGAGATCTCCGGCTGGCGCAACATGCTGGAAAAGACAAAGGATATGCTGCAGAAGACGCTTCCGGGTCTGAAGGAGCTGGCGCTGGGCGGCACGGCCGTCGGCACCGGACTCAACGCGCCGAAGGGATTTGACACAGAGGCGGCGGCGGAGATTTCCGGAATCACCGGGAAGAATTTCGTGACCGCGGAGAACAAGTTCCACGCGCTTACCGCCAAGGATGACATCCGCTTTGCCCACGGCGCGCTGGCTGCACTGGCGGCGGATCTCATGAAGATCGCCAATGACGTGCGCTGGCTGGCCAGCGGCCCCCGCTGCGGCCTGGGAGAGATCACGATTCCGGCCAACGAGCCCGGCAGCTCCATCATGCCCGGCAAGGTGAATCCGACGCAGTGCGAGGCCATGACCATGGTGGCGGTTCAGGTCATGGGCAATGACGCAGCCATCGGCTTTGCGGCGAGCCAGGGCAACTTCGAGCTCAATGTCTTCATCCCGGTGATCGCGTACAATTTCCTGCAGTCGGTGCGTCTTCTGGCCGATGTCATCCGCTCGTTCAACGAGCACTGCGCGTCCGGCATCAAGGCGAATCCGGAGAAGATGAATTCCAACCTCCACAATTCGCTGATGCTTGTCACCGCGCTTTCTCCGTACATCGGATACGAGAATGCCGCTAAGACCGCGCACTACGCCTTCGAGAAGAATATCTCCCTGCGCGAGGCGTGCACAGGACTCGGATTCCTGACGCCGGAGAAATTTGACGAGGTATTCCATCCGGAAGAGATGGCGTAAGGGTGTGATCCGGATGCGCGGGGCGCACGGCGTTTCCTGCGCATCATCCCTATAGAAGGAGAACTGACACATGACATACAGTTATTATCCCGGCTGCACACTGCGGACCAAGGCGAAGATCCTGAGCGATTACGCGATTGCCTCCGCAAAGGTGCTGGGATTCGAGATGGAGGAAGTGGAAAACTGGCAGTGCTGCGGCGGCGCCTATACGGCATCCACCGACGAGATTGCCACAAAGCTCACTTCGGTCCGCGCGCTGGCGCAGGCCAGGGACAAGGGACAGGATCTCCTGACACTCTGCTCTGCCTGCTACAACGTGATCAAGCGCGTCAACGCGGACTGCCGGAGCAATGAGAACTTCATCCAGAAGGCAAACAATTATCTGGCACAGGAGGGCGTTGCGTACCACGGCGAGGTCAATGTCGTCCATTACCTCGAGGTGCTGCGGGACACCATCGGCTTTGACAACCTGAAGAAGGCCGTGAAGAATCCGCTCAAGGGCAGGAAGATCGGGGCGTACTACGGATGCCTTCTGCTCCGCCCGGGCAGAGTGCTTCAGTTTGATGATCCCGAGAACCCGAAGATCATGGAGGATTTCATCCGCGCACTCGGTGCGACGCCGGTGATCTACGGACAGCGCAACGAATGCTGCGGCGGATACCAGACGCTGAATGACAAGGAACTCGCGTCCTCCCGGAGCGAGGCGATCGTGCAGTCCGCACTGTCGCAGGGAGCCGACTGCCTGATCACGGCATGTCCGCTCTGCCGGTACAACCTGACCGTGAATTCCGTCACGAAGGTACCGGTGTACTATTTCACCGAGCTGCTCGCGGAGGCCCTTGGCGTCAAGGAGGAGGTTGAAAATGGCAATTGACCGTGAGACCATTGTACAGATCAGCGGTTCGAATCCGCGCCTCTGTATGAAATGCGGCAAATGTTCCGGAACCTGCCCCGCCTATGACAAGATGGAGTATCATCCGCATCAGTTCGTAGACATGGTAGACCGCGGCGACGTGGAGCCGCTGCTTCACTCGCAGTCCCTGTATCTGTGCCTTTCCTGCATGGCATGCGTGGAGAGATGTCCCAGAAATGTTGCGCCGGGCAAATTCATTGAGGCAGTCCGCCTTGCGGTTGTCCGTCAGCAGAACATGGATCATCTGATTCCGGAGGAAATCCCCGGGATGCTGAATGAGGATCTCCCGCAGCAGGCTATTGTCACGGCGTTCAGAAAGTACAAGAAATAAGGCTGGGGGGACAATATGCAGAGAATTGGTGTATTTGTTTGCTGGTGCGGAAGCAATATTGCCGCCACCGTTGATGTAAAGGCTGTCGCCGAGGCGCTGGGAAAGCAGCCGGGCGTCGTCGTTTCCAAAGATTATCAGTATATGTGTTCCGCCTCCGGCCAGAACCTGATCCGGGAGGCCATCCGCGACAGCAGGCTGGACGCGGTGGTCATCTGCGCCTGCTCGCCGCACATGCACGAGGCGACCTTCCGCAAGTGCGTATCGGCGGAGGGCATGAACCCCTACATGCTGGAAATCGCGAACATCCGTGAGCAGGACTCGTGGGTGCACAAGGACCGGAAGGCTGCCACCGAGAAGGCCATCAGCCTCGGCACGGCGGCCATCGCCAAGGTGCAGCTCAACGCGCCGCTGTTTGAATCCCCCAATCCGGTCACAAAGCGCGCCCTGGTCATCGGCGGCGGAATCGCCGGCATGCAGACCGCGCTGGACATTGCGGAAGCCGGATTCAAGGTGGATATCGTCGAGCAGAAGCCGACCATCGGCGGAAAGATGGCGCAGCTCGACAAGACCTTCCCGACCCTTGACTGCTCGTCCTGCATCGTCACCCCGAAGATGGTGGATGTGGGCGCCAACGAGAATATCACGATCTACTCCTACTCGGAGGTGGAGAAGGTTTCCGGCTTTATCGGAAGCTTCCATGCAACGATCAAGCAGAAGCCGAGATATGTGGATGCCACCAAGTGCACCGGCTGCGGCCTCTGCACCACGAAGTGCCCGAGCAAGCGCAATCTCAACGAGTTCAACATGAACCTCAACATGCGCCCGGCCATCTACATTCCGTTTGCACAGGCGGTGCCGCTGGTTGCGACCCTGGACCCGACGGCCTGCATTCATTTCAAGACCGGCAAGTGCGGTCTCTGCCAGAAGGTTTGCGAGGCGGGCGCCATCGATTACGACCAGCAGCCGACCTACATTGAACAGGACTACGGCGCCATTGTGCTGGCCACCGGATACAATCAGATCAAACCGACCAAGTTTGACGAATATCTCTACAACAACAGCCCGGATGTGGTCACCTCCCTCGAGTTCGAGCGCATGATGAGCGCCTCCGGTCCGACCGCCGGCGATCTGCGCGTGCCGTCCACCGGCAAGCGCCCGAGAAACATCGTCTTCATCCAGTGCGTCGGTTCCCGCGGCAAGGATACCTGCCGTGAAAAGCCCTACTGCTCGAAGGTATGCTGCATGTATACCGCAAAGCACACGATTCTGGTCAAGGATCACTGGCCGGAAGTGGACTGCACCGTGTTCTATATTGACGTCCGCACGCCGGGCAAGAACTTTGATGAGTTCTACCGCAGAGCGGTGGAAGAGTACGGCGTCCACTACATCAAGGGCATGGTCGGCAAGGTGGAGCAGGGCGACGGATGCCTGAAGGTCCAGGCCTCCGATCTGCTGAACAACCGTCAGATCCACATGAACGCCGATCTGGTCGTCCTGGCCGCGGCGGTCGAACCGGATCCGTCGGCGAGACATCTGGGCACGATGCTCACGGCTTCCATGGACACCAACGACTTCTTCTCGGAAGCGCACGCAAAGCTGCGCCCGGTGGAGAGCCCGACGGCGGGCATCTATCTGGCCGGCATGTGCCAGGGCCCGAAGGACATCCCCGAGACGGTAGCGCAGGCTTCTGCCGCGGCATCCAAGGTCATCGGCCTTCTGTCGAAGGATCACCTGATGTCCAACCCCTGCATCGCCCATTCCGATCCGACACTCTGCAACGGATGCTCGCAGTGCACCAATGTCTGCGCGTACGGTGCGATTTCCTATCAGGATCAGATGGTCGTCTACAAGGGTGTGCGTGAGACCCGCCGCGTCGCGGTCGTCAATGAGGCGGTCTGCCAGGGCTGCGGTGCCTGCACGGTAACCTGCCCGTCCGGCGCGATGGATCTGAGAGGATTCGCAAATAACCAGATTATGGCGGAGGTAGATGCGATATGCAATTAACGGAAGAGAAAACCGCAGGCGAGACCGCTGTGGAGGAAGAATATACACCCCTGATTGTGGCCTTCTGCTGCAACTGGTGCTCTTACAGCGGTGCCGATACCGCCGGAAGCAGCCGTTTCCAGTATCCGGCCAACATCAAGATCGTCCGCGTCCCGTGCTCGGGGCGTGTCAACCCGCTGTTCATTCTGCGGGCGTTCCAGAGAGGCGCCGACGGTGTCATCATCTGCGGATGCCATCCGGGCGACTGCCATTACACGACAGGAAACTACTACGCAAGGCGCAGAATGACGCTGCTGTTCTCGATGCTGGATTATCTGGGCATTGAGCCGGAGAGAATCCGCATGGAGTGGGTCTCCGCTGCAGAGGGCGCGAAGTTTGCTGCTGTCATGAATGATTTCGCCGCGACGATCAACCGTCTCGGAAAGAACAGAAAGCTGAGGGATCTGCGATGCGCGAAATGAGAGACAAACTGGTGAGCCGTGTCAAAGAGCTTCTCGCGGACGGCAGCTGTGACCGCGTGATCGGCTGGAGAGCCGGCGAGTTCTGCTATGACGTCACGCCGGAGATCTTCACGGCCGACAATGTGGACGAGATGATCTTTGACGATTTCTGCGGCCCGAACCAGAGCAAGTATCTGGTCAATGCGCCCAAGAGCGATGACAAGAAGATCATCGTCCTGCTGAAGCCCTGCGACAGCTACAGCTATAACGAGCTGATCACAGAGCACCGCATCCAGCCCGAAAAGATTCACGCGATCGGCGTGCCGTGCACCGGCATGGTCGACATCGACAAGATCCGCGCGAAGGGAATTGCCGGTATCACCGGAATCGAGGAGGACGAGGCAGGAACCATGCTGACCGTCCACACAATCTACGGCGACAGCACCGTCGCAAAGAAGGACGTGCTGGAGGACCGCTGCTATTTCTGCAAGGGCAAGAAGCATGTGGCCGGCGATGAGATGCTGGTGCCCGACGAGGAGGCACCCGATACGCCTGAGGCGGGAGACCGCATGGCGGAGGTGGCGCGCCTGGAGGCGATGGCCCCGCAGGAGAGATTTGACTTCTGGCGGTCGCAGCTTTCCAAGTGCATCCGCTGCAATGCCTGCCGCAACGCATGTCCGGCCTGCACCTGCCGCACCTGCGTGTTCGACAACCCGGCGTCCGGCGTGTCCGCGAAAGTCAATGTCAATTCTTTCGAGGAGAACATGTTCCACATCATCCGCGCGTTCCATGTGGCCGGAAGATGTACGGACTGCGGCGAGTGCAGCCGTGTCTGCCCGCAGAACATTCCGCTTCACCTGCTCAACCGCAAGTTCATCAAGGACATCGATGAGCTGTACGGAACGTTCCAGGCAGGCGCAGAGCCGGATGTCCGCGGACCGCTGGTCTCCTACACCGAAGGCGACGCGGAAGCGTCCGTCGTGCTGAGAAGGGAGAACTGAGATGCAGAAAATTGCTGTCAATGATCTGGACCGCCTCTACAGTGCGATCGCGCAGGCAATGCGTCTTTACCTTCCGGTGGAAGTGGCCGGAGAGGTGGAATTCCGCCCCTATGACGGTGCGGCGAAGGTCCGGCTGGATGCGCTTCAGACCGTGAAGAGCGCGAAGGACGCGTTTTTCCCGATCAGCGAGGACCTGATGAAATTCCACAAGGAGCAGAAGAGCTTCACCATCGAGCCCGGAAAAGAGCTGGATGAGGACTTCGCGATCCTGGGCGTCCGCGCCTGCGACGCGAGAAGCTTTTCCATTCTGGATCATGTCTTCCTGACCGAGCCGCGGGACGGCTTCTATGCGGCCAGAAGAGAGCACGGCATTGTCGTGTCTCTCGCCTGCAGCCGCCCGGAGGAGACCTGCTTCTGCCAGACGTTCGGTATTGATCCGACGAATCCGGAGGGCGATGTGGTCACCTGGCTGGCGGACGGGAATCTGTACTGGGAGCCGAAGACTGAGAAGGGACAGAAGCTCACGGATCTCGTGAAGGATGTCCTCACCGATGCGGAGGATGTCTCCGCGGTCGAAAAGCAGCAGGCATCCGTCCGGGATATCCTGAAAAAGCTTCCGATCGGCAAACTCAACCTCGATTATTTCACCAGCACGGACCAGCTGGAGATCTTCCACCGTCCGGAATGGGAGGAGCTTTCCCAGGGATGCCTCGGCTGCGGTACCTGCACGTTTGTGTGCCCGACCTGCCAGTGCTACGATATCCGCGATTTCAACAACGGCGATGGTCAGATCACCCGCTACCGCTGCTGGGATTCCTGCATGTACAGCGACTTCACGCTGATGGCCGCGGTCAACAGCCGCAAGACCCAGATGCAGAGATTCCGCCAGCGCTTCATGCACAAGCTGGTCTATGCGCCGCTCAACAAGAATGAGTTTTCCTGTGTCGGCTGCGGCAGATGCCTGCGCAAGTGCCCGGTCGGGAAAAACATTGTCAAGGTAGCCAAGAAGATCGGAGGTGACGCACAGTGAGCAGCTGTCATGAAGAGCTGATCCCGAAGATCGGCATTGTGACCGACGTCCGCCGCGACACGCCGGATGTCAAGACGTTCCGCGTGGTGACGCCGGACGGCAGAAAACCCTTCGAGCACATCCCGGGACAGTGCGCGATGATTTCGATCCCGGGCGTGGGCGAGGGAATGTTCTCCATTACCTCTTCCCCGACGGTCGAGTCCTACATGGAATTCTCCATCAAGAAAGCCGGCCATCTCACCTCGTTCATCCATGAGCTGGAACCGGGTTCGATGATCACCATCCGGGGACCGTATGGAAACGGCTTCCCGGTGGATACGGAACTCAAGGGCAAGAGCCTCCTGTTTGTCGCCGGCGGCATCGGTCTTGCCCCGCTGCACTCCGTGATCGACTACTGCCTGGCCAAGCGTGCCGACTACGGCGAGATCGAAGTGGTCTACGGCTCCCGTTCCAAGGATGACCTTGTGGACATCCAGGAGATCCGCGACAGCTGGGAGAAGGCGGACAATTTCAAGATGCATCTGACCATCGACCGGCCGCAGGAAGGCTGGGACGGCCATGTTGGTTTTGTTCCGAACTACGTGAAGGAAGTCAATCCGTCGCTGGACAAGGTGGCGCTGATCTGCGGCCCGCCAATCATGATCAAGTTCACGCTGCAGAACATGATGGACCTCGGCTTTGCGAGAAATCAGGTCTACACCACGCTGGAGCTGCGCATGAAGTGCGGCATCGGCAAGTGCGGCCGCTGCAACGTCGGATCCAAGTATGTGTGCAAGGACGGTCCGGTATTCCGGTTTGATCAGCTCGATGAGCTTCCGGATGAGTATTGATTTTGGAGGAAAACATGGATAATATGATTACCGTTTACCTGTACGGCAAGAAATACACCGTGCCGGACAGCCTGACCATCATGGAGGCATTCGAGTATTCCGGATATCAGCTCGTCAGAGGCTGCGGATGCCGCAACGGCTTCTGCGGAGCCTGCGCCACCATTTACCGGATCAAGGGATCTTCCACCCTCTATGGATGTCTTGCCTGCAGCACCAAGGTTCAGCCGGACATGTGTGTTGCCTCCCTCCCGTTCTTCCCGCTGGAAAAGAAGATCTATGAAATCGAGGACATCCGCCCGACCCAGCAGATCATGATGCAGCTGTACCCCGAGATCTACGCCTGCATCGGCTGTAATGCCTGCACCAAGGCCTGCACGCAGCAGCTCAATGTCATGCAGTACATCGCCTATGCACAGCGCGCGGAGTATGAGAAGTGCGCGGACGAATCCTTTGACTGCGTCATGTGCGGCGTCTGCTCGGACCGCTGCCCGGCCGGCATTTCGCATGCGCAGGTCGCGATGCTTGCCAGAAGACTGACCGGCAAGTATCTCCGCCCGAAGGCGCAGCACCTCGCACAGCGCGTACAGGATATCGCCGATGGCAAGTACGATGAATCCATGAAGGAGATCATGGCACTTCCGAAGGAAAAGCTGGCAGAGATGTACGACACCCGCGTCATCGAAAAGTAAGGAGGAGAAGAGATGAGTTTTCCATATACCGATGAGATGATGGCGTCCGTCGCGAAAGTCGAAGCCACCCGCAAGGAGCGCATGGGCATGGATCTTCCGCGCATGAGCGCAGACGACAAGGATGCGCTGCTTCGGAAGTTCCATCCGGACTACAACGATGACGCGTTTGATGTTCTGAAGGTTGGTGCGAACAAGGGCCAGAGAGCGCCGAAGGAGCTTGCGGCCATGCTGCAGGCGAGAAGCCGCATCGAGGGCGTGAAGCTGGATCTGGCGCACCCGGATTATGATGTGGACGTCCTGATTATCGGCGGCGGCGGCGCCGGAACCTCGGCAGCCATCGAGGCGCACAACGCGGGGGCCAATGTCCTCGTTGTCACGAAGCTGCGCATGGGCGATGCCAATACCATGATGGCAGAGGGCGGCATCCAGGCGGCGGACAAGGCCAACGATTCCCCGGCACAGCATTATCTCGATGTCATGGGCGGCGGCCATTACGCCAATGTTCCGGAACTGGTCGAGAAGCTGGTCATGGAAGGACCAGCCGCGGTGGAATGGCTGGAGAACTTCGGCGTTCTGTTTGACAAGGATGCCGAGGGCAACATGATCACCGTGCACGGCGGTGGCACGTCCCGCAAGAGAATGCACGCGGCGAGAGACTACACAGGCCGTGAGATCATGAGAGTGCTGCGCGATGAGTGCCAGAACCGTCAGATCCCGGTGGTCGATTACACGGCAGCGGTCGAGCTGATCAAGGATACGGAGGGCAAGTGTGCCGGCGCGGTCCTGATGAACATGGAGACCGGCGAGCTGATGGTTGCACGGGCAAAGACGACGATCATCGCCACCGGCGGCGCAGGCCGCATGCACTATCAGGGATTCCCGACGTCCAACCATTACGGCGCGACGGCAGACGGCCTGGTGCTTGCCTACCGGGCAGGCGCAAGACTCCTGTATCAGGATTCCCTGCAGTATCATCCGACCGGTGTCGCGTTCCCGGCGCAGATCTTTGGCGCGCTGGTGACCGAGAAGGTCCGTTCCTGCGGCGCACAGCTGGTCAACCGCGAGGGCGTTGCCTACATCAATCCGCTGGAGACCAGAGACGTCGAGGCGGCCGGCGTGATCCGCGAGGTGACCGAGCGCCATCTGGGCGTCCACACGCCGACACAGGACGGCGTATGGCTGGATACCCCGCTGATTGAGGCACTGCACGGCGAGGGGACCATCGAGAAGAGAATCCCCGGCATGCTCCGCATGTACGGACGCCTGGACATCGACATCCGCAAGGTGCCGATCGTGGTCTATCCAACGCTGCACTATCAGAACGGCGGCATCCGCATCAGCGCGGACGGCCAGTCGGATATCCCGAACCTGTTTGTCGGCGGAGAGGCATCCGGAGGAGTGCACGGGCGCAACCGCCTGATGGGCAACTCCCTGCTGGATGTCATCGTCTTCGGCCGCAATGCGGGCCGCAGCGCGGGCAAGGCTTACAAGAATGTGACGCTTTCGGATCTGACGCTGGATCATGTGGCACAGTACGAGAAGGCCTGCGAGGATGCCGGAATTCATACCGATACGGTATCTCCGAAGCTCCTTCCGGATTACAGACGTCCGATGACCAGACTTTGACGATGACCGGGAGGCCGTGTACGGCGGGAGATCCCGCCCGCGCACGGCAGGCCCGGTACTTTTGCTGAAAAACCAGATCAGCCGGCGGAACCGGTCATGTGTTCCGCCGGCTCATTCTCATCAATGAGAATGATGGGGGGATGATGAGCTTGATCGCAAACTATTTCAGTTCGCTGATTTCCAACCCGCTGTTTCAGGTGTTCGGGATCGGCGTGTTAGGGTATTTTCTTGGAAGAATCCGCATCAAGGGCATTGAGATCGGCGATGCCGGCGTCCTGATCGTCGCGCTGATCGCCGGGCATTTCGGCGCGCAGGTTCCCGGATTTGTGAACAGTTTCGGTGTGGCCACTTTCGTCGCATCGGTCGGACTGATGGCCGGACCGAAATTTTTCCACAACTTCGTGAAGAACATCAAGTCCTACGTGCTGATCGGTCTGGTGATCATCGGCAGCGGCACTGCGATGACCGCATTGATCGCGGCGTTCACAAAAGTCAACGCGGATCTGGCGGCAGGCCTGATGTCGGGCGCTCTGACGAGCACGCCGGGCCTTGCCTCCGCACAGGAAGCGGCGGAAGCCGTCAGCGGTGCGTCCGGCGCTTCTGCCGTGGCAACCGGATACGGCATTGCCTATCCCTTCGGCGTTCTCGGCGTGGTTTTCTTTGTGCAGCTCCTTCCCCGGATTCTGCACGTCAACATGAAGGATGCCCGGGCGGAGCTGGAGAAATCCCAGGAGACTGCAGTGCGGCCGAAGCCGGTGCGCAGGTATATCCAGGTGGAA
The DNA here is from genome assembly GCA_900315495.1 of uncultured Lachnospiraceae bacterium. Taxonomy (GTDB): domain Bacteria; phylum Bacillota; class Clostridia; order Lachnospirales; family Lachnospiraceae; genus Anthropogastromicrobium. The sequence continues at coordinate 27,268 of OMZJ01000177.1, forward strand.
GTCCTCGGCATGATGACCCTGTTCCTGGCGGTTGCATTCGGCGTGGTGCTCGGCAACATCAAGATTCCGCTGCCTGGCGGGACGAGCTTCTCCCTCGGCACCTCGGGCGGGCCGCTGATCGCGGGCCTGATCATCGGGCACTTCGCCCATCTGGGACCGTTCGCGCTCAATACCAACAAGGATATCCTGGCCTGCATGCGTGAGCTGGGGCTGGTTCTCTTCCTTGTGGCGGCCGGTGTCAGCGGCGGCGCGGGCTTTGTCGAGATTCTGAAAGCCCACGGGCCGATGCTCTTTGTGTACGGCGCGGTGATCACGCTGGTTCCGATGATCCTCGGCTACCTGTTTGCCTCGAAGGTCCTGAAGCTTCCGGTGCTGAACACACTGGGATCCATCTGCGGCGGCATGACCTCGACGCCGGCTCTGGGAACGCTGATCCAGACCTCCGGCACCGACGATGTGGCAACACCGTACGCTTCCACGTATCCGGTTGCCCTGGTCTGCGTGGTTCTGATGGAGCAGTTTATCGTCACGCTGTTCCGCTTCTGAAGTCGGAAAAGACTGTGCTGAAATCGGAAGAAGACCGTGCAGGAGCAGCAGTTTTGATGCCTGGCTTCCGAAAACAGTGCGGGAAACGGCAGAGCCCCCGGAGAAGATCCGGGGGCTCTTTTTAGAGTGGAAACCCCGGCAAATGCGATTCATGCCGTCCGAGCCTGCGGGTCCTCGTCGGATTTGTGCAAAGAGCAGAAAACCACTTGCCTGAGGGCGGTCTGGTACAGTACAATGTTTTCGTCAGGAAATGGATCAGACACATCAGAAAATTGTTTTGAGATTCCATCGCATATTTCAGATGAATTTCAATCAATAGCAATTTCATCAGCAGTATTGAAACGAACATCTGTGTAAGGAACATCTGTGTGAGGAAAGGAAGTGGTTCCGTGCAAACCAAAATGAAAAAATGGCAGAAGGCTGCCGCCTTTGCGGTATCCGCGGCGCTGACTGCGGCAGCCGCCATGCCAGCGGCTGCGTCAGAGACGGCGGAGGAGACAGAAGGAACCTCGGGTGCAGCGCAGCAGGCATTTGCGCAGGCGGCGGAGGATTTTTACAACGGGCTGATTGCCCAGAGTCCGGTCAACCTGCACTTTGAGGAATCCAATCCGGAGAATCCGGTGCTCCCGGACGAGCCGCTCGGCAGTTTTTCCGTGGAGGATACCGAGGCAGCCGATCTTTTCAACACCATTTCCGGGGAGCTGGATCAGATCAGCGCTTCCGACCTGACCACGCATCAACGCCAGGTTTACAACATGATGCGTGCGTATATCGACGAGCAGAACCAGCTCTACGCGCTTCCGGATTACGAAGACACGCTGGGGCCGATGGGAGGGATTCTCGGCTCTCTGGACACGGTGATTACGGAGTATTATCTGCTGAACGAGACGGATGTGCAGAACTATATCAAGGTGCTGCAGGATGTCCCGCGTTTCCTGGATGAAGTCCTCCAGGAAGTGCAGTATCAGGCCTCGCTCGGCTATGGGCCGACGAAATATGCCGTCGATTCGCTCCTGGACGACAAGGACGCGAAGCTCTCCGCGGACAATCATCCGTATCTGGCAGCCTTCACCGAGAATCTGGAGGAGTCGGATCTGACGGACGACCAGAAGACGGCGTATACGGCACAGGTGACGGATGTGGTGACAAACACCGTCATCCCGGCGTTTCAGTCCTTCTACGACGCATTGTCGGCGATGGAGACCACAGAGACGAAACCGCTCTGTGAGATGGATCAGGGCAAGGAGTACTATGCCCTGCTCGCCAGAATCCAGACTGGCACGGACATGACGCCCGACGAGCTCTACAATTATCTGGAGGACAAGGTATCTGAGGATCTCCGGGATCTCCAGATGCTTTACATGACGGACTATGATGCGGTGACGGCGCTGGATGGCTATGATTGTGGGGTGTCCGATCCCGATGAGACGCTGAGTCAGCTTCGCACCTTCACCCTGCAGGACTTTCCGCAGATCGATCACACGAATTACACCGTCAGCTACCTGCCGGATGCCCTGAAAGTGCAGAATCAGATGGCCTATTATCTGTCGCCGCCTATCGACAACCTGGACCGCAATGTGATCCGCGTCAACGGGGATGAGGTCAGCCCGGATGATTCCGTAACCATGTGGACGACCCTGGCCCACGAGGGATTCCCGGGCCACCTGTACCAGATCCAGTATATCGATCAGAATGTCCGGGAATATCCGGTGGAGGATCTGATTTCCAGCGCCGGCACCACGGAGGGCTGGGCCTTCTATGTTGAAGAGCTCTCCCTGGACTGGACCGATATGCCGACCGACACGAAGAAGGCGTGGTCGCTCAACAACAGCCTGGGCATGGCGATTTCCGCAATGGTGGACATCGGGATCAACTATCTCGGGTGGGATACCGGCGACATGTCGGATTTCCTGAGCGATTATTACAGCGATATCTCCCAGGCCGATCTGCAGGACTGGTATGATTCCTCCGCCAACGATCCCGGCGTCTATCTGCCGTATGCGGTGGGATACTATCAGACCGCCGATATGATCAGCCAGATCTCCGCCGCAGCGTCCAGCCAGGAGGACGCGCTTGTGCGGTATCTCGACTACAGCGGCATGACTTTCCGCGAGATGGAGAAGTACATCTCCACCGAAAACATCGTGGAGGCGGGAAGCGGACGGAAGGCTTCCTGAGGAAGGGTGCGAACAGAAGAGTCCGGAATAAAATCCGGGCTCTTTTTGTGTTTCTGCCCGGGTGCGGGAAACCAGGACTGCGGGGGTGTGCGTGTGCTTTTCGTCTGCTCTGGAATGTACGAGACGCGGGGACCGGAACCGCCGGGATGTGGCAGAAGAATGGACAGAGAAAACTGACAGCGCAAACGTTTGCGCAGGACCGTACCGCATTGCAGGCAGTGATATAAACGATTATAATGTAAAATCATACAGATGACCGCCGCGGAACAGACGCGGCGGCATGTCCTGTCTGCAAAGGGGAGAAAATGCAAAAACTGAATGAGATCCGCCAGAAACTGACGGAAAGGTCCGTGCTGATTTATCACAATCCGCTGGCACAGCCAGGCGATGTCAAAGATTTTGTGCTGGAAGGAAAAGCGGTGATCAGCTTCCCGGACGGGTGCCTTCGGATGGAGAACGCCCTTCCGACTGCGGACGGGCAGCGGGCAAACTATGTCTTCTGGTGCCCGGAGGAATTTCCGTCCGAGGTCTGCATCGAGTGGGATTTCAAGCCGCTGCGCGAACCGGGGCTGGCGATGCTTTTCTTTGCCGCGCGGGGGAAGGACGACAGGGATCTCTTTGATCCGTCGCTGGCAGTCCGGACCGGGGAGTATCCGCAGTATCACCACGGCGACATCAATGCATTCCATGTGTCCTACTTCCGCCGCAAGGAGCCGGACGAGCGGGCATTCCATACCTGCAACCTGCGCAAAAGCTACGGTTTCCATCTGACCGCGCAGGGGGCGGATCCGATTCCGGATACGGCGGACAGCGCCGGTTTTTACCATCTGACGCTTCTCAAGAAAGGTGCGGAGGTTTCCTTCTTTGTCAACGATCTTTGCGTGTTTCGGTTTGAGGACGACGGAAAGACATACGGGGAGCGGCTCGCCGGCGGGAAAATTGGTTTCCGGCAGCTCGCGCCGCTCTGCGCCGAATACCGCAATCTGAAAGTCTGGGCACTGGACAGCGTCGGTGTGGACAGTGTCAACCGCGTCTACGGACAGATTGTTGACATACTCCAGGAGAGAGGGGGCAACGTTTCTCTGGAGGAATGCGCCGGAATCCTGAATTATCATCCCAGCTATGTGTGGAAGATCCTGCACCGGAAGGGAACGACCTACAAGAGCCTGCAGGCTGACATCAAGATCCGGGAAGCCATGCGGATGCTTCAGGAGACGGACCAGACAGTGTCAGAGATCGCACGGACGCTGGGATACAGCAATCCGCAGAATTTCATCCGCTTCTTCACCGGAAGGACGTCTGTTTCGCCGGGAAAGTTCCGTGGCAGCAGCCGGGTGTGAATTTTGCATCTGCGGGCTCTGTCCGCCTTTGATATCCATGCGGGATTCGTGTGCAGCCGTGCAGGATTCGGATGCATCCGTGCGGGGAAGCTCCAGCGTATGTCCCCCGGCAGGCCGCGCAGATGTC
>OMZJ01000171.1 GCA_900315495.1 uncultured Lachnospiraceae bacterium
GCAACGGAGACAGAAACCGCGACGGAGACGGAAACCGCAGCACAAACGGAATCAGCGACCGAGACGGAAACCGCGGCTGCGACCGAGACGGCGGCATCGGAGACGGAACCGACCAGACCGGCGGCATCGACGGCAGCAGCGCAGACTGTGACAGCCGCGGCATCAGAATCCGGTGCGGCATCGACGGCAGCTTCTTCTTCGAGCAAGGTCCTGGGCATTGAAGATTACAGCCAGATCCTTGGCGTGATCGCTCTGGCAGCCGGTGCGGCAATCGCATTGCTGGCGCTGGTACTGGTGCTGTCCATGTGGAGAAAGAAAAAGCAGTAAGAAAAAGAAGTAGGGGAAAGAATACACGATTTTATCGATATCCTTGCCATCCGGGAACAAATCTTCCCGGATGACAGGATTTTTCGTCCCGAATGACAAATATTTTGTAATTTATAGAAAAAACGGGAAGGAGAAAAACTGCATCATGAAACTGGGGACAGCGGGGCGCACGATACGCCTGGGGATCATCGGTCTTGGGAACCGTTCGAATGATCACATTCACAGCCTGGTAGATATGCCGGATATCGAGATTCGGGCTGTCTGCGATGTCTATCCGGATCGGGTTCTGCGGGCACAGAAAATGGTGGAAGAAGCGAAGGGCTTCCGGCCCGACGGAACGACAGACTACCGGGAGCTGAACCGGAGAGATGACATCGAGGCCGTCATCATTCTGACAAGCTGGACAACGCATATCCAGATTGCGGTTGACGCGATGGAACAGGGGAAGATTCCGGGCATGGAGGTAGGAGGAGCCTCTTCCCTGGAAGAGTGCTGGCAGATGGTCCGCACCAGTGAAAAAACCGGCGTTCCGCTGATGCTGCTGGAAAACTGCTGTTACGGTCAGGAAGAGATGACTCTGCTGAATATGGTCCGAAAAAACGTGTTCGGCGAGCTGGTCTATTGCCGGGGCGGGTATCAGCATGATCTCAGGCAGGAAATCGGCGAGGGGGATCTCAACCGGCATTACCGTCAGCAAAATTTCATTCACCGGAATGGAGAACTGTACCCGACCCATGAGCTGGGGCCGATTGCGGAGTACCTTCGGTTGAACCGGGGAAACCGTATGCTGATGCTGGTTTCGATGGCGTCAAAAGCGATCGGGGAACGGGCCTGGCTGGCCAAACACAGGCCGGATTCTCCGCTGAAGGACCAGGTGTTCCATGAGGGAGATATCGTCAGCACACTGATCAAATGCGCCAATGGGGAGACCATTGAACTGACCCATGACTGCACACTGCCGCGTCCCTACTCGCGGGGAGGATATCTCCGGGGGCTTTACGGCGTCTGGCAGGAAGACAACCGCGGCATTTATCTGGAAAATGTGACAAAGCCTGCCGCCAACGGCGAGCATTTGTATGAATCGGACAAGCCCTATATGGAACAGTATCTGCACCCGCTGTGGAAAGAATACCGGGAGTATGGTCTGCGCGGCGGGCATGGCGGGATGGACTATCTGGTTCTGCGGGCCTTCATCGAGTCGATTCAGAAAAAGAAGCCGTTCCCGATTGACGTGTATGACGCGGCCAGCTGGATGGCGATTACCTGCCTGAGCGAGCAGTCCATTGCGATGGGATCCATGCCGGTTCCGATTCCGGACTTTACAGACGGAAAGTGGATCAGGAGAGAAAAGCGGGAAGGGGATATCTTCTCCCTGGATGATGTTTACGAAGATCAGTTATGAACCAATGACACCGCACTGGCCGGCGGCGTATCACCGTTCCACGGCTTTTGAGCCCCGAAGGCGGTGCCGCGTCCGCCGGCAGCCGGTGAGCGGAATCTTTCCGTCAGAAGAAGCGCAGGGGCCGCCGGCTCCTTCGGTTCTGATTCGGGAAAATCTTCGATAAAAGCAGAACGATGTCAGAGCAGAAAACAGGTGTGCGAGGAAAACCAAATGAAAGGGCAGGCGGCGGATGTTTCCGCTGCCTGCCCTTTCTGGCTTCTTCAACCCTTTTTATTTTCTTCAGCCGATCATGTCTTCGGAAACCTTCCGGATGGTGTAGCATTTCGGGTCATCAATCACGATGGCTCCGGAAAGGCGGATATCGCGGGAAGAAGCGCCGATCAGAATGTTGTATCGTCCGTTTTCGACGACAAATCGGTGAAGGTTGTCATTGTAGTAGGAAAACGATTTTTCATTCAGCAGGAAGGAGACTTCCTTCTTTTCTCCAGCCGCAAGAAATACCTTTTCAAAGTCCGCAAGCTCTTTCACCGGTTTGGAAACCGTCGAGACGGGGTCGCTCACATACAACTGCACGGCCTCGGCCCCATCCCGGTCTCCTGCATTGATGAGGGTGAAGGACACCTGTACATACGGGGATGTTCCCTCCTGCCGGATGACAAGATCCTGATAGACAAACCGGGTATAGGACAGTCCGTGCCCGAACGGAAACCAGATTTCTTCCGGATGCAGGTCATAATAACGGTAGCCGACCCGCCAGCGCTCGCTGTAATCCTGGGTCAGGCCGTTCCCGGTGTAATCCAGGTCTTTTCGCAGGCAGGTCGGGAAGGTCTCTGACAGCTTGCCGGACGGATTGACCTTTCCCGTCAGGATCTCCGCAATGGCAGTCCCAGCTCCCTCCCCAGCAGGCCACATCTGCACGATAGCCGGGAACTTGTCGGCCTCGACGCTTCGGAAGGTGGAGCTTCCGCTGGTCAGGATCAGAATCGCTTTCGGATTGTGAAAGACAACATTGTGCAGGACATTTTCAATAAATCCCGCCAGATGATTGTCATACCGGTCCAGGTTTTCTGAATCCATGGACGGCTGGTATCCGGTGAAGACAAGAACCGCGTCATAGGATTCAATGTCCGGCATATCGCGGCGAAAGGTATTCCAGAGCATCATTTCCGGTTCCCGCGCGGGAAGGTAATCAAAGTAGTCGACCTGTACACCGGGCAGTGCCCGGCGCAGGCATTCGAGCGGGCAGTCGATGTGCTCCGGATTCGGGAAGACCTCGGCGCTTCCCTGACCGTTGACATAGGGATGGATGGCATATTCGCCCGTCACACAGAGCTTCCGGACCTTCTGCGGGGTCAGGGGGAGAAGGCCGCCGCGGTTCCGAAGGAGCGTGATGGATTCCCGCGCCACTTTGACGGCGGCCTCGTGCTGCGCGGCGCGGTCAAAGCCGGAATCATCGGGAACCGGGCGGAGAAGGAAGTTCAGCACCCGCCCAGCGGCCCGGTCGACATCCTCCTCGGTGCAGATCCCGTCCTGAATTCCCTGCCGGATCAGATCCGGCATCTGCGGATTCCCGGGCATGCGCAGATCCATGCCGGCATGCAGTGCCTTCGCCTCATCGTGGACCGCACCCCAGTCGGAGATCATGATGCCCTCATAATGCCAGTCATTCCGCAGAATTTCGGTCAGAAGATGCGGATTTTCGGAACACCAGAGAGAGTTGATCTTGTTATAGGCGCACATGATCGAAGACGGATGCCCGATTTCTTCTGCCATGCGGAATCCTTTCAGGTAGATTTCCTGCAGCGTCCGTTCATCCACCTCGGCACTGCTTTCCGTCCGGTTGGTTTCCTGGCTGTTGACGGCGAAATGCTTCATGGAAGTGCCGGTTCCCGTCTCCTCACACCCCTTGACATAATTCCCTGCAATCTGGCCGGTCAGAACGGGATCTTCCGAGACATATTCAAAATTTCTTCCGTTCAGAGGGCTTCGCTTGATGTTCAGACCCGGACCGAGAATCATCTGCCGGTTCTGATGGATGCAGTCACGGCCGATGGTCCGGCCTTCCAGGTAAGCAGCCTTCCGGTCGAAGGTGGCGCCGAGGGCGCTCATGGAGGGAAGCAGGGTGCAGTCCGACCCCGGCGCATAATTTCTCACCCCGTGAGGGCCGTCGGCCAGATGCTTTGCGGCGATGCCGAGCCTTTCGCAGGAAGCGGTGTCCAGGCTTTCCGGGCCGCCGGTGATCAGACGGCATTTTTCTTCCAGCGTCATCCGGGCAAGGAGTTCCCGGATTTTTTCCGCGGGAACCTCAGCGGGAAGGACAGAAGCCTTGATTGTATTTTTTTCTTTGCTCATAGCGGATTCCTTTCCTGGTTCAATGTGATTTCCAGAACGAGATAACCGTGGCTGCCGCAGAAGCGGATCCGGCCGTCGGATATTTCATAAGTGACGTCTCCAGCCTGTTCGACGATGCGAGTGCGGTATCCAGACGGACTCCCGGAATCCGGGAAGTCCTGTCGGAGTGACCGACTGCCTTCCCCCTGCAGGTAAAAATCGGCAAAGAGCCAGATCTTGTTCTGAAGGCGGATTTGACAGAGGGAAGATTCCGGATCCGACGGATAGTATTTCCGGAAAACGGTCCCGCTGGCCTCCCGATGCGGGACGGATCGTTCCGCCGGTTCCCGAAGACCCGGGCCGGCATGGCCCAGGAAAGTCAGATAGGTCTTGCGGCTGGGGACAATGCACAGGGCATCCGAAATCTGTTCTCTTCGGATCTCCGGCGCTCCATCCTGAACCGGGAGAATGCCGGCCGCAAAGCTGATGCAGGGCAGAGCCGGATCATCGGTCAGAATCTGCTCGATTTCCCGGGACGGCGGAAAAGCCGAGTTCAGCCAGTCCTTCTCTGTCACGGGATATTCCTGCGGAAAAGGTTCCTCTGCAATGTTCAGCGGGCGGGAGAAATCAAACAGGTGACCGCCTTCCCGGATGGGCTTCATCCCCGGAATCACCCGGCGCACACCGGCGGACGAGAGATGGCATTTTTCCTGAAACATCAGCCCGAGGTATCCTTCCCAGCGGATCTCTTTCAGAATCCTGTGCGAGAAGGAAACCAGAACGGTGCCGTCATTCCGGATCTGCGTTAAAATCCTTGCCCGGAACATCGGCTGGCCGAACAAAGCCAGGTCCTGCTCACCCATCCAGCCGCCGGCAGGACGCCCGGCCCTCAGGTCCGGCGCCACGGTGGCCGGATGGATGATGCTGTAGACCTCTTCAATCTCCGCATAATCGCAGTTCTTTACGAAGCCGGATGCCGGAATCCTTTTCCCGGCGGTGACAGCAGTGACGGCAAGCCGTTCATGCCGGATCGCGCTCTGCAGGGAAACATTCGGAATCTGTTCACCGACGGTCAGGCGGGAAAAGAAAAGCTCGGAAGCGATCCGCCCCGATGCATCCTGCAGGGTCAGAGATCCCTCTATTTTTTTCACAAAACGGGCTTCTCTTTCCGACGGGCCAAGGTTTTCGGAGACGAAAAGGGCATGCTCCGGATCCGGAACCCGAATACAGGTAAAAAGAATCCGGCGGTCGTCCATCCAACCGGTGCCGATCAGGGAAGGAGAGAGGACGATTCCCGGGATGCCCTGAGTGCCCTGAGAGAGAGCCTCATTTTCATCTGCCGGAAGAACCCTTGCCAGAATGGCGCACTCCGCGCCGTGATTTCCGCCGATGTCGCCGCCGTCAATCAGCTGCGGGGGAGCTTCGTCCGTGGACAGGGCGAGCACTCTGTCGGCATGCCAGATATCCCTGCATTCTCTCCGGGTCAGGGCGGCATAGCGAAAATCGACCGGATGATTTGACAATATATCTCCGCCGCGCACGCCGGAAAAGGCCTGAACCAGGTCAAACCGATCCGAAAACGGGGTCCGGAATACCGCCATTGTGTCATGAAATGCAATATCCATCGGCCGGTACCGCTCCTTTCTTAGAACCTGTATGGAACTCATACAGGAAGCCTCTTTTAGAGGATGAACAATGGATTCGTTTTTTTTCCGCCTTCCCTGGAGATGGCAGCCTGGTATTTTCCCGCAGTGAAGATCGCGGCCGTGTTCTCGTGATGCCCAGAGTATAATACGCTTTTCGGGAAAAGTCATATAGAAAGCACAAAAAAATCGACGAAAACTAAAATTTCTTCGGCAATCCTGATTATTTTCGGTTGCCTCAAAGGAGGAGGAGACGTAATATTAGACTAGAAACAACCGAAGTGACGTGCAAACAATCCCGACGGAAGTCGGCCCGGAATCTCATCACAGGGAATATCAGATGTCTGTACATCAAAAGTCAGACAAAATGCAGAGGGAGGTATCAGAATGGTTAAAAACACAGGTGTCGTTTCTTTGGTGCTTGCGGGAGCAATGCTGACGGGCTGTCTCACCCCTGTTTTTGCGGACGAAACACAGGGGGGGTCTGATCTTGAGCCAGTGACGCTGGAGTGGTATGTGGCGGAAGATTCCCAGTCCGGCAATGATGAGGTATTTGCCGCACTCAATGAGTACCTGCAGGAGAAGATCAATACCACGATCAATTTCCATTTTGTCAGCATCTCAGAGTATGCGAGCAAGGTGGGAACCATTCTGATGAGCGGTCAGGATGTGGATATTGTCAACTGCAACAGTGAGCTTCCGTATACGGATTATGTGAAGAAGGATTCCTTCATCCCCATGGATGATCTGCTGGAGGAGTATGCGCCGAAGACCAAGGAACTCATTCCCGAGAACCTCTGGAGCGCGATGAAAGTGGACGGAAAGATCTATGGCGTTCCGTCCTACAAGGATTCCGTGCAGATGTACAGTGTCATGGTGAACCAGACGCTGGCGGACGATCTGGGCATTGATCTCTCTGATGTGACAATCCATAACTATCAGGATATGGTTCCCATCATGGAAGAAGCCTGGACGCTGAGAAACGAAAAGCATCCGGAGTACAAGCTGAGCGATACGGAATATGTGCCTCTGACCCGCACCTGCCCGAGCCTGGGACAGTGGGCGCAGTATGAGACCATCAATGGCCTTGCCGTTGTGAATGTACCTGGCGTGGAAGATTATGAAGGAAAGGGAGCCGGGGAACTGGTCTTCAACAAGTATGATACGCAGGAATTCCGCGAAATGTGCGAGACAACCGCTCATTTTGTGACAGAAGGCATCATCCATTCGGATACCTGGTACTGGGATCCGGACCGCATATACAGCGCGGATCCGTATGCTTATCTGGTGGATGACATCGGATCCGGCTATGTGACGGTCAGTGAGCATCTGTTCAGTGACAATTTTGTCACCACGATGCTGCCCTTTGATGCAAAGATTGCTTCCACCAATTACCTTCAGGCGGCGGTGAACTGCATCAGCTCGACCAGCAAGAATCCGGAGCGCGCGATGATGGCGCTGGAAATCATCAATACCGATCCGTATTTTGCGACAACGATCCGCTTCGGAACCGAAGGCAAATACTGGAATGCGACCGATGAGGAAAACGTGATCAGCTTTGAGGGAACGCTCAATGAGGACCCGGCTGCCCGCTCCAACTATTACTGGTATGGCGCACAGTTTGGATCTCTGGTCTTCTCCAAGGTTCCGTCCGGATATCCGAACAACTTCACAGAACTCATCCAGGAAGCGAACGAGAGTGCCATTTCCGATACCAACCTGGGCTTCATCTTTGACCCGACGCCGGTGACCAATGAGATTGCAGCCTGCAATGCGGTCATTGATGAGTATGAGACCAATCTGATCTTCGGATTTATTCCGGAATCGGAAGTGGATGCCAACATCGATGAGTTCCTCCAGAAACTGAATGACTCCGGCGCAGAAAAGATCGTCGCGGAAGCGCAGTCTCAGCTGGATGCCTGGAGAGCAGAAAACAAGTAATTCTCCCCGATGGCTTTGTGAAAAGCCCTGTTTCAGAGTCCCCTGCCAGCCGCATGCTTTCTGGCGGGGGATTTTTCTGACCAGTCAGATGCCCGTGAAGGATCGGAAGCGTGTGAGAACTGGCTAGGAGGTTCGTCAGCAGCCGGAGAAAGGAGCGGCCGTGCAGGCTGCGGATCTACGGTAAGCTGTTTACCGCCATGGAGCTTTGCCGGGAATGGGGCGGCCGCGTGGGCCGCGGAGGGAATCGGAGTATATGGCAGCACAGAACCGCCGTCCGGCGGTGCAGAAATCGTCAGCCAACGATATCACCGAGGGAGTGATCTGGAAACAGCTCCTGCTGTTCTTCTTCCCGATTCTGCTCGGGGCGGCTTTTCAACAGCTCTACAACACGGTGGATGCGGTGGTGGTCGGCCGTTTTGTCGGGACCAGTGAGCTGGCCGCCGTCGGCGGGACATCCGGGAGCATCATCAATCTGGTGCTCGGTTTCTTCATCGGTTTCTCCTCTGGCGCGACGGTGATCGTCTCACAGTACTTCGGTGCTGGGGATGACCGGAATGTCAGCCGGTCCGTTCACAATGCAGTCGCCCTGGCACTCGCCGGCGGCGTGCTTTTCACGGCGGCCGGGATCGCGCTTGCCGGGCAGGCGCTCCGCTGGATGAACACGCCGGCGGAGGTGCAGGGAAATTC
>OMZJ01000167.1 GCA_900315495.1 uncultured Lachnospiraceae bacterium
CCGATCCTCCAATCTGTCACTCCGCGAACTGCTCCAGCTGCGCGCAGATTTCGTTTACGGTATCCGCAATATCAAAGGACGTCTCCCGGATCGTGATATCCGCATATTTCTCATAGAGCGGACATCTCTCGCGGTACAGATCCTCCAGGGTCTGTCCGTCTTTCAGCGCCACACCGCGGTCCTTGAGATTGCCCAGGCGTTTCTGCAGATTCTCGCAGGATTCCCACAGGTAGACCGCGACGCCGATGGATTTCAGATTCCGCATGGCGGCTTCCCCATAGACCGCGCTGCCGCCGGTGGCCACCACACAGCGGTCTGTCCGGATTTCGCTGTTCACGCGGTCCTCGATGGCCAGGAACCCGTCGGTTCCCTCATCGCGGATAATCTCGGAAAGTTTCCGCCCCTCCTTCTCCTGAATCAGGATATCCGAATCGATGAACCGGTATCCCAGCTTCTTGGCAAGGACTACCCCCACCGTGCTTTTGCCCGCTCCGGGCATGCCAATCAGAACCACATTTGTCTTTGCCATTCCTGCTCCGTCCTGCCTCCCCGCATCCGGCGGTTGTTTTTCATCCCGCCGCCGGTGCCGCTCTGCCTTATGACTGCCTCCCCGCATCCGCCGCTGTTTTTTCTGGTTTCTGATACCGCAATCGTTACTGATATGAAATCTCCAGCAGGCGCGCTGCCTTCTTCTGCGGCATGTGCACCCGGAGTACGCCGTTCGCAAAGGATACGTCACAGTTTCCCACAGACGGGTAGATCACCTTCACGCCCGAAATCTTCCGGTCCGGAAGAGACAGCGGGATCTCCGCTGTATCGGTACCGATCGCGAACACTGCCAGATATGCCCGGTCCTTTGCCTGAATGCCGTAGGCAAGCACATCATCATGGAGGGTTCCGAGGCCTAGCGGCCAGAAGGGGGTCCCCGTGCTCACGTCGCCGCGGATCTTCTTGTACAGCGCGATGCCCTCCCGCATCAGGTTCAGGGAGTTCTCGCTCAGTTTCCAGACCATGCCGCTGATATACGGGCGCAGCAGCAGGCCGTTGACCATGTTGAGAATGACATGCTCCGCGTCATCCTCGTACGGATAGACCCACATGCCCGCCTGCTCCGGCGTGACGGCCGATGCCACCACGGAGGCGATGTATGCGTTATCAATCACATCCGTCTGGTCGGACGTGGACTGCAGGGAGAGCAGCCGCAGCATGCCGTAATCCATCCGCTGTCCGCCGGATCCGCAGTTTTCGATGACCAAATCCGGGTATTTCCGGAAGATCTCCTCATACCAGCGGTACAGCGCCCGGTAATGTCCGAGCATGGCACCCGCGCAGCTCTCGGTGTCCAGTTCCGACCCGATGCCCTGGGTCACGTTGTAGTCGACCTTGAAATAGCCGACGCCGTACTCCTGCACAAGGCGGTCCACTACGTCCATGCAGTAGCTGTAAACCTCCGGATTCCGGAAATCCAGGAGATATCGCTTGTTGTCGATATGGCGCTTTCCATGGCGGCAGACAAACCAGGAATCCGGCAGTTTCTTTGCCAGCTCGCACTCTGTGCCCATGACCTCGATCTCCAGCCACAGGCCCATGACCATACCCTTGGAGCGGACGTAATCGCTCAGCGCCTTGATCCCGTGGGGGAAGCGCTCCGGAGATTCCTTCCACTCGCCGACGCGGTCCCACCAGAATCCCTTGTCATACCAGCCGCAGTCCATGCAGTAGTATTCACAGCCAAGGTCCGCCGCCAAGTCGATGATCTTCTTTTCCTTCTCCTCCGTTGGGTCGCCGAACAGACAGTTCATATAGTCATTAAAGACCACGCTGCACTTCCGGTCGTCCTCCGACGCCCGGCGCATCCGGCGGCGGTACTCAGTCAGCGCGCCGAACGCCTGACTGACGTCTCCCCGGACGGCACCGAAGGCCGCCGGCACCGTGGTGAAGGTGCGTCCCGGCCTCAGATCCAGCCACCAGCCGTGCTCCTGCTCCGTCGGTCCGGACAGCGCCAGCGTGAGGCGCTCCCCGATCTCCGAGTCATATTCAATATGCCACTGACCGGAGCTCTCCACCTCAAACACGTAGGAAATCCCCGTCTCCCGGTCCCGGCAGAGGCCCATCGGCAGGTACTCCACCGACGACCAGGAGCTGTGGCCGGTGTAGGCGAACCGGTTGTTGCCGAATTTCGGCGAATTGAACCCGGACATCATGCCGGTCAGGTTCAGGTCCGACAGATCTTCCCTTTTCCAGCGGGCCTCGCAGCTCCAGCTGTTGAACGGCAGATAAACATCCGTCTTCTCATAATAGGGTTTCTTCCCTTCCCCACACAGGTTCTGATACACGAAGGACGAGAGATACTCGACCGCCCAGGACTCCTGCCCGCGGTTTTCCAGTTCGGTGAAGATCCGCACGACCGGAACGCCCCGGTACATGCCAAAGTGATAATAGGCATAGACGTCGTGCTCTGTCTTCAGGGTGATGACCAGCTCTTTCCCACTCTCCGTCTCCCGAATCTCGTGCTTCTGATAGCGGAAATCCAGCGACGCGCTCCCCGCGTTGTGCCGGTATCCGTGCATGCCGCGGGTCGATTTGCCGGTCACATTCACTTCCAGGATGGGATAGACTTCCTGTCCCTGTTCCGTTGAATACTGTCTCTGTTCCGTCTCAGCAGCCGCCGCGGTACCCGCGGGGCGGAAGTCCCGAAGCTCCACGATGCCGTCCTGCCGGATCTGAAAAAGAATCTCCAGCCCGTTCTCCGAAAATTGAATCGTTCCTGCCATCTCTTCTTCTCCTCCTGCCGTGGCGCTCTCTCAGTCCTTCATCTCGACTTCCAGCACATAATCCACGGGATCCGGCAGCACCGGATCCGGTCCCAGATCAACAAACGGGATATCCGGATAGTCGCTGTGCATCCAGGCGTGGGACAGCGGAATCTCGTGGCCGTCGTCCAGCGCGCGCACCTTCACGATTTTGTCTTTGTCAAACCCAACCAGAGGCAGCGGTCCCAGCGTGTTCTCATAGATATGGACATAGTACTTGTCGCCGTTGCGCGTCACGCGGCCGTAATCCGGCTTCGGAATATTCTCGGCCGGGGAGCACCCGTAGATGCTGTCATGGTTCTTGTCCATCCAGCGGCCGATCTCGGCCAGAATCGCGGAGGATTCCTTCGGAAATTTCCCATGGGCATCCGGCCCCACGTTCAGGATCATGTTGCCGCCCTTGGATACGCACTCCACCAGCTTTTTGATCAGCATGGACGCCGGCTTGAAATAGTGATCATTGGCGCAGTAGCCCCAGTTCTGGTTCATGGTAAAGCAGGCTTCCCAGACCATCGGATTGCCCTGGATGTCCCGGATGCCTTCCGGCGGGATGATCTGCTCCGGGCTGACAAAGTCGCCGTGATAAGGCTTCGGATTGCACTCGTACAGGGAACCGCGCCCTTCGCCGCTGGCTTCCAGGCGATTGTCGATGATGATCCCCGGCTGCAGACTGCGGACCATGCTCACAAGGTCTGTCGCGCCCCACTTTTCGCCCCGCATGTCGTCATAGGAGAAATCAAACCAGATGATGTCGATCTTCCCGTAGTTGGTGCAGATCTCCTCGACCTGATTGTACAGATACTCGACATAGCGGGAGAAATCGCGGTGCTCGTTGCCGCACTCCGGGTGGTTGCGCATCGGATGATTCCGGTCCCCGTAATGCGGATAATCGGGGTGATGCCAGTCCAGAAGCGTGAAGTAGATTCCCACCTTCAGGCCGGCCTCGCGGACCGCGTCCACATACTCGCGGATCAGGTCTCTCCCCGCAGGGGTATTGGTGGCCTTGTAATCGGTATACTTGCTGTCAAACAGGCAGAAGCCGTCGTGGTGCTTCGCGGTCAGCACGACATACTTCATCCCCGCCGCCTTGGCCTCCTTCGCCCACTGCTTCGGGTCATAGTCTCTGGCGTCGAATTCCTTCATATAAGGAAGGTACTGCTCCTCCGGCATCTGCTCTACGCTGCGGACCCATTCGCCTCTGGCCGGGATAGAATACAGCCCCCAGTGCACGAACATGCCAAACCTGGCATCCTTGTACCACTCCATGCGCTGGTTGTACGCGTCTCTGTCAAAGGAATATCTCGG
>OMZJ01000164.1 GCA_900315495.1 uncultured Lachnospiraceae bacterium
ACAAAAACGCAAATCATACGACCTGAAGCCTTCGTGTCAGAGAGAGTCCCTGCTGATATTCCATCAGCAGGTCTTCTCTGACACGGAGGCTCTTTTTTTGCCGGATTGGTAAAGGTGCACCAGTGAGGAAGGAAATCCCTGGCTGCGCAGAAACAGAACCCCCTGTCCGAAACAGAGACATCACAGGGAAACTCTGTGGAGACCGGGTACCTGCAGCGAAGAAAGGAAAATGTTGCGGGAAAATTCGTAAAAATATTCAAACAATCAAAGATTACAACGATTAAATTGGGCAATACCACAAATGAGAAAACGATAAAGGATAAAAATCACACAAAATCATGTTGACATCAACAGCAATAATGATATAATTTTCCGCAGACAGCAGGGATGTGAAACACGAAAGGACAGTTCATCGGATCGGTGGAACACTGCCCGCAGAAGATCCATCAAAGATCAATGTGTCTGACGAAAGGATTCCACGAAGTTCCGGCAGGGAAAGGAGCCTGGAAGGCGGTCTTTGAAACACCGCCGCCGAGTGAGAAAGAAGAAATCATCCCGCGTGAATATAGGCAACAATGATTGAGAAACCTTCTGCATCCATTCCGGTAAGAACGGCCGTGATTCCGTAAGGGAGCAGATGTCAGTTCCGGCCCGGACGAAATCAGTTCATCCGGCCGTATACAGAACCCGCAAGAAACAATACCAAAATGGAGGATATGAGATGAGAACAAACGTGTTACTGAAACGGGGCGCCGGCGGAATTCTGGCAGCCAGCCTGATACTTACGGGATTTGGAACGGTTCCGGCCGTTTTTGCCAGCGATGAGGCGGAAACCGGGAGCACACAGAGGGAGTGGTCCTCGGATACCCTGACGGTAGCGCTGACAACCAGCAGCTTTGTCACCGATTATGAGAACAACTATTTTACGAAATATCTGGAGGACAAGCTCGGGTTCAAACTGAACCTCTACATGCTTCCCACTGACGCAGCGGATACCAGGACCAAGATTGCGCTGATGGCGACCGGTGGAGATTCCGAGGACAGCCCGGATGTCATTGTGGTCGACGGACATCTGACCAATGAGATGATTTATCAGTACGGCTCCCAGGGATATTTCCTGGCGCTGGACGACTATCTCAGCGATCCGGATGTCATGCCGAACTATAACGCCATCCCGGAGGATGACAAGGCAGTCATGACAACCGCGCAGACCCAGGCGGACGGCCACCAGTACAGCCTGTCCGCATATGAGCCCGAGACCTGGAACCTCACCCCTTACCGGATGTTTATCAACCAGAATTGGCTGGATGCGCTCGGACTGGAAGTGCCGACCACAACGGACGAACTCAAGGAGGTTCTACAGGCATTCCATGACAACGATCCCAACGGCAATGGCGTTCAGGATGAGATCGGCGTCTACGGCTATTCGGCAGGCGGGTACGGTGAGAACACCACGGCTGCACTGATGAATTCGTTCGTCTTCTGGAACGGCGGCGGCACGAACGGCGGACTTTCGCTGTCCGACGACGGCACCCAGGTGATTGCACCGTTCACGACGGATGGATGGAAGGAAGGCCTGAAGTACATGCACGATCTCTATACGGCGGGACTTCTCTCGGCGAACATCTTCACGGATGACAGCACACAGTTCAAGGCAATCCTGAACCAGGACACGAATATCGTGGGTCTGGTCACGGCAGGATCCCTGTCCAACTGGACGGATGCCAAGAACAACGCCAACTTCCTGGAAATGTCCCTGATCGAGCCGCTGACCGGGCCGGAAGGCGTCTGCTACACACCGTACAATGATTACACGCCGACACAGGAGCTGATGATTGTCGCCGGCACGGACAAGCTGGATATGGCGCTGGCGTTTGCGGATGAGTTCTATGATCATGACACCTCCCTGATCGAGCGGTTCGGCGAAGAAGGCGTCGACTGGACGAGAGATCCGAAGGTCCTTGCGGAGAATACCAATCAGTGGGTCGAGGAAGGCGTCTACGACGGACTGTCGCTGGTTGTTCTGTCGGCGGTATGGTCGACCAACCAGAGCCAGACCTGGAGAAACCACGGACCCAGATATGCTTCCCTGGAGCAGGGCAATACGACGTACGATCTGTCCAACGGGACCAAATTTGACCCGGATGATCCCACGCAGCTGCAGGTGAAAAACTACAACTGGTACAACGGCAAGCATCCGGAGAACATTCTTCCGGCCCTCAAGTATACGATGGAGGAGACCGAGGAGTGCCAGGACGCGCTGACCAACATTCCGGATTATGTCAAGCGTGCGCTTGCGGAGTTTGTCACCGGCGCCAGAGACATTGACAAGGAGTGGGATGCCTATCTGTCCGAGCTGGACAACATGGGTCTCTCCGTGTGGCTGAAGGACGCGCAGGCTGCCTATGACAGATCATTACAGTGACAGATCCTTCCCAGACAGATCACTGAAATCACTGAAGTGACAGAGTAAGACCAAGAGATCAATCAAGTACTGTTGCGAATCAGGCCGTACAAGTAAAGAGCCAAAGTTATCGGGGGCAGGTAAACTTGCTGGTTTGCCTGCCCCCGTCTGCATCAAAAAGGAGGGAGATTTCGAATGACCCCACAAGGAAATGAGTCTGCGCGAATCGTTCACAGAAAATCGCTGGGCGCCAGAATCGCAGCCAGATGGCAGCTGTACCTGCTGCTGCTTCTGCCGCTGCTCTGGCTGATCGTTTTTGCCTATGTGCCGATGGGCGGACTGGTACTGGCATTCAAGAAATACAACGCGGGACTCGGCATCTGGAAGAGCCCCTGGGTAGGCCTGGATAATTTCCGGAAATTTTTTACTTCGTACCGTTTTCCACAGATTCTGCGAAATACGCTGACCCTTTCCCTGTATTCCCTCTGCACCTTCCCGATTCCGATCATATTTGCCCTGCTTCTGAATTCGATGCGGGCGGAGCGGTATAAGAAAGTCATTCAGACCGTGACCTATGTGCCGTATTTTATTTCGACGGTTGTCATGGTAGGAATCATCTACCAGCTGCTGGACTACCGCAACGGAATGTACGGTGCGCTGTACACCCTGTTCACCGGGGCGACGGCACCCAACATCCTGGCAGACGGAAAGATGTTCAAGCATATCTATGTCTGGTCCGGGGTCTGGCAGTCCACCGGATACAACTCCATCATCTACATCGCAGCGCTGGCGGGAGCGGACCAGGAACTGCACGACGCGGCCATGATTGACGGCGCAAACCGCTTCCAGAGGCTTCTGTACATTGATTTTCCGTCGATCCTTCCGACGGCCAGCATCATGCTGATTCTCCGGGTCGGCAGCATTATGAGCGTGGGCTATGAAAAGACGCTTCTGATGCAGAACGATCTGAACCTGGCTTACAGTGAGATCATTTCCACCTATACCTATAAGGTGGGCCTGGCGAGCGGCATCACGGATTTCTCGCTCTCCACCGCAATCGGCATGTTCAATTCGGTGATCAACTTCATTCTGCTGATTATTGCGAACTTCGGCAGCAAGAAGATGAGCGGCGAGGGAATCTTCTAGGAGGCGGATGATGAGAAAATTCAGTTATCTGGGGACCAGCGACAAGGTCTATTACATTGTAACTTATCTGATCTTAACCCTGTTTTTTATCCTCGTGCTGTATCCGTGCATTTACGTGGTGAGTGCCTCGTTCTCGTCCGGAAATGCCGTACAGTCCGGAAAAGTGGTCCTGCTGCCGGTGGATTTCAGCCTGGACGGGTACAAGACCATCTTCAACACGCCGACGGTATGGATCGGATTCCGGAATTCCCTGCTCTATATGGTGATCGGAACGCTGATCAATGTGGCGATGACGGTCACGGCCGCCTATGCGCTGACAAGGAATGATCTTCCGGGGCGCAACGGCATCATGCTGCTGTTCACCTTCACGATGTTTTTCAGCGGCGGACTGATTCCCACCTACATGGTGGTGCAGAGCCTGCACATCCTCAACACGCCCTGGGCACTGTTCCTTCCCGGCGCGATCGGCGTCTACTACCTGATCATCGCGCGGACTTTCATCAAGAATTCCATCCCGCACGAGATGCTGGAGGCTGCGCAGATTGATGGCTGCTCGGACATTGCCTATTTCCTGAAGATTGTCCTGCCGCTGTCCAAGGCGCTGATTGCGGTGCTGGTGCTGTTCTACGGCGTGGGGCACTGGAATGCCTACTTTTATCCGATGATCTATCTGCACAAAAAGAGCCTGTATCCGCTGACGCTGTATCTGCGGGAGATTCTGCTGTCGTCCCAGATCGATCCGGCGACCATTCAGGATCCGGAGCTTGCCGCGCAGGTCGCGAACATGGCGGCAGTCATCAAATACTCGCTGATTGTCGTCAGCCTGATTCCGGTGATGCTCATCTATCCGTTTGTGCAGAAGTATTTTGTCAAGGGTGTGATGATCGGTTCCGTCAAAGGGTAAGGCCGGACATCCTGTGAAATCAGCATCCGAAATGAGTGATGCGATCGAAGGAGAGAAAGAGCTATGTTCAAAGAAACGATCCCGGAACAGGGAGGAACCTGTAATAGTTACCGCCTCTGCGCGCCGGCTTCAGACCGGAACGCATGGAACAACCTGGATGCGGAGTGGAAAAAGGCCGTGATCTGGCATGCGGAGCCGTACCTGCATTTCACATGGCCGTATCTGAGCGCCACGGACTATCTGGATTTCACGCGCACCGGGGACCGGATGCGCTTTGAGAAGAGATATTTCATCAAGCGCGATGTCCTGGACAGCCTGGTCCTTGCGGAGTGCGTGGAACACCAGGGGCGGTTCATGGATGACATTGTCAACGGCATTTTTGCGATCTGTGATGAGAGCGCGTGGGATCTTCCGCCGCACAACAATTACCCGGACCGCGGGCAGATCCCCCTGCCGGATGTCAATGCCCCGGTGATTGATCTGTTTGCCTGCGAGACCGGCGCCATCCTGGGGGCGGTGCTCTATCTTTTAAAGGACGAGCTGGATGACTTTTCGCCGTATGTGGCGGACCGGATCCGGTATGAATTGAACCGGCGCATTTACGAGCCGTATCTGCACCGGTATTCCCATTGGATGGGAGACGGGAAGAATCCGCTGAACAACTGGACGGTCTGGTGTACGCAGAACGTGCTGCTGTCGGTATTTCTGCCGGATACGGAAAAGGAACTGCGGAAAAGGGTTGTGAAACAGGCCTGCCAGAGTGTAGACTACTGGATGGACCAGTACGGGGAAGACGGGTGCTGTAATGAGGGCAGTTCCTACTATCATCACGCCGGGCTCTGCCTGATGATCATCCTGGATCTTCTGGGACATACCGTGGATCCTGCGTTTTTCGACCTGGCACGGACGCCGAAGATTCAGAATATCGCCTCGTACATCTACAAGGTCCATGTGGCGGACCGGTATTATATCAACTACGCGGACGGCTCCGCCGTCGGCGAGCGGTGCGGCGTCCGGGAGTTTCTGCTGGCGCAGATGACAGGGGACCGGGACATGCAGGCGTTTGCCGCTGCGGACTACCAGGCGGGACTGCCGGAAACGCTGCTGACCATCCGGGAGCACAACCTGGTCTACCGGCTGATGGGCGGCTTCCATGCCGCACAGATGAAGTATTATGATGTTTCCGAATTGAAAAATCCGCCGGATGTCTGGTATCCCAGCAACGGCCTGATGATTGTCCGGGATGACCGGTTTGTCTGCGCCGCAAAAGCGGGCAATAACGCGGACAGCCACAACCACAATGATGTGGGAAGCTTCACCATCTATAAGGACGGGAAACCTCTTCTGATCGACGTCGGGGTGGAGACTTACTGCCGGAAGACATTTTCGCCGCAGCGGTACGAGATCTGGACGATGCAGTCGGCATGGCACAACCTGCCCACCATTGACGGCGTGATGCAGGCGCCCGGCGAAGAATTCCGGGCGACCGGGGTGCAGTGCGAGCTGGACAAAGCGCAGCTTTCGATGGAACTGCAGGAGGCCTACCCGCTGCCGGCGCTTGCCTCCTGGAACAGAACGGTCCGCCTGGAGAAGGGAAAGGAGATCACGGTGGACGACCGGTTCTCCTTCCGCGACAGCGGGAAGCACGAGGTGGTCTGCAGCCTGATGGTCTATGATCAGCCGGCTGTCTCCGACGATCACCGGACGATTTCGCTCCGGCCGTTCGGGGAGGCATCCGGGGATGTGCATGCGGTGCTCCATCTGGACGGCGGCGAGGTAACGGCCGTCGAGGAAGTGCCTGTCACCGACGCGAGACTGGCGCAGGCCTGGAAGCATGCGCTGCACCGCATCCTGGTGAAGCCTCTGGAGGGAAGTTCTAAAATCCGCCTGACGATCTGCTGAAAAAGGCGAGGAAATCCGGCCGGGGCTGCGTCTGCCCGGGGATCATCATTACGGAGAATAAAACGGAAAGGCCAGCGCCGGCAGGGCCCGGTGCCGGCCTTTCCGGGTATTGCAGGAACCGCCGTGTGCCGAACAGTACATACGATGGCATGAGAGGGGATAAAAAACTCTCCGGAACGATCCGGCAGATTCTGCTGCAGGGAGGAAAGGACAATGGAAACCGGAATGCCGAAAATGGACGAGACCGAAGTACCGATGAGTGACCGCTTTTTCTTTGCGGAATGTCTGAACGAGGAGCTGCCGGCGATGCGGCAGATCAGAGCGCAGTTTCTGGCAGGCGACGAGGCCGGCGCAAGGCACGCATTCGCCGAAGAGATGAGGCAGTGGGTCCGGCAGAACACGGACCGCTTTTTTGCGATCCCCTATGAAGAGCCGGAGAATGCGGTGAAAGCGCCGGAGGAGTCGGAGCAGATGTTTGCGGACCGGATCCTGGCACATCAGATCATGTCCTGCGGCACCCTGCATGATTTCGGCCGGGACAATCCGATCGACTGGATGTGCAATCCGACGTACAATCAGTACAAGGAATGGACCTGGCAGCTCAACCGCCATCATGAGTGGAAGGTCCTGGCGCACCGGTACCGGGAAACCGGAGACCTCCGGTATGCGGCCTGCGCTGCCGGGCTGTTCCGGTCCTGGGTGAAACAGGCGGCCTATCCGGGGCCGTGCTCCGGGTATCAGACCACGTGCTGGCGGACGATTGAATGCGGCATCCGGATGAACTGTACCTGGCCCTATGTGTTCATGGCGCTGGCCAATACGGAGCCTTTCACCGACGAGGTCATCGTCACCTGGTGCAAATCCGTCTGGCAGCACGGAGACCGGCTCTCCCGGGATTATACGTCCCACAACTGGCTGATCATGGAGATGAACGGGCTGGCCTACATCGGGCTGATGTTCCCGCAGCTGAAGCAGGCGGACCGGTGGTACCGCCAGGCTCTGCGGCAGCTGACCGATTCCCTGGCGCAGCAGATCTACCCGGACGGATTCCAGTATGAGCTGACCACGAACTACCATATGGTGGTGCTGATCAACTATCTGCGGCTGTGGGAGATCCTGGCAGCCTTCGGGAAGACGATGCCGGAGGAGATGTTCCGCCGGCTGGATCTGGCCTGCAGCCTTCTGGTGAAGATCATGATGCCGGACGGGAGAACCCCCGACCTGAACGACGGGAACAAGCTGAATGTGGCCGCACTGTGCCGGAGGCTTCGCCGGATGCTGCCGGACTCCCATTCCATCCGCTGGCTTCTGGACGGGGCGTCGGAATATGCGCCGGATTACACCGACATTGCGCTGAACTGGTCCGGGATGGCGGTGATGCGCTCCGGATGGGGTCCGGACGCGGTGTGGGCCCTGATGGACGCGGGGCCCTTCGGCGCGGCCCATCAGCATGAGGACAAGCTGAATCTTCTGTTTTACGCCGGCGGCAGGCTCCTCCTCACGGAGGGCGGAAATTACGCCTATGACACGTCCGAGATGAGAAAATACGTTCTGTCGACGCGGTCCCACAACACCGTCCGGGTGGATGGAGCGGATCAGAACCGGCTCTGCCACTATCAGTGGCATCCGGAGGAGATCCGGAAACCGGCGGGACTGGTCAGCCAGATCGGAAGCGATGCATCGTTTTTCCGGGGCACCTATGACGAAGGGTATGGGGACGAAGCCGCAATCCGGGTCAGGCATGAGAGATCTGTCTATTTCCTGAGCCGGCGGGGCACGGAAACGGTTTGTGACAGCAGGGGGGCGTTCTGCGAAAAGAAGAGATCCCCGTATCTGGTCGTGGTGGACCGGATGACGCCGGAGGACGGTCAGCCGCATTCGTACGAGGCCATGTGGCATCTGGACGATTCCGTCGTCCGGGAGGAAGCACATGCCGTGGTCCTGAAGGACGTGCGGCTGGTGTTCTCCGCGGGAGAGGTGCGGACGGTCTGCGGGCAGGAAACCCCGGAATGGCAGGGCTTCTGCGCGGAAAAGTCGCTGCAGGGAAAATATCAGGCAATCCCCTGCGTGATCAATACGCACCGGAGCGGGACGGCGCGGTTTGTCACGGTGATTGACCCGGAGAAAAAGGCGCCGGATCAGGTGGCCGCGGTGGATGCCGGCGGCGCGGACAGCCGGTCGGTCCGGATCCTGTTCCGGGACGGCACAGAGCGGACCCTGACGGAAGAATGAGCAGCGAAACGGAAGACCGGTACAACCCGAAACGAAAACAGGAACCTGACAGAAACAACGACAGAATCCAACAGGAAAGCAGGAAAGAAGATCATGGATCAGCAGCAAAGCGAGATGCTTCAAATTCTCGACGCCTGGAATTTCGGTGCTCCGGTGGAGACCTGCACCGAGTACGGGGAGGGACATATCAACCGCACGTATCTGGTCACGGCCGGACCGCGCAGGTATATTCTCCAGAAAATCAACCGCAGCGTCTTCCGCGATGTGGACGGGCTGATGCGCAACATCGATCTGGTCACCTCTTTCCTGCGGACAGAGATCCTGCGGCAGGGCGGGGATCCGGACCGGGAGACCCTCACGGTGATCCGCACGGCGGACGGGAGACTGTATCACGAGGACGAAAACGGGGCAGCCTGGCGCGTCTATCTGTTCATCACGGGTTCCCTGTGCCTGCAGTCTGCGCGGACGGAACAGGATTTTGCGGAGAGCGCAGCGGCATTCGGACGATTTCAGAAGGCGCTCTCCAGCTTTCCGGCGGCGGAGCTCTCCGAGACAATTCCCCATTTTCATGACACACCGAAGCGTTTCCAGGCGCTGATGGACGCCGTGCAGAAAGACCCCTGCGGGCGTCGGAGAGAAGTGGAGAGAGAGCTGGACTTCATCCGTCAGCGGGAGAGCCAGTGTTCCATCCTGACGGATGCGCGGCAAAGCGGGCGGCTGCCGCTTCGCGTGACCCACAATGACACGAAGCTCAACAACGTGCTGTTTGACGCGAACACCGGAAAGGAACTCTGCATCATCGACCTGGACACGGTCATGCCGGGACTGGCAGCCGACGATTTCGGCGATGCGATCCGGTTCGGCGCGAACGACTGCGCCGAGGACGAGCCGGACCAGAGCCGCTGCCATTTCAGCCTTCCGCTGTATCGGATCTACCGGGACAGCTATCTTGCCGCCTGCGGAGACGCGCTGACGGAGACAGAGCGGGAGATGCTCCCCTGGGGCGCAAAGCTCATGACACTGGAGTGCGGGATGCGCTTCCTGACGGACTACCTGGAGGGAGATACCTATTTTCGCATCAGCCGGCCGGCCCAGAACCTGGACCGGGCGCGGACGCAGCTGAAACTGGTGTCCGATATGGAGTCCTGCTGGGAGGAAATGTCACAGAAGGTGCGCGGATGAGATGATCGGAATCAGCCGGCTTTGGACGGCCGGGGGGAAAATGTCACAGGAGATGAGAGGATGAGACAGCCGGGTCCTGCCCGGCTGCGGACGGCAGAGAGACATGCCTCAGGAAATGAACGGATAAGATGTGCTGCGGCGCCGGAATCACCGGCGCCGCTTTCTTGTACTCCGGCAGTGAAAAATCACGGGTGCGGCTTCTGCGCCGCCTTCTGCCCCGCGGCAGCGGGAGTCCGGATTTCCCCGAGAAAACGGCTCGGCTCCCGGTTCTGTTCGTCACTCGCCCGCACGGTGTACAGATAGAGGAGATCCCGCGCGCGGGTCATCCCCACGTACAGCAGGCGCCGCTCCTCCTCCAGATCTGCGTCCTTGGACGCGCGCGCATGCGGAATGTTGTCCTCATTCAGGTCGGGGATGAAGACGGTGGAGAATTCCAGCCCTTTGGCCGAGTGCAGGGTGGCAATGGTGACGGCGTCCTTCTCCTCTGCGCTCCCGCCGGCTGTGCCGTACGGGGCGGCGTTCCGGTCGGCCGCGGCCTGCTCTTTGAGCTGCTCCGCGGTATCGCGCATGTACTGCTCCCATTCCTCCGCGCTGGCCATGCCCCGGGAGGACTCATGGATGGCATTGCAGATGCCGATCAGTTCTTCCGGGTCGGTGTGGCGCTCTTTGGCGCAGGTCTTCAGGTATTCGTCATACTGCATCTTGTTCCGGACATAGTGGATGGCGGCGTAGGGGTTCATGCGCTTCATCGCGCGCAGGTCATAGGCCAGCTCGTGCAGCTTTTTCTGCATCCAGTATTTGTCCCTGTAATAGACGATCAGCCCGTTGGCGGAGGCTCCGTCCGCATCGGGAAACGCGTCCCTTCCGATGTAGCGGTTGGGGCGGTTCGCGACGCGCAGCCAGAGCGAGCGCCGGCCGTCGCCCTGCGCGATCTTCAGGTAGGCTAAGAGATCCTGCGCAATCCAGTGGTCAAAGAGGTTCGGCGCGGCGTCCCGCAGCCGGTAGGGCACGTTCCAGCGCATCAGCGTATAGGTCAGAAGCCGGGCGCCGATGTTGGTGCGGAAGAGCACGGCAATCTGCGAGAAGGGGACGCCGGCGTCCTTCTGCGCCAGAATCTTCCGCGCGATGTCCCGGTTCTCCTGATTTACGTTTGCACACTCGCACAGATGGACGTCGCCGCTCCCGGTGCGCACCGCGCGGATCTCCTTGGGAAAGCGTCGGTGGTTGTGGGAGATCAGACGGCCGGCGGCCTGCACGATGTCCGGCCGTGAGCGGAAGTTGATGTTCAAAAGGTACCTCTGTGCGCCGGGGTAATCCTTCTCAAACCCCAGCATGATCTCCGGGCGCGCGCCGCGGAAGCGGTAGATGGACTGGTCATCGTCGCCGACGATGAAGAGATTGTTCTGCGGCGCAGCCAGAAGCTTTGTGACCTGGTACTGAACCAGGTTGATGTCCTGGAACTCGTCGACGAGAATATACTGGTAATGCGCCTGCCAGGCGGCGCAGATATCCGGACGGGCCGTAAGCAGCTCCAGCGTCATCTGCAGGATGTCGTCAAAATCCACTTTACCGAGATGCTGCAGTTCCTCCTGATAGGCGGTATAGATCTGCCGGAAGGTCTCGGCCGGGCAGCAGGCGGAGTAGAAGCGGTCCACAGGGAGGCTGTTGCTCTTGATCGACGAGATTTCATCCAGGATCTGCCGGGTCAGATCCCGCAGATTCTCCGGATTTTTCAGAAAACGCTCCACCTGCTGGCCGCAGATCTGCATCTGCTCCTGTGGCCGCAGAATGTTGGAGGCGTCGTAGTGATAGGCGAGCCGGAGAATGCGGAAGAAGACCGAGTGGAAGGTGCCGAAGGTGACACCCGCACTGTCCCCGTCGTTTTCGCGCAGAAACCTGGTCTGCATTTCCGCGGCGGCTGCCCGGGAGAAGGTGATGACCAGAATCCGGCCCCCGGGAACCTTCCGGTCACGGATCAGGGAGAGCACACGCGCCACGATGACCGTGGTCTTGCCGGATCCCGGCCCGGCCAGGACAATCGCGGGACCGTCCCCGTGGGAGACCGCCGCGGCCTGCGCCGGGCTCAGCGGTTTCTTCCCGGCCGGTTCCTGCCCGGCGGGTACTCCGGCGGACATTGCCGCGGATGCTGTACGGCTGTCAGGCACACGGCCTGCGGCGGCCGCGCCGCCGGACGTCTGTCCTGCTGTCTGATCGTTCAATGCGGATCTCCCTTCTTTCTCCTGTCTCTGCCGGCGCCGGACTGTTCCAGCGGTCCGGCAGAATTTCTGCCCTCGTCCCGGAATATTGGTACCCTGCGGATTCTGCCGGAATGGTTCCGGCTATTCCTGCGGCATTCCGCCGCACCGCAGATCCCGGAACAATAAATCAGGCAGCGCATCTGCGCTGCCTGAAAGCCATTTCTCTGTGTTCCCCGTCAGACAACCCGGACGGCACGGCTGTCCGGAAAAACCGGATTATACGTTGAAGCGGAAGAGGACAACGTCGCCGTCCTGCATGACATAATCCTTGCCCTCCAGCCGGATGAGCCCCTTCTCACGCGCGGCGGCGTAGCTCCCGGCGTCAAGCAGTTCCTTGTAATTGATGCACTCCGCGCGGATGAATCCGCGCTCGAAGTCGGAGTGAATCTTTCCGGCTGCCTGCGGCGCCTTGGTGCCTTTCGTGATGGTCCAGGCCCGGGTTTCCTTCTCGCCGGCGGTCAGGTAGCTGATAAGCCCCAGCAGATCGTAGCTTGCGGTGATCAGGCGCTCCAGACCGGATTTTTCCAGACCGAGGCTTTCCAGATATTCCCTCTTCTCATCGTCGTCCAGCTCGGAGATCTCTTCCTCAATCTGGGCGCAGATCACAAACACGCGGCTTCCTTCCTTTGCGGCGAAGGCGCGGACGGCCTGCACATAGGAGTTGGACGCGCCGTCATCCGCCACGGAATCCTCATCCACGTTTGCCGCGTAGATCACGGGCTTTGACGTCAGGAGATCGAGGCTGGCGATGAACTTTGCCTCGTCCTCGTCCGCCGGCGTCACATCCTTTGCCTGCTTTCCCTCTTCCAGAGCCGCCTTGAGCTTCTTGAGAACTGCCAGCTCCTTTGCCAGTCCCTTGTCATTGAAGGCGCCACGGGCGGTCTTGCCGATTCTGCGGTCCAGAACCTCCAGATCCGAGAAGATCAGCTCCAGCTCGATGGTCTCGATGTCGCGCACCGGATCGACGGAGCCGTCCACATGGATGACGTTCGGATCGTCAAAGCAGCGCACCACGTGCACGATCGCGTCGCACTCGCGGATATTGGCGAGGAACTGGTTTCCCAGGCCCTCGCCCTTGGAGGCGCCCTTTACCAGGCCGGCGATGTCGACGAACTCAATGACGGCCGGTGTCACCTTCTTGCTGTTGTACATATTGGCGAGAAGCCCCAGCCTAAAATCCGGAACCGCAACGATTCCGACATTCGGATCAATGGTGCAGAAGGGGTAATTGGCCGCTTCAGCGCCCGCTTTCGTCAGGGAATTAAACAGGGTGCTCTTGCCGACGTTCGGCAGCCCCACAATACCAAGTTTCATAGTTTCTGGATCTCCTTTTCCGCAGAACCTCTTCTCCCTGCCGCGGAAGAATGAAAGCTCAACACATCTTGGCATTATAACAGGGAACCCCCGGATTCTCAAGACAATTTCTGACCGCCGCCGGTCCGCGGCAGGATGGTTCTGCCGCGCTTTGCCGTACCGGATCCCGGCTGCCCGCGGCACCGGCCGGACAAACGGCTTCGCATCGCCTTTCCGTACAGTGTTTTTTCTTCTGTCGAGGCCTCCGCTTCGATTCTCTCACAATGAAAGATTTGATAAACAACTTGAGTTTTTCCGCGCACAGGGTTAAAATAGCAGAGTAAGTGCCACAAAGTGGTGAAAAGTGCCAGAAAGGGGGCGGGCGGATGAGTCAGATACAGGAATCCGGTGAAACACCGGAAAACAGCACTGTCTGTGCGCCCGGTTCCGGGACGGATGCGGCCCAGATCCCTGCCTCCTGCAGTTTCTGCGGCACT
Source organism: uncultured Lachnospiraceae bacterium (assembly GCA_900315495.1). Taxonomy (GTDB): domain Bacteria; phylum Bacillota; class Clostridia; order Lachnospirales; family Lachnospiraceae; genus Anthropogastromicrobium. Next base: position 13,819 of record OMZJ01000164.1, read on the forward strand.
TATGAGCACGGGCTCGACGCCAAGGGGCGCCTGATCATGCCGGCCGATTTCCGCGAGCAGCTCGGCCCGCGCTTCCAGATCTTCCGCAGCATGGATCACTGCCTGTATGTGGCCTCCCTGCGCGAGTGGGACCGGATCCGCCGTACCATGGACGCCATCCCGGATATCTCCAATCCGGCGGTGCGCAAGGTCAAGCGATTCCTGTTCGGCAACAGCTATGTCTGTGAGGCCGACCGGCAGGGGCGCTTCCTGATTCCCGAAAAGCTCCGCAGCTATGCGGGGCTGACCGGCAGCGTCACCATTGTCGGTGTCGGCAGCCGCATCGAGCTGTGGGATACCGGCGTCTGGGATTCCAGCGACGGCAGGGATGACTACAGCGAGGAGGAGGCAGCCGCGATGGAGCAGGATATGGCGGGTCTCGGCATTTCCTTTTGAGATGTTTCGAGCTGATACAGGAGCCGCAGTTGGAATTTCATCATGTACCCATTCTTCTGCCCGAGGTCTGTGACAATCTTGCCATCCGCCCGGACGGAATCTATCTCGACGGAACGGTCGGCGGCGCCGGCCATTCCAGTGAAATCGTCAGAAGACTGCGGGAGGGCAGGCTGATCGGAATCGACCAGGATGCCGACGCAGCAAGAACCGCGCAGCAGAGGCTGCTCCCCTTCGGGGAGAGGACCACGGTTGTGCGGGAAAACTATATTCATTTTGACTCGGTGCTGGATTCCCTGGGTATCGGAAAGGTGGACGGCATCCTCCTCGACCTGGGCGTCTCCTCCTGGCAGCTGGATGACGGGGCGCGCGGATTTTCCTATCGGATGGACGCGCCGCTCGACATGCGGATGGACCAGCGGCAGAGCCTGACGGCAGAAACCGTTGTGAATACCTACAGTGAGCAGGATCTGATCCGGATTCTCCGGGAATACGGTGAGGAGAGAAACGCCGTTTCGATTGCCCGCGCCATTGTGCGGGAGCGGGCGAATGCCCCGATTGCAACGACCCTGCAGCTGGCGGATCTGGTCAGCCGCGCGATTCCCGCCCGCTTTCACGGCAAGGGGCATCCCGCCAAGCAGACGTTCCAGGCCATCCGGATCGAGGTCAACGGGGAACTCACCGTCCTCTCGGATTCGCTGGACCGCATGGTGCGGCGGCTGAAGCCCGGCGGCCGGTTCTGCGTGATCACCTTCCACTCGCTGGAAGACCGGATCGTGAAAAACTGCTTCAAAACCGCCCAGAATCCCTGCGTCTGTCCGCCCGATTTCCCGGTCTGTGTCTGCGGCAGAAAGCCGCTGGGGCGGGTTGTGACGAATAAGCCCATTGTCCCTTCCCCGAAGGAACAGGAAGAAAACCCGCGGAGCAAGAGCGCAAAGCTTCGCGTATTTGAGAGAAATGAGGAACCCGCGTGGATCCTCGGACCGGGCGGCAGGGTCATCCGGGAATAACGCAGTCCGGAGGAAAAGAAACAGGCAGACCCGCCTCTGACAGCGGGCCCCGCAGACCGACGGAAAGGAGGACAGCATGGCAGATCGCCGAAAGATTCAGAAAGTGAAAAATGCTGCGCAGGAAAACCGTGCTGTCATCCGCCAGGCCGCCGGAAGCACACCGATGACGCGGGAGGAGCAGGCGGAGATTCTCCGCCGCGGTGGAATCGCTGTTGAGAGGCGCAGGCAGAACCGTGCGCGCCGGATTGACCGGTCGGTGAAGGAGCGGCAGAACGCGGCAAGGCATTTCAGCATCCGGCAGTCCCTTGTGATCGGCTTCTCCATCCTGATGGTGGCTGGCGCCGGATTCACCTATCTCTACGCGTATTCCGGTCTGCATCAGGCGATGAATACCGTGGAAAGCCGGCAGGAGAAGCTGGAGCAGCGGATTTCCGACAATAATGCAAAGAAGGCCGAGATCGATTCCTCCATCGATGTGGATGCGATCTACCAGAAGGCACTGAAGATGGGAATGAAGGTTCCGTCAAAGGACCAGGTCATCACCTATCAGAAGTCAGAGGAGGATGAAGCCTCCCAGAGTGAAACCGTTCCGGCAAAGTGAGAAAGCCTTCCGCCGGGCAGGAGAACAGGATAAAATTTGGAGAACAGAAGAGACAGCAGAAGGAACAGGGGCGGAGAATCCGCAGAGAGAGAACGTCCGGCGCAGAAGACTTCCTCTCCAGACGGGAATACCGGCGCCCGGATGCAGAAATTTGCGGCATCGCTGGGCGGCTGGTGGAACGGCCTGACGCAGGTCCTGACCGGCAGGCAACGGGAGATCCAGATCCGCAGAAAGATCTGGATCATTTTTATTCCGGTGGCCGGCCTGTTTGCCGCGGCGGCGGTGCGCGTGGTGTTTCTCACGACCAGGAATACGAAGGACAGCACCCGGTCCGCACTGAGCCAGTTCAATTATGCGTCCACCGTGGACGTGGCCAAGCCCGGGGATATCCTCGACGCCAACGGCCTGACGCTGGCCGGAAGCTACAGCGTGTACCGCCTGATTCTGGATCCGAGCGTGATGTACGAGACGGAGGAACTGCGTCCCGGATCGATTGCGGTGACCGTGCACACGGTCGCACAGATCTTTGATCTGGACGAGGAGGATCTTCTGAACCAGATTTCGGCCAACGCTTCCTCCCAGTATCTGCGCTACAACGTGAAGAGCGAAGACGGAACCGCATCCGGCGTATTCGTCAGCTACGAACAGCGAAATGAATTTGAAGCGGCGGAGGAGGCCTGTAATTCAAAGGACAACAAGGAGAAGACCTCCGACGGCAGCAGGTCCGACAGCTCCGGCAGCGCGGCGCCTTCAGCAGCGACGGTCGCGAAGGATAAGGAGCCGAGGATTGCCGGCGTCTGGTTCGAGGAAGAGATGCGGCGCAACTACCCGTATTCAGAGCTGGACAGCAAGATCATCGGCTTTTCCACGAGAGATACCACCCAGGGCCTCTGGGGCCTGGCGCTGTACTATGATGATGTGCTGCAGGGCATCAATGGCAAGAGCTACGGCTATATCAACGACAACACCGATATGGAGCACGATGTCACGCCGGCCGAGGACGGGAAAACACTGCAGACGACGCTGGATGTCAACCTGACGCGGCTGATCCGGGACGAGGTGGAGACATGGCTGGCACAGACGGACGACGATGGGAATCTCATCAATACGGCCAAGTCCGTCGATGTGCTTGCGATGGATCCCAATACCGGTGCAATCAAGGCCTATGTGTCCAGCAGCGATTATGATCTGAACAGCCCGGAAAACATGGATTCCCTTTATACGGCGGAGGAGCAGGCAGTCTTTGCCGCCAACCAGGAGGCCTATGACGCTGCGCTGGAGGCCTGGCAGGATGCCCACAGCGGGGAAGAGGAATCCTCGGCGTCCGGGGAAGAGGCAGAGGCGGCAGCGGACGACACGGCACAGACGCAGGAGACGGCGGGCACAGCAGCTTCCGAGGAGGCAGCACAGGCAGATGGCCAGGACACCGCCGCAGTCGGAGGCAGCGGCGCGGATCCCTCTGCCGACAAATTTGACTGGGATTTTGACAATTACCCGACGACGGATTATGTCCTCAACTCCATCTGGCGCAATGACATGATTTCCACGTCGTATGAGCCCGGTTCCACCGGAAAGGTCATCACCTACGCGGCCGCGCTGGAAGAGAACGCGGTGACGGAGGATACGCCGTTCTCGGATCCCGGATCGATCCAGGTCGGTTCGACCATCATCAACTGCCATAACAAGGACCTGGGCGGCTGCGGCGACATCAATGCCGAGATCGGCCTGGAAAACTCCTGCAACGTGGCGTTCGTCGGGATCGGCCAGGCCCTCGGCGTCCACAACTTCGTCAAATACCAGAAGATGTTCAACTTCGGGCAGCTGACGGGCGTTGACCTCCCGGGGGAGGTGAACTGCGCGGGCCTGCTCTTCCCGGAGGACCAGATGACGGATCTGGATCTGGCCACCAACGCATTCGGGCAGTGCTACAACGTCACCATGCTGCAGATGGCCACCGCGTTCAGCGCCGCGATCAACGGTGGAACCTACTACCGCCCCTATGTGGTCTCGGCGATTCTCAATGCGGACGGCACCACGGCGCAGACCATCGAGCCGGAGCCGGTGCGGCAGGTGATCAGTGAGGAGACCTCAAGGCGGGTGCGCGAGGCGCTCTCCCTGGTTGTCTACGGGGAGAGCGGAACCGGCGGCCGGATGCCCTACGCGGACGGAAAATATCTGAGCGGATACCACTTCATCGCCAAGACCGGTACGGCACAGAAGCTGCCGCGGGCGGACAAGAAGTACCTGATTTCTGTCATCTCGGCGGTTCCGGAGGACAGCCCGCAGCTGGTCCTCTATGTGACGATCGACGAGTACGGCGGCGCGCTGCAGGCCGACAGCTATCCGGCGCAGCAGCTCTCCGGTGAGATCTGGGGTGCCGTGCTGGATTACATCGGCGTGTATTCGGACGATGCGGCTGATGTGGACCGCTACCGCTATGACACCACGGGGGCAGCCGCCTCCGACGAGGAGTGGAACGACGGAACGCTGAGCATGGAAAATCTCGAGGGCGGGCCGCTCGGCACTCCCGAGCCGCCGGCGGACGACGGATCCGGGGAAGACACAAGCAGCCTGCTGATTTCCCCGGATGAGATCCTGAATCCCGACAGTGCGCTGCCGGATCCGGAGAGTGCGGGCTGAGTGCAAAAAGGGAGACAATATGAGTACAGAATCCATTCTGGCGCTGATCGTTTCGTTCATTCTCAGTGCACTGCTGGTGCACGCGGCGATTCCTATCCTGCACCGGCTGAAGTTCGGGCAGGAAGTGCGCGATGACGGCCCGCAGGCCCATCTGAAGAAGCAGGGCACGCCGACCATGGGAGGCTGCGCATTCCTGACTGCGCTGACCGCCGTGGGGATCGTTCTGGGTATCCGGCATCCGGCTGTCTGGCCGGTGCTGCTTCTGACCCTGGGATTCGGCCTCACCGGCTTTATCGATGATTTCCTGAAGATCCGGAAGCACCAGTCCGAGGGATTCAACCCGAAGCAGAAGCTGGCGGTGCAGATCGTATTTACTGCACTGTTCTGCTGGTACTGCGTGATGAGCGATTCCGTGGGAACCCAGATCCTTCTACCCTTTACCGGGGGGAAGACGGTGAACCTCTCGTGGCTCTACATCCCGTTCTGCTTCCTGGCGGTGCTGGGGACCGACAACGGCACGAATTTTACGGACGGCCTGGACGGGCTGTGCGCTTCGGTCAGCATTGTGGTTGCGCTGTTCTTTGCCTTTGCGGCGGAGAAACTCGGAAACGGGGCCGCACCTCTGTGCGCTGCCATGGCGGGTGTTCTGCTCGGGTTCCTGCTGTTCAACGCTTATCCGGCAAAAGTCTTCATGGGCGACACCGGATCCCTTGCCATCGGCGGATTTGTGGCCGGGATGGCCTGCGTGCTGCGCATGCCGCTGTTCATCCTGATTGCCGGCCTGATCTACCTGATCGAGGTGATCTCCGTCATCATCCAGGTGCTCTATTTTAAGAAGACCCACGGAAAGCGCTTCTTCCGGATGGCACCGATTCACCATCACTTTGAGCTGGGCGGCTGGTCCGAGACACGGGTAGTGACGGTATTCACCGCGGCAACCCTGATCCTGTGCCTGATCGCCTGGCTGGCGCTGTAAACTGCAGTTCGTTTCCGAAGGCAGAGGGAGCTTCTGCTTCCTGCTGCCGGACTGCCGGGCCCGCGCGGCAGACGAGAGATCCGGGAAGGCAGCGTTCGGTTTTGCGGCTGTATCGCGCAGCTGACGCTGCGCTGAAACAGAGAAAAGAGAAGAGAGCAATGGAAAACAGGAATTTTCTGGTGGCAGGGTGCGGAATCTCCGGCATCGGGGCGGCAAAAATGCTGCTTTCGGCGGGAGAGCCGACGGTTCTTTACGATGGCAATGAGAAGAAGGAACGGGACGAGATCCTTTCTCAGTTTGAGGGCAGCCGACCGGAGCTGGTGCTGGGAGAGCTCCCTGACAGCCTGGTTCAGTGGGCGGACGTCTGTGTCATCAGCCCCGGCATTCCGACCGACGTCCCCTTTGCGGAAAAGCTCCGGAAGGCCGGCGTTCCCCTGTGGAGTGAGATCGAGCTGGCCTGGCATTACGAAAAGGGCACGGTGATCGGCATCACCGGGACCAACGGCAAGACGACGACGACCAGCCTGGTCGGGGAGATGATTCGTGCCGGCTTCGGCGCGGACCGGACCTTTGTCGTCGGAAACATCGGAACCGCCTATACAGGGAAGGTCCTGCAGACGAGGCCGGATACCGTGACCGTGGCGGAGATCTCCAGCTTCCAGCTGGAAACGGCACACACCTTCCATCCGCACGTGTCGGCGATCCTGAACATCACACCGGATCACCTGAACCGTCACAAGACGATGGAAAACTACATCGCGGTGAAGGAATCCATCGCGAAGAACCAGACGAAGGAAGACTACTGTGTGCTGAACGCGGATGACGCGGTCCTGCGAGATTTCGGCCAGCACCGCTGCCCGGCCTCTGTGATCTGGTTTTCCAGCCGGGAGGAGCTTTCCGAAGGATTTTTCATGCGCGGGGATACGCTGGTGTACCGCTTCCGCGGACAGGAGGGCGTGATCGGAAAGACCTCCGAGTTCCTCCTGATCGGCCGCATCAACTACGAAAACATTCTGGCCGCCTCCGCCATGGCGATGGCGATGGGCGTTCCGGCGGACAAAATCAGTGCGGCGGCAAAGAACTTCCATGCGGTGGAGCACCGCATCGAGTACACCGCCACGAAGCGGGGCGTCCGGTACTACAACGATTCCAAGGGGACCAACCCGGATGCCGCGATTCAGGCGATCCGCGCGATGGATTCGGATACCTGCCTGATCGGCGGCGGATACGACAAGGGATCATCCTATGACGAATGGATTGAGGCGTTCGGCACAAAGGTCCGCTACCTGGTCCTGATCGGACAGACCCGGGAAAAGATCGCCGACTGCTGCCGAAAGCACGGATTTACGAACTTTGAATTTGCCGAAAACATGGACGAAGCCGTTCAGAAGTGCGCCGCCCACGCGAGGCCCGGCTGGGAAGTGCTCCTCTCGCCGGCGTGCGCCAGCTGGGGCATGTTTGACAACTACGAACAGCGCGGGCGCATCTTCAAGGACCTGGTGCGGAAGCTCCCGGACTGAACGCGAACGCAAACAGATCGCGGGTGTCTGCTTTCCGGGGAAATGCGAAAGCAGCAGGAGAATGCCTGCCGCTTCCGCGGACCTGCGGAGCAGCAGAGACGTCTGTGCACAGGTATCCTGACTGCACAACAGAGAGAGGAATGGTATTTTGGCTGCGCTGGAGGATAAGATCAGGCGTCACAGACGCCGGAAGAGAGCGGCGCTGATCGCGCTGATCGCGGCAGTCTGCCTGTTCGCTGCCGCTGCGGCGGCCTGGTTTGCCGTCCGGCTGACCGATATTTCCGTCGTGGGCAATCAGAATGTGTCAGAGAGCCAGATCGAGCGGATGGTCTTCCCCGACGCAGAGAGCAGGCTGACGATCAAGGCCCGCTGGTTTACCGACTACAGCCGGGATCTGCCGATGCTTCAGAACTGGTCGGTCGCGTTTTCCGGCCTGCACAGCGCCGTGATCACGGTGGAGGAGAAGCCGGAGGTGGGGAAAATCGCCTATGCCGACTCCTGGCTGTACTTTGACGAGGAAGGATATGTGATCGGATCGGAGAACGGCAGCGGCAGTGTTCCAGAGCTTTCCGGTTTCACCTTCCGCCAGCCGGTGATGTATTCGCGGCTGATGCCCGACGATCACGCGGAGGAATTCACCGATGCCCTGACCATCCTGCAGCTTCTGAACAAATACGGCATTGCGCCCGACAGCGTGCACTACGATTCGTCGCAGCGGCAGGCCTTCTCCATGGAGCTGGACACCATCTCCGTCGTGATCGGCACGCCGGATTATCTGGAAGAGAAAATCCGCGCCCTGCATGACATGCAGGATCAGCTGACCGGTCTGAAGGGTACGCTGCACCTGGAAACGTACGACGGAAGCGGCACGGAAAACTTTTACTTTGTGCGGGAGTGATCGGCGCGGAGCACGGCGGAGCTCTGCCCGGTGCGGACAGAAGAGCTCTGTCCGGGAACATGCCTCGGCGCATGGATCGACATCAGGCGGGCAGCAGCGGACAGAATGCCTGGCAGCAATTCAGAACAAATAACAATGTTACGCTGACGGCCGCTTCCGGCCGGTTCACTCGTAACAATCTGTCTTGCAGAGAGGCAAAATGCCAAAAAAGCGGCGCGGGAGAGGCGAATCTTCTTCTTGCAATCTCTATTTTGCTATTGTATAATTCGGTTTATGTAAGGCTTACCGTAAAAGGCGCATTTTGCGCGGGAGAGCCTTATCTGTCAAGTTTCTGCAAAATATTGGACTCCGGTAGACGCGGAGAGCGATGAAAAAATCAGGGGAAGGCAATTTCCCGTTCGAGTGCAGGGATATAAGGAGGCTGGCCTTGTTGGAAATCAAGATGAATGATACAGAGAATTCCGCAAAGATTGTCGTGATCGGTGTCGGCGGCGCCGGGAACAATGCGGTGAACCGGATGGTCGATGAGGATATCGTCGGGGTGGATCTTGTCGGTGTTAATACAGATAAGCAGGCACTTCAGTTCTGCAAGGCCCCGACCGCGATCCAGATCGGCGAGAAGCTCACCAAGGGCCTGGGCGCGGGTGCCCGCCCGGAGATCGGCGAGAAGGCCGCCGAGGAGAGCGAGGATGAGCTCCGCGACGTCATGAAGGGTGCGGACATGGTGTTCGTGACCTGCGGCATGGGCGGCGGCACCGGTACCGGCGCCGCGCCGGTCATCGCTTCCCTGGCAAAGGAACAGGGAATCCTGACCGTCGGCGTTGTCACGAAGCCCTTCACCTTTGAGGGCCGCGCCAGAATGAAGAATGCGCAGGCCGGCATTGCCAAGCTCAAGGATTCCGTTGACACCCTGATTGTCATCCCCAACGACAAGCTTCTGCAGCTGGTCGACCGCCGCACCTCCATGCCGGATGCGCTGAAGAAGGCGGACGAGGTTCTGCAGCAGTCTGTTCAGGGCATCACGGACCTGATCAACATCCCGAGCCTGATCAACCTCGACTTCGCCGATATCCAGACAGTTATGAAGGACAAGGGTATTGCCCACATCGGCATTGGTTCCGCAAGCGGCGACGAGAAGGCGCTGGACGCGATGAAGATCGCGGTTTCCAGCCCGCTGCTTGAGACCACGATCGACGGCGCAACGGATGTGTTGATTCACATCTCCGGCGACATCAACCTCTCTGAGGTCAACGAGGCGGCAGAGTATGTGCGCGGCATGGCGAGCGATGATGCCAACATCATCTTCGGCGCGACCTATGACGACAGCTCCGCCGACGAGGTGACGATCACCGTGATTGCGACTGGTGTGACCGATCAGTACCTCAACGAGGATCTGGACGCCCCGAAGAAATCTACAGGCGCGAGAGCTTCCGATTTTGCGTACCGCGCAACGGGCAGCGATGCCGGAAAGAACGCGGACAGCAAGGTGCCGGAGCCGAAGTTTGATTCCGGCTTCCGCGGCGTCAAGCCGGACAGACAGGTGACGGAGATCAACATCCCCACCTTCCTGAAGAGAAATTAAGTCTTAGAGAGCGGTAATTCAAGCCAGCCGGGACTGCAGCGTGCATTCCCGGCTGGTTTTCTACATTGCATTGCAGGGGCGGAAAATGGCAGAGAGCAGTCTTCTTTCTTTGGAACACGCGTCGAGAAGGTACGGGGAAAAAGTCCTCCTGTCCGATGTGGATTTTTACCTCAATGAAGGGGAGAAAGTCGGCCTGATCGGCCGCAACGGATCCGGCAAGACGACGCTTTTACGCATTCTGGCGGGGGTGGACGAACCGGATACGGGCGTGCGCACGCAGGCAAACGGCAAAGTGATCCGGTACATGCCGCAGACGCCGGATTTCCATTCGGAGGATACAGCCCTGGCGTACTGCCTTTCCGGGCTCTCCGAGGAAGAGCAGTGGAGCGCGGAGCCGCAGGCGCGGGCCATGCTGACCGAATTCGGCCTGCCGGAGTACGATAAATCCTGCGAGTCCCTTTCCGGCGGCCAGAAAAAGCGGGTGTCCCTGATCCGCACACTGCTTCTGCCCGCGGACATTCTGATTCTGGACGAGCCGACCAACCATCTGGATCTGGCGATGACCGGATGGCTGGAAAATTACCTCCGGAACATGCGGACGGCGCTGATCATGGTCACCCATGACCGGTATTTTCTGGACCGCGTGGTGAACCGCATCGATGAGCTGGACCAGGGAAAGATTTATTCGTACCGGGGAAACTATGCCGGCTATCTGGCGATTCGGGCGGAGCGGCTCTCGGCGGAGGACGCGGCGGAGAAGAAGCGGAAGAACATTCTCCGCACGGAGCTGGCCTGGCTGAACCGCGGCGCCCGCGCCCGCTCCACAAAGCAGAAGGCTCACATCGACCGCATTGAGACGCTGCAGGCCGTGGAAGGGCCGAAGCGCGGGAAATCGGCCGAGTTGCAGAGCGTCTCCTCCCGCCTCGGCCGGACGACGCTGGAGGTCTCGGGCATCTCCAAATCCATGGGCGGGCATCGCCTCTTCTCCAATTTCAGCTACATTTTCCTTCGGAACGACCGGATCGGCATCATCGGGCCCAACGGCTGCGGAAAGACAACCCTGATGCGGATCTTGGCCGGGGAGCTGGCGCCGGACACCGGCACGAGAAAAACCGGGATCACGCTGAAGATCGGCTATTACCGGCAGGAACTCCCGCTGTCGGATCCGTCCGAGGACGGATATATGGATCCATCGGAGACCGTGATCGACTACATCCGGGACGCGGCGGAATATGTGCGCACCGGGGACGGGCTGGTCTCCGCCTCGGTCATGCTCGACCGCTTCCTCTTTCCGCCGGCCGTGCAACGGCAAAAGTGCGGTGGGCTCTCGGGTGGGGAGAAAAAGCGGCTGTATCTGCTTCGCGTTCTGATGGAGGCGCCGAACCTGCTGCTCCTGGACGAGCCGGTCAACGACATGGATATCGAGACCATGGCGGTGCTGGAGGACTTCCTGGACAGCTTTGAGGGCATTGTCGTGACGGTTTCCCATGACCGCTTCTTCCTCGACCGCATTGTGAAACGGGTGTTTGCGCTGGAGGACGGAACCTGGCGCCAGTATGAGGGAAACTACAGCGACTATGCGGAGAAATCCGCGGCGGCCCGGGCGGAGGCGGAAGCGGAGACCAGCGAAAAGGCAGCGCAGAAAAAGGCCATTGAGCCGGGCCGTACGGAAACCGGGAACCGGCGCAGAAATGCCGGCGGCGCCGGACAGGGAAACGCCAGCACGTCCGAAACCCAGGAGCGGTATCATTCCGTGCACCGCCGCAAGCTCTCCTTCAATGAGAAGAGAGAGTGGTCGGTGATCGAGGATGAGATCGCTTCACTCGAGCAGAAATCCGCAGACCTGGACCGTCAGATGGAGGAAGCTGCCACCGACGCGGCAAAGCTGACAGAACTGTCCGCGCAGAAGGAGGAGACTGAGCGCGCGCTGGATGCGAAGATGAACCGCTGGGAGGAGCTGTCCGAGCTGGTGGAGGAGCTGGGAACAGACTGAGCGGCAGCCGGCGGAAGTTCATACAGTTTTTAGAAAACGTTCATAAAACCTCCGGCGGATTCACAGAACAGACACACAAAGTATGTTATAATTCCGCACGAAGGAACCATCCTGTAAGGTGTTTGCAGATCCAGTTTTTCGACAGATCTGCCGGTTCCTTTCACAGCGAATGGCAAAGGCTGCTGCGCGGAAGGAAAGATCGGCAGATGTTCCGATGTTAACGGGGCTTTCCGCTTTGCCGCAGGGGTGCCGCCGGGCGGCATACAGCAGCATTTCAGTCTGTCGGAGGGGAATATGAATCAATGGAGAGATAAGCTGCAGAATTTTATGAGCGGCCGCTACGGGAGTGACGAACTGACCCGGTTTCTGACCGCAGTGGTTCTGATCTGTCTTGTGCTGAGCTTTTTCTTCCTGGGCGGAATTCTCAGCGTCATTGCAGTCGCGGTTCTGATCTATGACTATTACCGGATTTTTTCCAGAAATCTGCAGGCGCGGCGCAATGAGAATGCCTGGTATCTGGACAAGAAATACAAGGTGCAGGCGTTCTTTCGCTCCGGAAAGGGCAGAGCGGTCGGAAACTGGTGCCGGCAGGTGGGCCGGAACATCCGGTCGGCCTTTCAGACAATCAAACTGAATCTGAAATACGGGAAGGAATATCACATCTACACCTGCCCGAACCCGGAGTGCCGGGCCAAGATCCGGGTGCCCAAGGGCAAGGGGCACATCGAGATCACCTGCCCGAAATGTCATGAGAAATTCGTCCGCAACAGCTGAGAGCCATTGAGAAAATCGCAGGCAGCGGAGTGTTCAAAGAAACTCGTCCGCGGCAGCGGAGCGCCGCAGGAAACGGATCTGCAGC
>OMZJ01000163.1 GCA_900315495.1 uncultured Lachnospiraceae bacterium
TATTTATTTCGAATAAAATGCGGTAGCAACATACTTTCCGCCGATCCTTCCACAAGAATAGCAGCATCTGCAAAAAATAAATCGCAATGGGTTGTTTGTAAGTAACGTGTGACGAATTTATCGGTTTCATCGCCATTACCAAACACCTCAGAAAGGTTGATTACTTTCGAAGTCGCAATATTTCCTTCCGCCCCCTCCGATAGCCGTTTAAAATAGCGCAAATCAGCAAAATTGGTTTCTCGGGCAATATGGCTTGAATGAGTACTGATCACCAATTGAGTATCAAAATGTTCATTTTCTTTGATAAATTTATGATTCGTCAATACATCGTATGCTTTACGAATGAATACTTGCTGTACTTGCACATGAAGATGCGCTTCCGGTTCTTCAACCAAGACTAAATGAAGCGGCTCAATTACTGAATTATCATCAGTCTGCTCCCGCTTGGCTTTTCCTTCGCGCATCCAGTCATCCCTAAAACGCATGAGATCAAAGACTATAGAGATAAGATTTTGATATCCTAGTCCATTGTATTTTTCTGGCAATTTTAATGTATCATCATTCCTGCTGAGCGCATACTGCACAGCAGAGTCGTGTTTTAGCGTCTCGCCTGTAGTCATTTTCGTAACAATTGTAAGCTTAGGATCGGCCACCCCTGGATATCCAAGACTTTCTAGTTCATGAATTGCAGGCGCAAATTTGATTTCGAGATTTTTATTAAATGCTTTCTCAGCGTCTTCAGTGGCTTTCAGTATTTCTAAATCTTCAGGCAACGGAGACTTTTCCGGATCAAGATGTTTATCATAATAGCTGCGCATCTGATCTGATAGCTGTCTTTTAGCTCGCTCATTACTATCAGGGCTATCCGGATCTGTAAGGCCTCGCTGAGCATCAATCATATCCACTTTAATAATATCTTTCAATGGATTGTCCGTAAAACATTCCATTTCAAAAGACGTAGACTGCGGAATTTTCCCATTAAATTGAGTAGGATCAAGAATGAATGCCTTCATTGAGAAATATGTATTTATATTACGCTCAAGAAACTCGCATAAATTCCTTGGGTACAGATTGACATCTACTTTTTCTTTTGACTTTTCTGTTTTACGCGCTGCAAAATAAGCTTCCCTATACTCTGCAAATAACTTAGAAACATTCTTAGGAAAGAAAGATAGACGGACACCCAACTTTCCGCCACGCCACTTTAGCGTTGGAATTATTTCGGCTACATAATGAATTTCTTTATTGGACACATTTAGCCAAATATCCATTTGAGGAACCAGTGACTCCCACTCCAATAAATCCGTAGGCTCATTGCAGTTTTCCTGGCTCCATTCCTCGCCGATTTTATTAATATCTGCTCGTTTAGATATAGTGATATCATTAAAGGCAAAATTGCGTTCAGCTAGAAATTTTCCAAGCGCATCCATAGCGGATGTTTTTCCGCTATTATTTGCGCCAACAAATAGTGTGGTTTCTTTACTAAAGTCTATATGACATTGTAGTAGCTTTCTAAATTTTGTATATTTATAGACTGTATCCTCATGACGTACCTCCGTTTCAGTCATAATAGACATTTTAGATAATTATACCATATAACCGACAACATTCAATCCATAGTAAGACGACCTAGCCGACGATAATCAATAGAACTGGTGCAAATTCTCATTTTCTCACGGCTTTTACTCTACATACAACCGCAAGGCAGGGCTGTGAGATTTTTGTCTAAAATTGGTGCAAAGTTTCACTTTAAATATAGGCTGAAAAAACTGGTGCATATAGATATACCGTACAGGCACGTCTGACATAATTGGTGCATACGTTTTTCGTATATCACGCAAAAGAGTTAAGCGAAAAAGCAAGCTGTTAGTCCCCATGCAATCTGCACTAAATGCTTGGAAAATTCCAACTTTTGCAGATTGCTTTTTAATTTATGCTTATTTGTGTTATTTGAAAATTTCGGATGCAAAAACTTAAAACATACCATATTTGAACCACTCAAGTTGCTATTTTCTCTCTTATAATCTTAGAAAAATCTATATTCCAGATATCTATATAGCTCCGGCCTGATATCTGTCTTCGTATTCGTTAGGCGATAAATAGTTAAGCGAACTGTGAGGTCTTTTGTTGTTGTAATAGTCCATAAACTTGGAAATATGTTTTCTAACCGTACTATATGATTTGCCAGCTTCATTTAATAAAATTGCATCTTTTAGAGTCCTGTTGAATGATTCGAGTGGCGCATTGTCTGTTGGTGTGGATGGCCTAGAGTACGAGTGAATTATATGATGGTCTTTTAGATATTTGTTATATGTGTAGGAAATAAAGTTAGAGCCACGGTCAGAGTGTAGGATAAGGCCAGGCTTTATATCTCTATTTTGTATAGCTGCTACGAGCGTACTTTTAGATAGCCTTGTACTATTGTTAGGACTAATGCGTATGGAAAGCACTTTTCTTGAGAATAAGTCCATACATATACATACCCAATAGGGTCTCTTATTTATATATACGAGAGTCGAGTCTGTTAGCCAAACTTGATTTGGTTTCATAACTTCGTAATTTCTAAGAAGTAAATTGTGCTTTCTGATATCTTTTATTTCCATCCTTCGGCGACGTTCAATCTCGGTTTTAGTATTTCTAAGATTTAGCACGCCAAGTAATTTGGAAATATATTTACTACTCGTCCTTATACCCTTCCTTCTAAAAATAGCAACAATTCTTTCGACTCCGATATTTCCATTGTGCTCGGCGTAGACTTTAAGAATTTCGGACTTCATTCTTTCTTCGTATTTATAGAACCATGCATCTTCATTTTTATTATGATTTATATGATGGTAGAGGGTTGACCTATTTATCTTAAGAGCTCGAGCGATAACTCTGGAGCTATACAGTGAATATATTTCTTCGGAAAACTGAAGTCGACTACGTCTACTAATGTTTAAATAATCCAGGGCTTTCTGCAATATTTCTATTTCGATGCTTAGTTTGTCTGCTTCATTTTTTAGCTCATGGTACTCCGCTTGCGTAAAACGGCTATACCGATTAGCTCTCAAAGGTTTGTTTTTATTAATCCAATAATACAAGGTAGATAATGGGATATTATTCTCATGTGCAATATCCTTTGCCGATTCACCGGTATAAAAACGTTTTATAAGTGTCTTTTTCTCTGCTTTACTTAGCATGTGGAAGTTTCCTCTCTCCTCCACTGTTAGGTATAACATAACAAAATTTTCCTACATTTTCGAATATATAAAAAATAGAACATAGTAAGCTCAAAAAGCGGTAAAAGCCTCACTGTGATATAATAATCTTGTCTATTCCTATATTTAAATAAGCGCAATTAGCGCCGTGTTTTGGCGAATTACCGTATTTAAACGGCACCGCTAAGCATGACGGTAATACCTAATTGCGAATATAGGAATAGACACCCTGCGGTGTCGTTTTTATTCAGCACCAATGATTCATGCAGGTTTATTATAAATGGTGCGGAGGATAAAAATGAGCGAGAAAGACGCTAAAAAATCTGACAAAAAACCTATATTTAAGAAATGGTGGTTTTGGGTAATTATTATCGTCGTATTAGTAGCAATCGGTGGCGGTGCTTCAAATAAAAATGAACCTACTAAAGTGGGTGAAAATAGTGGCTCAAACGTTTCTAATCAAGAGGCCGAAGAAAAAACCGATTTTGCCGTTGGTGATGTAATTTCTTATGAAGGAAGAGAGGTAACCGTAGTTTCGGTTGAGCGAAACTATAATTCCAATAATGAGTTTTACCAACCTGAATCAGGTAAGGAATTTGTTAAAGTTAGCATTAAAATAGAAAATAAATCCAGCGAGAAGCTCTCTTACAATTCTTACGATTGGGAGCTTCAAGATAGCGATGGTGACATTCAAAGTATTGATGCAGGTTTGCAGTTTACGGTAGATGGTGCTCTTAATAGCGGCGATCTAGCCCCGAGTGGCAAGAAGTCTGCCGATCTCTATTTTCAAGTTCCGAAAGATGATGCTAATCTAATGCTTCACTATAAAGCTTCATTCTGGCAAGACAAGACGCTAAATATTAAGTTATAGCGCTACCATTCGCCAGCTAATACAAAAATTGGTGCAAAATCTTATTTTCTCACGGCTTTGTCATAGGCATGGCTTTAAAGGAAAGCCGTGAGAAAAGTATACTTCCGCTATCAGTGTGACGTCCTAACACAGGCCGTCACGTCTTGCTCATGGCGATGGCGCCGGTCCGCTGCACCTCCAGAATGCCGAACGGGCGGACCAGCTCGATGAAATTGCTGATCTCATCCGGGGATGCGTGCACCTCGATCACCATGGACTTCGGTGTCACTCCCATGATTTTTGCGCCGTAAATATTGCAGAGCTCAATCAGCGAGCTGCGGGTCGTGGCAAGATAGGAAACCTTGATCAGCATCATCTCCAGCGCGACGCTGGTGCTCTCCTCCAGACGCCGCACCTTGATGACATCCAGCTTTTTGTTCAGGTGCTTCTCGATCTGATCGATCGTCCGCTGATCCCCGGTCGACACGATGGTCATGCTGGAGACGTCCCGGTGGTCCGTCTCACCCACCGCAAGGCTGTCGATGTTATAGCCGCGGCGCGCAAAGAGTCCCGCGATCTGAGACAGCACGCCGTCCTTGTTTTCCACCAGAACCGAAAAAATCCCTTTCATTTTCCTCTCCTGATCTCTCAGATCGTATTGTTGGCCGAATCCACGCTGCACACCATCAGGGATGCCTTCGGGTCCGCCAGGAACTCATCCAGCGTCCCGTTCAGGTCCTCATTGCTGTTCATCTCATAGTAGTGCATGTCATAGGCCTCCGCCAGCTTGCTGTGCTTGGGATAGTCGTGCAGCTCCACGCCGGAATAGCGCCGGTCGTACACCTTTTCCTGATGCTCGCGCACCAGGCCCAGGTAGCGGTTTTTCACCACAATGATCTTCAGCGGGATCTGCAGATCGGCAATCGTGGCAAGTTCGAACATGGACATCTGGAATGCGCCGTCGCCGCACACGGCAACCACCTGTTTTCCGGAGGCCAGCCGGGCGCCGATCGCTGCCGGGATGGAATAGCCCATGGTTCCCATGCCGCCGGTGGTCAGGAAACGCCCGTTCTTCATGATATAGTTGTCTGCGGACCACAGCTGGTTCTGTCCGACATCCGCCACATAGATGGCGTCATCGTCCATCTTTTCGGAGAGGGCCTGCACAAAAAGCATCGGATTGACCAGCCGGTCGCTGAAGACACGGTGATCCACGGTGCCCGCCTTGATCTCCCGCAGCTGTTCAATCCAGCTGTCCGTGTTGATATGGATATCCGCCTCCAGCAGCGCGGAGAAAATATTCTTCACGTCGCCGACCAGGGGGATCGTCGGGCCGAGGTTCTTGCCGATCTCCGCCGAATCAATGTCGATGTGAATAATCGACACCTGGTCTTCCAGGGCGGACGGCTTCGGAACCGCGCGGTCAGCCACCCGGGCGCCGACAATGATCAGAAGGTCGCTGCCTGCCACCGCGCGGTTGGCATAGGGCTTCCCGTTGTTCCCCAGCATACCGAAATACAGCGGATGGTTCTTGGGCATCACGCCGATTCCCATCATCGTATTGACCAGCGGAATCTGGTTCTTCTCGCAGAAGCGCCGGACCAGCTCCTCGCCGCTGCCCAGAATCACGCCGCCGCCGGCGCAGATCAGGGGTTTCTTCGAGCGGTTGATCGCCGCAACCACCTTGGCCATCTGCGGGTTGTTGCCGGACACCTTGGGCTTGTACCCGCGGATATTCACCGTCTGCGGATAGACAAACGCGCCCGACAGCTCCTTTTTCTGCACATCGCAGGGAATGTCAATCAAGACCGGGCCGGTGCGCCCGGTGGATGCGATGTAAAACGCCTCCCGGAAAATCCGGGGAATATCGTCCGCATTCTTCACCAGATAGCTGTACTTGACGAAGGACTCGGTCGCCCCTCTCATATCTGCTTCCTGGAAGACATCCCGTCCCAGCAGTTCGCTGGACACCTGTCCGGTGATGGCAATCAGCGGGATGCTGTCCGCATAGGCGGTAGCCAGCGCGGTGATCAGATTGGTCGCACCGGGGCCGGAGGAAGTGACGCAGACAGCCGGCTTGCGGGAGATTCTGGCATATCCGCTCGCCGCATGGCCGGCCGCCTGCTCCTGGCGCACCAGCACGTGCTGAATCGAAGACGAATACAGGGCATCATAAAAGGGTGCAATCGCAACCCCAGGGATTCCGAAGATCGTGCGAATTCCTTCCGCTTCAAGGCATTTTACCATTGCCTGTGCACCATTCATTGATCTGTTGTATGCGTGAATCCCTGCCGCTTTCGCAGCAGGAGCGAAACGCATTCTGCCGTCAGGCAGACCTCCTTTCGACTATAGTCATGCATTCGAATGTTTCTTACATCATGGATGACAGATCCAGAGACAGCTGTTCATACTCCCGGTGCACCGAGAGCGCCGGCATCTGCCCGGTCAGGCAGTCCCGCGGGATATCCGGGGACAGGATCCACCGCAGCACATCCTCCCTGCGGATGATCACCGGCATGCGCGGATGGACCGGCGCCACCGACGCGTTCGGCGCGGTGGTCAGGATGACAAACCGGTCTTCCCGCACGCAGCCGCCGAGGAAAAACACGCCGTCCCCCAGCCGGAAGGCCACCTTTTCCTTCTCCGGACTGAATTCGTAAAACGCCGAAACCGGAATCACACATCGGCTGTGCCGCATGGCTTCCCAGAAGGCCGGCCTGCTCTCCGCCGTCTCCGCCCGCGCATTCATGCAGAGGTGTGCCGCCGTCCGCTGCGGTTTCGAAACCGCCGGGACACGGTCCGGCGATTCCGGCGTTCCCTGTCCGGTAAACCGCCCGGGAGCCTCCGGTTCCGGCGGGATCCGGCCCGGCGCCGGACTGCTCCGGCCAGGCAGCGCAAATCCGAAGATCCGGCTGGTCAGAAGCAGATCCTCCGCGGTACCTGCTCCCGCGCCGGCGCGGCCGCGCATCAGAACGGCCGCCTTCTGCGAAGGCACCACATCCCCCGCCGGCCGGGACAGCAGTCCCTCCCGCTTTGCGGCGGGAAACATCTGTGTGACCTCCTCCGCAAGATCGTCATCTACATAGAATCTGCCGCACATCTGAATCCTTCCTCCCAGCGGTCAGAGCTCCGCCTTGTTATGCTTTCTCATTTCTCCGGCGACGGACCTTATTCTCCTGCGGACAGAACCCGCTCTGTCATGCCCGACATCTCTGGCAGCGAACTTTTCTCTTCTCCCGCAGGGCACTGTCCTGTGTGTTACAGGATGTGCTCCAGGCAGGTGTACTGGGGAATGAGCCCGCAGGATTCATAGAATTTCGCCGCGGACTCGTTGCCGCGCCACACATGGAGCGTGATGTTGTAAAATCCGTTTTCCTTTGCGTAATTCACAACATAGTCATACAGTCTCCGCCCGATACGGCCGCCCCGGGCTTTCTCATCCACACAGAGATCATCAATATACAGGGTCAGGTGATTGACGCGCAGCTGCAGGTTGTCCGGGCGCTGCACCTCGCAGAAGCAGTACCCCTGCAGAACGTCCGATGCATCCACTGCCGCAAAGATCGGGCGGCTGTCGTCCCTGAGGATTTCCCTCAGCTCCTCCTCGCTGTATTTCTGCACGGGGCCCTTGAACAGGTCCGGCCGCGCCTTGTGATGCACCATGTTGACCTGCGTCAGCAGGTCCTTGATCCGCGGAATATCTTTTTCCTCTGCTCTCCGGATTGTAATTTCCATTCGTTTCACCCTTTCTGAAATAATCTGTACCTTCCCGTGGGCGGTCGGATATGGATGGCCGCTGGCGGCTTTGGGCCTCATGTTCCGCGGGCCGCAGCCTGCGGCGGATGTTTACGGATACTGCCGGAATACGCGCTTCAGCCGGGTCAACGCCTCGTCCAGGAGCTTTTTCGGCAGTGCCAGATTCATGCGGATGGAGTCCGGCCAGCGGAAAGGCCTGCCGTCCTGCCAGATTACGCCCTCGAACACACCGGCGCGCAGCAGGGTATCGATGTCCGTCTTATGCTTTGTACACCATTCCCCGCAGTCCAGGTAGAGCATGTAGGTTCCCTGAGGCCTTGCAATCCGGATTTCCGGCGCAGCCTCCGCAAAGAACGCCATGGTTTTCTCCACATTCCGGTCGATGACCCGGCACAGCTGGTCCGTCCACTCCGCGCCATGTTCCGAATAGCCACCGATCAGCGCGTACATAGACAGAAGATTCATCGAGTTGTAGCCGGTAAGATCCGCCGTCGCCTTCATCTTTTCTCGCCGGTCCGGATTCCGGACCACCGCGTACGAGCCCACCAGGCCGGCAAGGTTAAAGGTCTTGGACGGCGCGTACAGGCTGATCACCCGGTCTGCCGCATCCTCTGACACAGAAATCGTCGGCACATGGTGATGGCCCGGCAGAATCAGGTCTGACCAGATTTCATCGGAGACCACCGTCAGATCATACTTTGCATAGAGCGCCATCGCCGCCTCGATCTCTTCCCTTTCCCACACGCGACCGGTCGGATTGTGCGGCGAGCAGAAAACCGCCAGCGTGACATGGTTTTCGCGGATTTTCCGCTCCATATCGGCCAGGTCCATCCGCCAGACGCCTGCCTCATCCCGCTTGAGCGGAGAAAAGGCCATGTGCCGGTCCGTAAACCTTTCCAGCACAAACTGGAAGCCGATATAGCAGGGGCTGTGCAGCAGAATGCCGTCCCCGGGGTTTGTAAACGCGCGCACGGCGGTGGCCAGCCCGCCGAGCACACCGTTCTCATACAGCAGGTCCTCCGGCGAGAGGTCCGTTCCGTTTCTCTCTTTCTGCCAGGTCAGAATGGCGTCCGTGTATTCCCTGCGCGGGGAAAAATACCCGTACAGCGGGTGTTTCGCCCGCTCCGCCAGTTTTTCCGGGATATCCGGCACCGTGGCAAAATTCATGTCGGCCACCCACATGGGAATCCGGCTGACGCCCTCTTTCACCGGAGCGTCCGGAATCGGAACCTGCTCCACCGCAATGGAGTCCATCCCCGTGCGGTCGATCACCGTGTCAAAATCATACTTCATATCATAACCTCTTCCTGCAGCTGTCCCCGCCGGCCGCCTCCCGGGCTTCTCAGAAGACGTCCGAAGTCAGGTAGCGGATGTCCCTGCCGTACAGCGGAAAGATCTCGAAGCCGTTGATCAGCCGGGACGCAATGCGCTCGGTATAGACCTCCCGCAGATCATTGACCTTCAGGTTTGTGGAAATGATCATGCTCCGCCCGGCGGACAGCCTTTCGTTCAGGCAGTAGAACAGCTCGCTGATCGTGTACTGCGTCGCCATCTCTGAGCCGAGATCGTCGATGATCAGAAGATCGCAGGTCATGAGATATTCCGCATCCTGTCCGTCAGCGCTGCCGCGGTCATACCGCAGATGCCGCGACAGGGTGTCAAACAGCTCCACCGCTGTCACATACAGCACGGAGAAGCCCCGGTCCAGAACCTCCCGGGCAATGCAGTGCGACAGAAAGGTTTTACCGACTCCCGTGGTGCCCGTAAACAGGAGGCTCTGCGCGCCGGGGCGGAAATGCGTCCCGTAATCCCGGCACTCCTCCTCCACGATCTTCATGTAGTCGTAATTACTCTTCTTTAACTCAGGATTATACTCTCTGGAATAGTAATCCAGCGAGAAGTGATCGAAATTTTCTTTCTCCAGCACCTTTTTCAGGTTGGACTGCGCGTACAGCAGATCGATTTCTGCCTGCTTCA
Organism: uncultured Lachnospiraceae bacterium; assembly: GCA_900315495.1. Classification (GTDB taxonomy): domain Bacteria; phylum Bacillota; class Clostridia; order Lachnospirales; family Lachnospiraceae; genus Anthropogastromicrobium. The sequence continues at coordinate 9,784 of OMZJ01000163.1, forward strand.
GGCAGTGGCACTTGTTCGGCCCGATATATCCCGTGTCCTTACAGTCCGGACAGGTATACTGCACTTCCAGATCCGCCGGATCAATCCCCCGGCGGCCCAGCAGTTCCTTCCGCTCGCTGCGCAGAGACTGCAGCTTCTCCCCCGCCAGACGGGCCGCCTCGGAATCCCTGCCGGAGAGAACCGCGGCGCGGGCCGCCGCCGCCGACGCGTCCTGAATCTTTTCATCCAGGTTCCAAAGCTCCGGGCAGTCGCGGTAGATCTTTGCTGCCCGCCGGTCTCTCTCATTCATATGGGCAAAGCGCCGCTCACTGTAGCGGTGCATCAGTTCGTCATGCTGCCTGTTTGTCAGCGGCATGGAAATCCCCCTCCCTTCTGCGCGTGCTGCCGGCATTCACGATTGTCCGTGCGCTCCGGCCGGATTTCGAAAGAGACCGCCTGTCGTCCGAAACCAGGGCCTGTCACAAAACCCCGGATTTTTCTACCGGATGGCTGCCGGAGGACAGGCATCTGTCACTTGTCCCCGTACTTTCTCTGGATCCGCCGCAGAATCGCCGCGTCGTAGTCCGTGTCGCGCTCCTCAAAGTTGTGGGCCCGCTCGGCGCTCTTGGAAATCCGCACTTTGGAATTTCTGCGGTTTTCCGCGGCATGTGCCTCGTCTTCCTTCTTCACATCCTCCGGCGTGGCGATGCCCTTCTGATGCCACTGCTCCAGGATCCTGCCCGCATAGGCAAACCGGTTTCCCGTGGCATTCGCCGCGCGCTCGCACGCCATCTGGATCAGCTCCGGCGGCATTCCCAGATCTTTCTGCCAGCCCTCCACCATTTTCTGCTCCGCCTCCGTGATATCGCGGGGGTTGCGCGGCCCGTAGCCCAGGGCCCGCAGAACCATGTCAACGGTGCGATTGTACTGGTGGGAGTAGTCCCGCGCCTTCTCGGCAGTGTCAATCCAGTTCTCAAACCAGGTGACCGCCACCTTGTCCAGATATCCGACCAGGGGCTTGCGCGGGCTGCATGCCTCCATGCAGTAATCGATCAGTTCCTCCATGATGGCGGTGGACCGGCCGAAGTTGACATACCAGTAGCTGAGAATCTCCATGTCCCGGCTGGACAGGGGCCTGCCCTGCATGTTTTCGGCCATCACCGTGACGCCGGTAAACTCGGGGTCTTTGGAAAGCTCCGCCTCATCCTTTGCCGTCAGTGCCTTCGGTGTCCGCGCCGGGGCGGACGGCCGCACCGCACTGCCCGCAGCCACTGCCTGCACCGGATTCTCCGGCGCCGGGCGCCCTGCTTCGTCTCGGCCCGCCGCAGGGCTTTCCCCGGTTTCGCCGCCCGCAGGCAGTCCCTGCGCGGAAGAATCCGCGCCTGCCATTGTTCCCGCGGATGGCTTCTCTGCCGCAGAAATCCCGCCGGCCTCTCCGGAAGCCCTCTCCACATCCATGGCCCTCGCGGTCCGGCCTCCGGCGGGTGAATCCGCCGGGATCACTGCCCTCGAGGAATTCTCTCCGGCCAGGGCACTGTCGGCACCCGCCGGGACAGAGGCGCTTCCTGTCGTTCCGGCAGGTCCGGATCCGGACCCTGCTCCCGCCGGAGATGCCGCAACGGCGGCCAGCGCCGCATTTTCAAAGTCTGTAAAGGTTGTACTCCGGCCGGCGCCGGCTGCTGCCTTGGCCGCCGCGTCCATCATCCGCTCCAGCGGGGCCGTCTTCCGACCAAAGTAATCGTAGATGGACGCAATCTTGCGCTCCTCCTCGGCAGTCAGATTCCGGCCGACCGTCATCTGCATCATGTATACCGTTCCCAGGAAGCCGGAATCCCCGCGGATCTCCTCATAGTCCGCATCGGAAATCCCGACGCCGGTCTCCTCCGCCCCGGTGCGCGAAGGCACGGGCTCCGGTCTCGCCTGCGGCCGCTGACCCGCGGGCCTTGCCGCTTTCGGCTCCGGCCCGGCAGTCTCCTTCTCTGGCGAAACACCGCCCCGCTCCCGGGCGGCTGCCTCCTCAATGTCACAGATCTCGACGGCCTCCATCTGGCCAATCGAATCCCATTTCAGCCGGAGCAGCCCCGCTTCCTCCCAGTTTTCCAGCGAATGGAGAACATCCACCTCGGCGACATCCAGATCCACCGCCATTTTTCCGGTCGAAAGACTTGCACTGCGAGACGCCTGCCGGAGCAGGTACAGAAAGATCTTGATGTCCTGACCGGATGCCGCCGGCAGGTAGTAATCGATAAAAACGCCGGGAACCGGCAGAATATCCGGTTCCCCCTTGTTTTCCAGCCGAAGGATGGACATGTGCTCTTCCTTTCTGTATATTCTGTGCTCTGGTGCAGACAGCTGACCCGCTCACCGATTCATTCTGCCGGCGGCGCAGTCTGCCGCCCCGCGGCCCGACGGATTGCCCGCTCACTCACACGTTCCGCAGGCCGTGCAGTTCTCCACGGAGGCGCAGTCCTCTTCACAGGATCCCGCTTCCGCACTGCTCCCCAGCACGCCCTCCGAGGAGGGAAGCCCTTCCTCGGCCTCGCACACCTTCATCATCAGGGCACACTCCATGCGCTTGCGGAACAGCTCGCAGCCGTACTCGTATACACCGTGGATATCGCCCGTGGCGTGCAGCGCATTCGCCGCACAGCCGCCGGCACAGTACAGTCTTGCCCAGCAGTTCCGGCACTCCGGGCGGGCATAGACATTGCAGGTTTTGAATTCATCGCGCAGTTCCTGGTTGGTCACGCCGTCCCACACATTGCCGAGCTTATAGGAGGGATCCCCCACAAACTGGTGGCAGGGATACAGGTCGCCCCACGCGGTTACCGCCATATACTCCGTCCCGGACCCACACCCGGAGATGCGCTTGTAGATGCACGGGCCATGCTGCAGGTCGATCATGTAGTGATAGAATGTGATCGGCTTTCCGTCCCGCTCCCGGCGCAGCATGTCCTTTGCCAGGATCTCATACTGCTCAAACAGGGCCGGCAGGTCCTCCTTTGTCAGATGGCACGGGTCCTCCGGCGAGGTGACCACCGGCTCCATGGAAAGCTCGGTGAAGCCCAGGTCATCCGCCATATGGAAGATGTCCTTTGTGAAATCCGTATTGTAATGGGTGAAGGTCCCGCGCATGTAGTAGCCGCGGTCCCCGCGCTTTTCCACAAAGCGCTGGAAATTCGGCACAATCCGGTCATAGCTCCCGTGCCCGGCCGCGTCCACGCGGAAACGGTCATTGACTTCCTTCCGGCCGTCCAGGCTGAGGACGACGTTGTAGCACTCCCGGTTGGCCCAGTCGATCACCTCGTCGGTCAGATTGATACCGTTCGTCGTCAGCGTGAAGCGGAAATTCTTGTTCTTTTCCTTCTCAATACTCCGCGCATAGGCCACCAGCTTTTTGCAGACGTCAAAATTGACCAGCGGCTCCCCGCCGAAGAAATCGACCTCCAGGTTGCGGCGCGTTCCCGAATGTTCCACCAGAAAATCCAGCGCGCGCTTCCCGGTTTCAAAGGACATCAGGCCGCTGTTCCCCTTGAATTTTCCCTGCGAGGCAAAGCAGTAGGAGCAGTTCAGGTTGCAGGTGTGGGCAACCAGAAGACAGAGGGCCTTGACCACCGGGTTTCTCTCCTTCAGATTCGGAAGGCGATTCTCATAAGGATCCTCCGAGAACAGTTTTCCGGCGCGGGTCAGCTCCGCAATATCGTCAAACGTATCCGAAATGTCCTGTGCGGACGCCTCCGGATATTTGTCCCGGAGGGCGGCCTCCGCCGACTCCCGGTCCATCCCGGAATCGATCAGGGCGATGCCGTCATAGGCGAGATCATCGGTTACATGCACGCTGGCGCTGTTCACGTCCAGGACAATATTCCGGCCGTTCATTTTATACTGATGTATCATCTTCTTCTGTCCAATCCCTGTTCTGAAACTTTCCTGTCTTGAAGCTTTCTCTGTTCTGTATCAAAGGACAGCCGCGGCAGCCTGCCGCAGCGCCATATGGATGTAAAAGGATGCCGGAACGCAGTAGACACCGCGTTCCGGCAGCTTGTTGTGTACCTGACACGATGCAGCGCGGCTTACTCCGCGTCTGCGTTTTCGCACTTCTGGTTTGCAATACCGCAGCTGGTCTTGCATGCGCTCTGGCAGGAAGTCTGGCACTCGCCGCATCCGCCCTTTACAGCGCTTACCTTCATGTCACGGGTATTCAGTGTCTGAATGTGCTTCATGGCTGATCCTTCTTTCTTCCGTGTGAATTTGCGGGAAAACCCGCTGTTCTTCTATTATAGTGATTGCAGTGGTTTTCTGTCAACCGGATGTTTCCACCTCTGAACAGCCCGGAAGCCGCACGGAATATCACCCCGCCGGGGTGATTCGGCCCTCCATGGCGCGGCTGTAGACGATCCTTCCGCCCGCGATGGTCATCCGGACCCTGCCGGTGAGCGTCTCCCCGAGGAAGGGGGAATTGGAGGACTTTGAGTGAAAATCCGACGCCTCCACCGTCCAGGCCTCCGCCGGGTCAAAGAGCACGACATCCGCCGGAATCCCCGGCGCCAGCGACCCCGCATGGTCCGATATTTTCAGGAACGACGCCGGCGCCGCTGACAGTTTTCCCAGAACCTCCGGCAGGGTCATCCGTCCCGTCCGGACCAGGTTCGTGATGCAGAGTGCCAGTGCGGTCTCCAGCCCGATCATCCCGCTGGGCGCGGTCAGAATGCCCCGCGCCTTCTCGTACGCCGCATGCGGCGCGTGGTCGGTGGCGATCATATCGATCGTGCCGTCCAAAAGCCCTTCAATCAGCGCCTGCCGGTCCGCCTCCGTGCGAAGCGGGGGATTCACCTTTGCCATCGCGCCGCGCCTCGGTACCGCCTCCTCGGTCAGGGAGAGATGCTGCGGCGTCACCTCCGCCCAGAGATCCGCCCCCAGATCCTTGAAGAAGCGGATCAGCCGCACCGTGACCGCACTGCTGACATGCTGGATATCCACCCGGCAGCCCGTCTCCCGCGCCAGAAGCCCGTCCCGGGCCGTCAGCACGTTCTCCGCCAGTGCACAGGCGCCGCCGAGTCCCAGGCGCTCTGCCGTCTCCCCCGCATTGACGCCCGCCATCCGGATGAAGGCAGGGTCCTCCTCGTGCAGGCTCACCGGCAGATCCAGCTCCTTTGCCCTGCGGAAAGCCTGCATCAGAAGCCTCTCGTCGAGGATCGGAACACCGTCGTCCGTGAATCCCGCCGCGCCGGCCGCCTTGAGGGCTGCCATGTCGGTCAGTTCCTTCCCCTGCATTCCGACTGTCACATTGGCCATCGTCCGGACATGGATGGGAAGATCCCGCATGCGCCGGACCAGATCCGCACAGACCTCCGGCGAATCCACCGGCGGTCTGGTGTTTGCCATGCACACCACGGTGGTATATCCGCCCGCGGCGGCCGCGGCCGCGCCGGTCACGATATCTTCCTTGTAGGTCAGTCCCGGATCCCGGAAGTGGGAATGCACATCGATCAGCCCGGGTGCCGCCGCAAGGCCGGTGCCGTCAATCACCGTCGTCTCGGACCCGGTGTACTCCCCGCTTCCCGGCGGGACAATCCCCCGGATCATTCCGTTCTGCAGCAGCAGATCTGCAGTCTCATCCACACCGGCGGACGGATCAATCACCCGCGCACCCGCAATCCGGATGGATCCCGGCTTTTTCTCCTCTGTCATCTTCCCTCCTTCTCTTTCCCTGGTTTTTCCCTGTCTTTTCCCTGGTTTTCCCGGCGCTTTTCGCAATTTCACATCGGAAAGCACCAGATTCCGCATTCCCTGCAGAAGATGCGGCCCGGATTCTTACGTCCGGAGTTGTCCTGTCTGCCGCACGGATCTGTGTGGATCTGTGTGCATCAACCGGAACCTTTACATGTGCACCAGCCACTGCCCTCACTTGTGCATCAGCCGCTGCCCTCACATGACCACCATCCGGTACCCTCACATCCAGAGAAATTCCATGTACCGCCGGTTCTGCTTCTCCCAGTCGGCCTCGCAGTGCCGGCCGCCCTCCTGGATGTACACGTCCGTCATCGCCCCCTTCTTCTGCAACCGTCCGGACAGCTCGTACAGATACCGCACCGATGGCGGCGGAAGAAGCTCCCCGGTTTTCCGGCTCCGGTAGGATTTGCCGGCCTCCTCCGTTCCCAGAGAGAGGTAAAACCGGGAATCCGGATTCAGGGTATGCGCCCGCAGGTCCCGGTTGAGCTCCTTCCTGCAGGAATCCACCGCAGGGGACAGGCAGGCCATCTTGGAAAATGTTTCATTATATACAATGCCGGCATAGACTGCCATCAGACCGCCCATGCTGGACCCGGCGATTCCCGTCGCTTCGCGCTGCGGCCAGGTGCGGAATTCCCCGTCAATCATCGGCTTGATGTCGTCCCGGATCCACTGCAGGGTCTCCTCCCCCATGCCATGGATGTTTTTTCCAAGCATCGTCATGGTGTAGGGGCTGTACTCATCCAGCCGCTCATCCCCGCAATGCCCGCATTCCATCCCGACAATGATCATGCGCTTGTCCCACTGGTCCAGAAATTCCTTCAGCCCCCAGCTCTTGCCATAGGTCGCCCACGAATCGTAGAACAGGTTGTGGCCGTCAAAATAATACATCACGCTGTATCTCTCGTTCGTCTGATCATACTCATCAGGAAGGTAAATATGAAGCCGGCGGTTTTCCGATTTCGGCGTATAATTCATATCTCTGACAAATACCATAATGTCTGCCTCCTTCCCGAAGCCGGCGGATGTCCGGTTTCCTGCTCCGATTTTGGGTTCCGTCTTTCCGTATTCCGGCATTCCATTCTGTCTGGACATACCGGCGTTATGTGCCGGCCGGATGTTCCCATTATAATCCTTTTCCCATCCGGCCGAAACCCCGCATCCCGCGGTCCTGCCGGCGGACTTTCCGAAAACCTGCATCGCGTTGATTTTTCCCGCTCCCCGGAAAGCCGCGCCGATAGCATGTCTGCGGCTGCCGCAGGCAGATCGTGGGCATCCGACGGGCTTCAGACACACGGCGCCCGCGCTCTTCCGCAGCCGGATTCCTGCATTCATAAATTCACAATTTCTTCAAACAAATGGCAAATTCTGTTCACAAACCCGCGTTATTCTTTAGGCGTAACAAGGAAAGCAAGAGGGGCTTCCAGAAGAGCCCGAGCCTCCGGCCAAAAACCGGGGCTGCGCCTCTTCGGAAACCTTTTCACATAGACAGACCGCCAGAGCGGTCTGAAATGAAGGAGGTTATTTTGATATGAAGAAATTCATGAATCCGGATGATTTTGACCGGGAAGATTCCGAGAACTGGCTTCTGGCCGACGAGCCGATCCGGGAAGTATCCGGAAAGAGAGCATCCCGCCGGAACAGGAAGAATAAGAAGGCAGGGCTTGCGGCAGCCGGTGCCCTGCTTCTTGCCGGGGC
>OMZJ01000161.1 GCA_900315495.1 uncultured Lachnospiraceae bacterium
TTATTCTTCTGAGAAGACAAAGACGCCCGGCAGAAGAGCTTTCTGCTGAACGTCTTTCACAAGTAGAGATTTTAGGGAGAAACGAGCCGCCTTTTAACTACAAAGTCTGCGACTTCTTTCTCTCCGTCATTTTCGTGTGTGGTGCCCCAAAAATTAACTACTAAGGGGTCGTTGCCCCAGTATTAACTACTAAATCGGAGCGATTTTTCTTCAAAATTCTCGAAAAGGAATCAAAAGGATTTGGGTAAAGAAAGAGCCCGGAAATGGCGTATTTCCGGGCTTTTTCGATGATTTCTTGTCCTCGATTATCTCTTGGAGAACTGAGGTGCGCGACGTGCGGCTTTGAGGCCGTACTTCTTTCTTTCCTTCATTCTCGGGTCTCTGGTGAGGAATCCGGCCTTCTTCAGTGCCGGACGATACTCCTCTGCGCTCGCCTGGTTCAGCGCACGTGCAATGCCATGGCGGATCGCGCCTGCCTGACCGGTTGTGCCGCCGCCGCGGACGGTGACGATTGCGTCAAACTTGTCTGCGGTCTGCGTGAGCTCAAGCGGCTGACGGACGATCATTCTGAGTGTCTCCAGGCCGAAATACTCGTCCAGAGATCTATGATTTACAGTGATGGTGCCGTTGCCCGGTACCAGATACACTCTTGCAATGCTGCTCTTTCTTCTTCCTGTTCCGTAAAACTTGCTCGCCACTGTGATTTCCTCCTTCTACTCGCCGATCAGAGCGCTAATGTCTCAGGCTTCTGGGCTGCATGCGGATGCTCTGCGCCTGCATAGACATGAAGCTTTCCAAGCATTTCTCTTCCGAGCGTGCCCTTCGGGAGCATTCCTGCAACGGCGTGCTCAATGACCTTCTCCGGCTTAGAGGCTTTCAGCTCTCTGAGCGTTGCGGTCTTATATCCACCGATGTAGTCGCTGTGCTTGTGGTAGATCTTCTGGTCGAGTCTCTTACCGGTGACAGTGAACTTATCGGCATTGATGACGATGACATAATCACCCATATCAAGGAATGGGGTGTAGGTCGGCTTGTTCTTGCCTTTCAGAATTGTTGCAACTGCAGATGCAAGACGTCCGAGGGTCTGGCCCTGTGCATCGATGACATACCACTTTCTCTCGATGCTCTTGCCGCTAGGCATATATGTGTCCATTTGAATTCCTCCTGAATATAAAAACAGTCCGTTCCGTGCACGCCTTTCAGCGGGCAACAGACGATGAGGTATTCATTGAAACGGGACAGTCCGACGACACCGGGGCAGGTTAGCCGACTTTGCCGAATCTAAGAATACTGCGTTGAAATTGACAGCTCTATTATTATATTACGCCCCTTCGCGGGTGTCAACGGTTTTCGGATCCCATGTGACAAAAACACGGGGCTCTGTCACGACTTGGTGGAAATGGAAGTATGCCGCGTCGTCGCCGTCCCGCAGGTTTCCCGTCTGATCCTCAACGAAGATTTTCCCCGCACCGTTTCGGGCGGCTCTCTTGCAAAGCCGCACCAGAAGCGGCTCCCAGTCCTTCGGATCCGCACATGCCCGGATCAGGATCCGGACTGCACGCGCCTTCCCGAATTTCCCTGCCGCTGCGTCATTTGATTCTTCCCGGATTGCATCGGCGGCTTTTTTTCTGCCGGCACCGGCAGATTCCTTTCGGCTGGCACCGGCAGACTCTTCGGGTTCGGCCTGACCGGATTCCCTGCTTCCGGTGCCGCCGGATCCTTCCGATCCGGCAGGATCGTTTCTCTTCAGGCCGGTGTAATCGATCCGGTAGCTCCAGTGCGGGTTATCCTCATCCTGCACATCGGGAAGTTCTTTGTCCTCCCGGATCGAGATCAGCGTCAGCCCCCTGGCCGGCGCCATCGGGCCGGACGCCGCGCGGTCCCGCGCATCCAGAGCCTGGCGGAACCATTCCGCATCCTTCAGGCCGCAGCCGACCTGCACGAGGGAGCCAACGAGGATGCGGACCATGTTGTAGAGGAAGCCGTTCCCGACAAGCCGGAAGATCACCATGTCTCCCTTCCGGCGGATCGTGACGCTGTACAGCGTGCGCACAGTATCCTCCACATCGGTGTGGATCGAGCAGAAGCTCTTGAAATCGTGCTCTCCGGTCAGGCAGGAAGCCGCGTCCTGCATGACTTCCAGATTCAGGGGATGATGGTAAAACCAGGAGGTCAGCCGTTCCGCCGGCAGGGGGACTGGCCGGTTCAGGATCCGGTATTCATAGGTTTTCTGGCTGTTGACCTTGCGCGGATGCCAGGTCAGCGGCACCTCCTCGGAGCGCTGCACCGCAATATCGCCGGGCAGCCCGGTATTGAGCGCGATGGCAATTTTCTCCGCAGGGATTCTGGCACTGGTGTCAAAAACAGCGATGTTCCCGAGGGCATGCACACCGGAATCCGTCCGACTGGCCCCGATCAGGACCACATCCTCTTTCAGGATCCGCCGAAGCTGCTCCGTCAGGACCTCCTCAATGGCCAGGCCGTTCGGCTGTCGCTGCCAGCCGACATAATTGGTTCCGTCATACGCCACCACGAGGCGGATTCTTCTCATCCTGATCTCTCCTCTCCCGAACATGCTTTCCGGTCAAATGATCCCGGGTGCAGATATTGATCTGGTTTCCGCTCGTGCTCAGATCCTGTTCGTTCTGATCTTCCGGAATACCGGCATTCACTCCGGATCAGAGAAAGACGCGCTGCAGAATCATCACCGTCAGGAACGCTGCCAGCACCAGATAGGCAATGGCGTCATTCTTCCGGTATCGGAGCGGCTTCATCCGGGTGCGCCGGACACCGCTCTGATAGCAGCGGGCCTCCAGTGCCATCGCCAGATCCGAAGCCCGGCGGAATGCCGAGACAAACAGCGGAACCAGCAGGGGAACCATCGCCTTCGCGCGGGCAATCAGTCCGCCCGAGGTGAAGTCCGCGCCTCTGGCCTCCTGTGCCTTCATGATCTTGTCCGTCTCCTCCATCAGGATCGGGATATAGCGCAGCGCGATGGACATCATCATCGCGATCTCATGCACCGGCACGTGAAAAACGGTCAGGAAGTTGAGGCTGCTCTCCAGCCCGTCCGTCAGCGCGTTCGGCGTGGTGGTCAGCGTCATCAGGGAGGATCCCATCACCAGAAGAATCAGCCGCAGCGCCATGGATCCCGCCCGTGTGATTCCCTCCCAGGTAATATGCCGCAGCAGCGGCAGATCCGCCACCGGTGTCCCAGCGGTGAGAAACAGATTGAAGGAGACGCTGATCAAAAGAATAATGATAATGCTCTTCTGCCCGCGCATCATGAACCGGAACGGAATTTTCGCCAGCCGGATCACGATGGCAAGGAAGGCGATCAGAATCAGATAGCCCGGAAGGTTTCCGGCAAGAAACGCCGCAATGATAAAGATCAGCGTCCCGGCGAGCTTGACCCGGGGATCCAGCGCGTGGATCGGGGACTCTGCGGGATAATATTGCCCCAGTGTGATATCTTTTAACATCGGCAGCTCCGTTTCACATTGATCTCCCGGCACAGCGCAGAATTGCCTGCTCTGCCTCCGGCACGGTTAGAAGATCCGGCGGGACAGGATAGCCCTCCCTACGGAGTCTTCCCGCCAGATACATCATCTGTGGCAGCGCAAGACCGATCCGCTCCAGCGTATGCCGATGATGGAATACATTGCGCGGCGTGTCATCAAACAGGATTTTCCCGCCGTCCACCACCAGAAGTCTTCCGGCATAGACTGCCACATCTTCCATGCTGTGCGATACGAGAATCACCGTCATCCGGCGCTCCCGGCGCAGCCGCTCCACCGTTCCGAGAATCTCATCCCGGCCTTTCGGATCGAGGCCGGCCGTCGGCTCGTCGAGAATCAGGTAACGGGGCTCCATGGCCAGCACGCCGGCGATGGCCGCCCGCCGCTTCTGTCCGCCGGAGAGCTCAAACGGAGAGTGATCCCAGAATTCTTCTGGAAGATCCACCAGCCGTAGCGCTTTCTTTGCCTTTACCAGCTGTTCCTCCTCGCTCAGCCCCTGATTCTTCGGCCCGAAGCATACATCCTTGAGAACCGTCTCCTCAAAAAGCTGATGCTCGGGATACTGAAAGACCAGTCCGACCGTGAACCGCAGATGCCGGATCGGATACCCCTCGGCAAAAACATCCTTTCCGTCCAGCAGGACCCGACCGGACGTGGGCTTCAGCAAACCGTTGAACAACTGCATCAGCGTGGATTTGCCGGAGCCGGTGTGCCCGATCACGCCGATGAATTGATCCTCCGGGATGGTCAGCGTGACATCATCGATCGCCCGGACCGGATTCGGTGCATCGGGGTCATACACATACGAGACATGATCCAGACAGAGCCCTTTTTCAGCAGAGGCAGGATTTTCCTCCGTCTGCACAAAAGGTCGCGGGGAAGGCATCCCGGCAGGACTGCTCTCCGCCTGCGCGGAGGTGTTCGATACCGGCACTGCCGCATGGAGATCTGCGATCAGTTCGTCCGCGGTCAGCACGCCGTCCGGCAGGGGCAGCCCGTCTTTCTTCAGACGCCAGGCCAGCTCCGTGATCTGGGGGACAGTCAGTTTGATTGCGCTCAGTTCTTCCACCCGGGAAAAGATCTCCCGGGGCGTCCCGTCCATCACCAGCCGACCCTCGTCCATGACGATGACCCGGTCGCAGTTCACCACCTCTTCCATGTAGTGAGTGATCAGGATGACTGTGACATGCTCCTTTTTGTTCAGCGCCCGGATGGTCTCAATCACTTCGCGGCGGCCGTTGGGATCCAGCATGGCGGTGGGCTCATCGAGCACGATGATCTCCGGCTTCATCGCCATGATTCCGGCAATGGCTACGCGCTGCTTCTGGCCGCCGGAGAGTTTGCCCGGCGAGCGGAGACGGTAGGCTGCCATACCCGTCTTTTCCAGCGCATCGTCCACGCGCTTCCAGATCTCGTCGGTCGGGACCGCCAGATTCTCCGGCCCGAAGGCCACATCCTCCTCGACGACGTTTGCGATGATCTGGTTGTCCGGGTTCTGGAATACCATGCCGGCAGTCCGGCGCACGTCAAAGATGTGCGCCGGATCACTGGTATCGTATTCCTTGATGTGCACAACACCCTCGCTGGGCTGCAGAAGGGAGTTGAAATGCCTGGCCAGCGTGGATTTTCCGGAGCCGTTGTGTCCGAGGACCGCCACGAAGGTGCCTTTGGCGATCTCGAAACTGAGATCGTCGATCGCCATGCTCTCCCCGGTCTTTTCCCCTTCGTCATTGAATTTGTCGTAATTATGCCGAAGGTGTTTCACAGATATGATGGACATTTCTGCCTCCCCGTTTTTGTTCAGCGATGTGATTCACCTGCCGGATAGCTTCATTTGTCCCAAAGATGGCTCCGGATACGGGTACGGTGAAGGAAGCGCTGAAACAACGCATCTTTCCGGAGCAATGTCACAGGACGGCAGGAAAACCGCAGAAGACTTTCGTGAAATCCGCTGCGGACAGTGGCTGTCCGCAGTTGGCAGATGAAAACCTCCGCTGGCAGCCGCGGCCCGCATCTGACGGTTGTAAAAAAGGCACAGGCCGAAACTGCACCGGCCTGTGCCTTTCCGTCAGACGTTCCGACATCTGCTCCCTCCGGAGACGGATGTCAGTGACGATCTGAGATCGCGTGACTGCCGCCGCGCGTCATCAATTTTCTTTATACAAGCTCGAGCAGAACTTCCATCGCGCCGTCGCCCTTGCGGTTCCCGATCTTCACGATCCGGGTGTAGCCGCCGTTGCGGGAAACGTACTTCGGAGCGATCTCATCGAACATCTTGTTCGGAAGATTGACATCCCTGGTGTTCTTCTTCTTGCCCTTGTTGGCAGTCGGAACTTCCTTCACCCCGTAGAAGACCTTGAGCATCTGTCTTCTCGCGTGAAGACGCGAAGGCTTGTCCTTCTTGATTTCCTTGTCAACAGTATCGTAAACGGTCACTTTCTTTCCGTCCACTTCCTGCTTGATATTCTTTCCGTCAGCGTCTTTCTGTGCGACCTTCGTTTTGACGGTGACGGTCTCGTAGTTATCCTTTTCCTTCACAGCAAGTGCGATCATACCCTCGGCGATTTTGCGGACTTCCTTTGCTCTCGCCTCAGTGGTGATAATCTTGCCGTTGTAGAGCAGACTTGTGACCTGGCTCCGAAGGAGCGCCTTTCTCTGGTCTGAAGTCCTTCCCAGCTTTCTGTATCCAGCCACTTTGCAACCTCCGTAAACACCCCGTACAGGAAGTACAGGTTTCATGACGCCCGCCGCGGGACTGCCGCGGCCGACAGATTATTCCTCACTGGCCTTGAATGAAAGGCCAAATTCCTTCAGTTTTGCGGCAACCTCATCGAGTGATTTCTTTCCAAGATTGCGCACCTTCATCATCTCATCCTCTGTCTTATTGCAGAGCTCTTCCACTGTGTTGATTCCCGCACGCTTTAGGCAGTTGTAGGAACGGACAGACAGCTCGAGCTCGTCAATGTTCATCGACATGACTTTCTCGGAGCTGGTCTCCTCCGGCTTCTCCACAATGGCAACGCTCTCCGAATTATCAGAAAGATCAATGAAAAGATTCAGATGCTCGGAAAGAACCTTGGCGGCAAGACTGAGCGCCTCATCCGGACCGATGGTACCGTTCGTAAATACTTCCAGGGTGAGCTTGTCAAAATCGGTCACCTGACCGACTCTGGTGTTCTCGACGTTCATATTTACGCGCTCAATCGGGGTGTAAATGGAATCCACCGGGATCACGCCGATCGGAGTATCCTTACTCTTGTTCTTGTCGGCAGCGACATAGCCGCGGCCTTTCGTGATCGTCAGCTCCATATTCAGGCGGCAGTCTTCCCCGCCGCTCAGATGAGCGATGACCAGATCGGGATTCATGATCTCGATATCCTGGTCAACCTCAATATCGGAAGCCTTGACGACTCCCTCGCCCGAATACTGGATGAATGCAACCTTCGGCTCATCGCTTTCGCTGTGGTTTCTAATCTCCAGACTCTTGATGTTCATGATGATTTCGGTGACATCTTCCTTGACACCCGGAATCGAAGAGAATTCATGCACCACACCGTCGATATGAACCTGGCTCACCGCGCTCCCGGGAAGAGAGGACAGCATGATCCGTCTGAGCGAATTGCCCAGGGTCAGCCCGTACCCTCTTTCCAGAGGCTCCACTACAAATCTGCCGTAACGCTTGTCGTCGGAAATCTCAGCAATTTCAATTTTTGGCTTTTCGAAATCGAACACTGACACAGCCCCTCCTTCATGTGGGTCTTAAACGCTGTAATACCCTGCAATAACACAAGGCGAAAACAGACGCAGGGCGTCTCTTTCCAGCCAAATTTTGAAATTACTTGGAATACAACTCGACAATAGCCATTTCATCCACCGGAACATCGATCATCTCTCTGGTCGGGAGCTGTCTCACAGTGCCGGTGAAGTTATCCTTATCAGAATCAAGCCACTCCGGAACAAGTCTGGAACCTGTGACCGCAGCGATATCCTTGTATCTCTGCGTATCCTTCAGGCCTTCCTTGATGCTTACCACATCGCCCGGCTTGATCTCATAGGAAGGGATGTTTACGCACTTGCCGTTTACCAGAACATGTCTGTGGTCAACGATCTGTCTTGCCTCGTGTCTTGTTCTCGCAAAGCCAAGACGGAAGATCACGTTGTCCAGGCGGCGCTCCAGCAGGATCATCAGGTTCTCACCAACCGTCCCGCCGATCTGGCGCTCTGCCTTATTATAATAATTTCTGAACGGAGTCTCCAGCACACCGTAGATGAACTTGGCCTTCTGCTTTTCACGCATCTGCTCGCCGTACTCGCTCATCTTCCGGTTGTTTCTCTTCGCACTTCTCGTAGACTTCTTATCGTAGCCTAAATAGGTCGGATCCAGATCAAGGGATCTGCATCTTTTCAGCACAGGAACTCTGTTAACTGCCATCTTTAATACCTCCTTATACTCTTCTGCGCTTCGGCGGACGGCATCCATTGTGCGGCACCGGTGTAACGTCCTTGATGCTGGTTACCTGAAGGCCTGCTGCCTGAAGAGCACGGATCGCGGCTTCACGGCCGGATCCCGGTCCCTTGACCATAACATCTACGGTCTTTAACCCGTGTATTAAAGCTGCCTTTGTAGCGGTTTCTGCTGCCATCTGAGCTGCATAAGGAGTAGATTTCCTTGAACCTTTAAAACCAAGGCCGCCCGCGCTTGCCCAGGACAAAGCGTTGCCCTGTGTGTCAGTCAGCGTAACAATGGTATTGTTAAACGAAGACTGGATGTGGGCCTGCCCGTGTTCAACGTTTTTCTTTACACGCTTTTTCGTGACTTTCTTCGAAGCCTGTGTATTCTTAGCCATTAAAAACTAACCTACTTTCTTCTTAATCTCTTGATCATGCAGCCGCATCGTCAACGGGAATCCGCAGCCGTTTGAATCCCCATCGACCGGAAAAAGCATCCCGAAAGCCGGGAAAATTACTTCTTCTTGTTTGCGACTGTCTTCTTCGGACCCTTGCGGGTTCTCGCGTTTGTCTTGGTCTTCTGGCCACGGACAGGAAGTCCCTTTCTGTGGCGGATTCCTCTGTAGCAACCGATTTCCTGCAGGAGCTTGATGTCCATGGCGGTCTGTCTTCTGAGATCGCCCTCGACAGTGTACTCTGCATCGATCACATCACGGATTCTTCCAACCTCTTCATCTGTGAGATCGTCCGTACGGGTGTCGGGATTGACGTTTGCTTTCGCAAGAATCTTATCCGCGCTGGGACGGCCGATGCCGTAGATGTAGGTCAGGCCAATTTCAATACGCTTGCCCCTCGGTAAGTCTACGCCTGAAATACGAGCCATTTGTGCAATTTACCTCCGATTTCCTTTCGATTTTGCAGGATCTTCAACCCTGTCTCTGCTTGTGCTTCGGATTCTCGCAGATGATGCGTACAACACCCTTCCTGCGGATGACCTTGCACTTTTCGCAGATTGGCTTTACTGATGATCTAACTTTCACAGTAAACCTCCTTTCTGTTGAGCTGCCTTTTCGGACAGCCGGAACACTAATATAACATGTTCTCTCACAAAAGTCCAGCCTATAATATATCACAACGCGGAAACTTTCGTCAATCCCTTCCCGGCGGCACCTGTTCATTGTCCATATGGGAAAACGCCGGCAGAGAGTGATGCTTCCGTCATTTGTCTCTCCAGATAATCCTTCCCTTGGAGAGATCGTACGGGGACATTTCAATGGTCACCTTGTCCCCCGGGAGAATGCGGATATAATTCATGCGAAGCTTTCCGCTGATGTGCGCCAGAATCTCATGATTGTTCTCGAGCTCCACCCGGAACATTGCGTTCGGGAGTTTCTCAATCACTCTGCCCTGAAGTTCCAGCTTGTCTCCTTTTGCCATACCAGATTAACCTCCGTCATCAGTGCTCCGGCTTCCAATCCGGAAGGGTCAGAATCTCCGGATCACCGTCCGTGATCAGAATCGTGTTCTCGTAATGCGCTGCCGGCTTTCTGTCCTTTGTCACATAGGTCCAGCCGTCCGAAAGGATCTCCCCTTCATAGGTTCCCATCGTGATCATCGGCTCGATGGCCAGCGTCATGCCCGGGCGAAGGAGAATTCCCCTGCCCATGCCGGGGTCCCTGTAATTCGGGATCTGCGGATCCTCATGCAGATGGGAACCGATGCCGTGTCCCACCATATCGCGGACCACGCCGAACCCGAAGCTCTCCGCGTACTTCTGGATCGCTGCGGAAATGTCGTGCAGATGATTTCCTGCCTTTGCATAGCGGATTCCCTCGAAGAAGGACTGGCGGGTCACGTCGATCAGCTTCTGCTTTTCCGGGCTGATTTTCCCGACGGCGTAGGTGCGGGCCGCATCCGAATGATATCCCTTCCAGATCATTCCCGCGTCCAGGGAGACAATGTCGCCCTCCTTGAGGATGATGGACTTGCTCGGAATGCCATGGACAACGACTTCGTTGACGGAAATGCAGATTGCAGCGGGGTATCCGCCGTAGTTCTTGAAGTTGGAGGTGCATCCGTAATCCCGGATCATTTCCTCGCCCTTCTTGTTGATCTCCCAGGTGGAAATACCCGGCTTCACCATTTTTTCCAGCTCGTCGAACATCTCCGAGAGATTCCGGCAGGCAACCCGCATCAGCGCAATTTCGTGTTCCGACTTGATCGTAACGGCCATTATACCGATTCCTTTCCGAGGAATGCAAGAATGGATCCGAACACCGCTTCCGGAGTCTTCGTGCCGTCAACCGTATGCAGAATGCCTTTCTTCTGATAATAGTCAATCAACGGCTGTGTCTGATCGTGATAAACCCGGAGTCTCTTCAGGACTGTCTCCGGCTTGTCGTCATCGCGGAGAATCAGGTCGGATCCACACTTGTCGCACTTGTCCTCAATCTTCGAAGGCATGTACTTCACATGGTAGGTGGCACCGCACTTCGGGCACGCTCTGCGCCCGCTCATGCGGGTGACAATGTCCTCGTCCGGTACTTCCACGTCGATGGCAAAGTCCACCGCCGTATTCAGCGCCTTCAGCGCGCGGTCGAGCACTTCCGCCTGTGCGATTGTGCGCGGGAAACCGTCCAGAATATATCCTTCCGCACAGTCTTCCTTCGACACCCGGTCGATCAGAAGATCGCAGGTCAGATCATCCGGAACCAGTTCTCCCCGGTCCATATAGACTTTTGCCTTTTTGCCGAGCTCGGTTCCCTCGCGGAGATTGGCGCGGAAAATATCTCCTGTGGAGATATGCGGAATTCCAAACTTCTCTGCGATTCTGTCCGCCTGCGTGCCCTTGCCGGCTCCCGGCGCTCCCAGCATAACGATTTTCATCATGCCTCCTTTCTGTATACCTTTGTATACCCCGGCCGTCATCGCGGCCGGTTTGTTCCGAAAAAGATCCGGCTGCAGCAGGGCAGCCATCACTTTCGCGTGAATCCGGCCGCTGATGCGGCTGACCTTCCGAAGAATCCGGCTTCCTGTGCGGCCGGATCTTTTCGCAAGCAAAGCGAAGCCTTCCGCAGCAGCTGCGAAAAACTCCGCTTTTATAATCAGAAAATACTGTCGTACTGTCTGTCGATCATGCGGCCGTTGATCTGCTGCAGGGTCTCAAGAATGACACCGACAATAATGATCAGCGACGTTCCCAGCAGGGAAAGAGAGCTGATGTTTCCGACTCCGGTGACAACCATCGGGAATACGCAGGCAATCACCAGGCCGACTGCGCCGATGAATACCAGGTAATTCAGCACATTGGTCAGGTAATCGCTGGTTGGCTTGCCCGGACGGATGCCGGGGATAAAGCCGCCGGATTTTTTCATGTTGTCGGCGACTTCCAGCGGATTGAAGGTGATGTTCGTATAGAAATAGGCAAACATCACAACCAGCAGGATGTAAATCACTGCACCGATGGAGTAGGACATCATGCTCGGGCGGAACCAGTAGCTGGAGGACAGCATATGGAGAATCCATCCGCCGAAGGTATTGTAATCCACGTTGAAGAACTGGGCGATCATCACCGGCATGGACATGATCGAAGAGGCGAAGATAACCGGGATGACGTTTGCCGTGCAGACCTTGATGGGAATGTACGTGGAACGTCCGCCCATGCTTCTCCTGCCGACCACCTTCTGCGCGTACTGCACCGGGATTCTTCTCTCGGCATCGTTCAGAATGACGTTGTAGGCAACGATCAGCGCAAGGATTGCAATGATCACAACCGCGACCACCACCTGAACCGCAACCGTCCGGCCGGAGAGGAAGGTGTCATAGATGGTGACGACATCGTCCGGCAGTCTGGAGATGATATTGACCAGAAGAACGATGGAAATACCATTTCCGATTCCCTTGTCCGTGATTCTCTCGCCGATCCACATCAGGAAGGCGGAACCGCAGGTCAGGCAGACCACAGTGATGACAACGTTATACCAGGTATAGTTGGTCAGAAGGCCCTGACGGCCGAAGCCGATGGACATTGCAACCGACTGAATCAAGGCAAGGCCGACGGTGACGAAGCGGGTGATCCGCTGCATCTTCTTGCGGCCTTCCTGACCGTCCTTCTGCATATCTTCCAGCGCGGGGATCGCGATGGTCATCAGCTGGATGATAATGGAAGCTGTGATGTAAGGCGTAATGCTCAGAGCCAGGATGGAAAAACTCTCGAAGGATCCTCCGGTCAGGGCGCTCAGAAAGTTGAACGCATCTCCTGTCTCACCGGAAAATACCTTCTTGAGATAGCTCGGATCCGTCCCCGGGACTGGCAGCTGGGATCCGAAGCGGATCACCAGCAGCATAAGGAAAGTGAAGAGAAGTCTCTTCCGGATATCCTGCACCCTGAGGGCTTTCTGAAGCATTTTTAACATCAGATCACCTCGGCAGTTCCGCCCGCAGCCTCAATCTTTGCCTTTGCACCCGCGGAGAACGCATTTGCCTTCACGGTGAGTTTCTTGGTCAGATCTCCATTGCCGAGAATCTTGACACCGTCGCAGACGTCCTTGATGATCCGGTTCTCGAGAAGCAGCTCCACGGTGACCTCGGTTCCCTCGTCAAAGCGCTCAAGCTCGCTGACGTTGACGGAAACGATGGTCTTGGAATTGCGATCGGTGAACCCTCTCTTCGGAAGTCTTCTGTAAAGAGGCATCTGACCGCCTTCAAATCCGATTCTCGGACGGCCGGAACGAGCCTTCTGGCCCTTGTGGCCCTTGCCGGCAGTCTTGCCGTTGCCGGAAGAATATCCGCGGCCTCTTCTGAAATTGCCGCTGTGAACGGATCCCTCCGCCGGGGTTAAATTCGATAAATCCATTCTGCTGCCTCCTTAATCCACTTCTTCAACTTTGACGAGGTGGCGCACATGCCAGACCATTCCTCTGACAGCATCGTTGTCCGGAAGCTCCACCGTCTTGTAAAGCTTGTGAAGTCCAAGTGCCTCGACGGTCGCTCTCTGCTTCGGAATTGCCCCGATCGGAGACTTCACAAGGGTAATCTTTAATTTGGTTGCCATATCACGTACCTCCTTAGTTGTAGATTTCCTCGACAGACTTGCCGCGGAGTCTTGCAACTTCTTCCGGTACCTTCAGGGACTTGAGGCCCTCGACGGTAGCAAGAACGACATTGACCTTGTTGCTGGATCCGAGCGACTTGGTACGGATGTTGCGGATGCCCGCAAGCTCCAGGACCGCACGTGCCGGACCTCCGGCGATGATACCGGTTCCTTCGGGAGCCTTCTTCAGCAGCACATTCGCGCTGCCGAACTTGCCGACATAATCGTGCGGGATGCTCGCCACATCGTCCAGCGCCACGGAGAAGAGATTCTTCTCGGCAGCCTGTCTGCCCTTGCGGATTGCCTCCGGAATTTCCGCCGCTTTGCCCATGCCTACGCCGACGTGACCCTTCTTGTCGCCGACGACAACCAGCGTGGAAAATCTCTGGGTACGGCCGCCCTTGACGGTTTTGGATACGCGCTTGATGGCGACAACGTTGTCCTCCAGCTCTAACTGGCTGGGATCAATGATATTTCTCATCTTCAATTCCTCCCTGATTTAGAACTGCAGGCCGGCTTCTCTTGCGGCATCCGCAAGTGCCTTCACTTTACCCTGATAGATGAATCCGCCTCTGTCAAAGACGACTTCGGTGATTCCCTTTTCGACCGCCCTCTTGCCGAGCACGGTTCCGAGATAGGAGGCTGCTGCGACGTTGTTGGTCTTCTCCAGCTCCGCCTTTACATCCTTCTCGTTTGTGGAAGCGGACACCAGCGTCGTTCCCTTGGAATCATCAATAATCTGTGCATACATATGATTATTGCTTCTGAAAACAGCAAGACGCGGTCTTTCCGCTGTTCCCACAATATGTCTGCGCATTCTCCAGTGCTTGTTTTTGCGTACTTCAGATCTGGATACTTTGCTAACCATATTCTCTCTGACCTCCTGTTATTATTTCTTACCGGTCTTGCCGACCTTACGTCTGATGACTTCGTAGTCATACTTGATGCCCTTGCCCTTGTAGGGTTCCGGTGCACGCTTCGTACGAAGTGTTGCGGCGTACTGTCCGACCTTTTCCTTGTCGATACCGGAGACGATGATCTTGTTGTCCTCGACCTTTGTCTCGATACCTTCCGGATCTACCATCTCGACCTGATGAGAATAACCGAGGTTGAGCACAAGCTTCTTGCCCTGCTTTGCAGCTCTGTATCCAACACCGTTGATTTCCATCGTCTTCGAGAAGCCGTTTGTTACGCCAAGTACCATGTTGTTGAGCAGGCTTCTGGTCAGACCGTGAAGCGCCTTGACTCTCTTGAGGTCATTCGGTCTTTCGACGATGATCTCATTGTTCTCGGTTTTGATGGTCATCTCCGGTGCGAAGGTTCTCTCAATGGAGCCCTTCGGTCCTTTTACCGTCACCTTATTATTTTCTGCTAATTCGACAGTGACACCTGCCGGAATTGCGATCGGCATTCTTCCAATTCGTGACATGCCTGTACCTCCAAATAAAATATATGTTTTGGCGGCGTGGTATGCTTTCGCACCTGCGCCGCGATAAGCACGCTTATCCGGGCCGGATGACCGGCTTCCTGTCTCCCGACAGTCGAGTTACCAGATAAACGCCAGAACTTCTCCGCCCATATGACGCTTTCTTGCTTCCTTGTCGGTCATCACACCGGAAGTGGTGCTGATGATCGCGGTGCCAAGACCATCCAGAACCTTCGGAAGCTTGTCGGCGTTCGCATAAACGCGAAGACCAGGCTTGCTGATTCTCTTCAGGCCGGTGATGATCTTCTCGTTCTTGTTCTTGCCATACTTCAGGGTGATGTGAATATCCTTGAAGCTGCCGTTGTCCACCAGTTCATATTTTGCGATATATCCCTCGTTGTACAGAATCTCGGCGATTGCAAGCTTCATTCTGGAAGACGGGACATCAACTGTATCGTGCTTGGATGTGTTCGCATTGCGAATTCTTGTGAGCATATCCGCAATCGGATCGCTGACTACTGCCATATCTGTTTTCCTCCTTCTTTCCTTCGGCCGAACCCGGCTGCCCGGGTTATCCCCGGCGCAGCGGCGAATTCTTTACCAGCTTGCCTTTCTGACACCCGGGATCTCACCCTTGTATGCAAGCTCGCGGAAGCAGATTCTGCAGATTCCATACTTTCTCAGATAAGCGTGCGGACGACCGCAGATACGGCAGCGGGTGTACGCCTGCGTGGAATACTTCGGCTGTCTCGCAGCCTTGATCTTCATAGATGTTTTTGCCATCGGTCATTCCTCCTGATTACTTCGCAAACGGCATGCCGAACTGGGCAAGCAGATAACGCGCTTCCTCATCTGTCTTGGCCGTCGTGACAAAGATGATATCCATGCCTCTGGTCTTATCGACCTTGTCGTACTCGATTTCAGGGAAAATCAGCTGCTCCTTGATGCCGAGCGCGTAGTTTCCTCTTCCGTCGAAGGAGTTTGCGCTGACACCGCGGAAGTCACGGACACGCGGAAGCGCAAGGTTAATCAGGCGATCCGCGAACTCATACATCTTGTCGCCGCGAAGCGTGGTCTTGCAGCCGATTGCCATGCCCTCACGAATCTTGAAGTTTGCGACCGACTTCTTTGCCTTGGTGGTCACCGCATGCTGGCCGGTGATGGTCTCCATCTCCTTGACCGCCGTCTCCAGCAGCTTGGCATTTTCCTTAGCCTCTCCGACGCCCATGTTAACAACGATCTTGTCGAGCTTCGGGACTTCCATAATATTCTTGTATCCGAACTTCTTGATCATGGCATCCACGATCTCGTTCTGATACTGCTCTTTCAATCTGGCACTCACCTGTTCGTCCTCCCTTCGCTTCAGTCGATGGCCTCGCCGGTCTTCTTGTTGATGCGGACTTTCTTTCCGTCCTTCTCACCAAAACCGACGCGGACAGCCTGACCGTTTACGCTCAGCATGACGTTGGAAAGGTCGATCGGAGCTTCCTTCTCGATGATTCCGCCCTGCTGATTCTGGGCATTCGGCTTCGTGTGTCTGGAAACTTTGTTGATGCCCTCCACAGTGACCTTGTGATTCTTTGCATCAACAGAGAGGACCTTTCCCTCTCTTTCCTTATCTTTGCCGGCGATGACCTTGACGGTGTCGCCCTTCTTAATCTTATTTGCCACGGTGCGTCCTCCTTATAACACTTCCGGTGCCAGAGAAACGATCTTCATGAAATTCTTGTCACGAAGCTCGCGGGCCACCGGTCCGAAAATACGGGTTCCCGTCGGCGTAAGATCGTCCTTGATGATGACAGCCGCGTTCTCATCGAACTTGATGTAGGAACCGTCCTTGCGGTGAACACCCTTGACGGTGCGGACCACAACCGCCTTCACAACGTCTCCTGCCTTGACAACACCGCCTGGCGTTGCATCTTTGACAGAGGCAACAATGATATCTCCGATATTGGCATATCTTCTGGTTGAACCGCCCTTGACGCGGATGCAGAGAAGCTCTCTGGCACCGGTGTTGTCGGCAACCTTCAGTCTGGTTTCCTGCTGAACCATGATGAACTCCTTTCGTTCGTGGAATCGGGATCAGTGACGCGAAAAATTACTTCGCCCGCTCAATGACCTCGACGAGTCTCCATCTTTTGTCCTTGGACAGGGGTCTGGTCTCCATGACTCTGACAGTGTCGCCGATGTTGCAGGTGTTCTCCTCGTCATGAGCCTTCAGCTTGTAGGTGCGCTTGACAATCTTTCCGATGACCGGATGCTTTACGTTATCTACCACAGCCACAACGATGGTCTTGTCCATCTTGTTGCTGACAACCTTGCCCGTACGGGTTTTTCTAAGATTTCTCTCCAAAGCTTGCTCCTTTCAGCGCCTTACTGATTCCTGGATGCGAGGATGGTCTGAATACGCGCGATATTTCTGCGAACCTCTTTGATCCGGCTCGTATTGTCCAGCTGATTGGTCGCGTTCTGGAACCGGAGATTGAACAGCTCTTTCTTTGCGGCTGTCAGCTCCTCATTCAGCTCGGAAACGGATTTATCCTTCAGATCCTGCACATATTTAGTTGTTTTCACTGTTTTCACCGCCTTCCTCGCTTACACGGGAAATAATCTTGCACTTGACCGGCAGCTTGTGGGATGCAAGACGGAGTGCCTCTTTGCAGTCCTCATCAGAGACACCGCCGATTTCAAACATAACACGGCCCGGCTTCACAACCGCAACCCAGTACTCCACGGAGCCCTTTCCGGAACCCATACGGGTTTCTGCGGGCTTTGCGGTGATCGGCTTGTCCGGGAAAATTCTGATGTATACATTACCACCACGCTTGATGTAACGGTTGATGGCAGCACGTGCAGCCTCGATCTGGTTGGACTTGATCCAGGCGGGCTCGGTAGCAACAAGTCCGTAAGAACCGTAAGCCAGAGTGGTGCCTCTCATTGCCTTGCCGGCCATGGAGCCTCTGAACTGCTTGCGGTGCTTTACTCTCTTCGGCATTAACATTATTTATCGCTCCCTTCCTGGATGGTCTTTGCCTGCAGGACCTCACCCTTGTAGATCCATACTTTGACGCCAACCTTGCCATAGGTAGTGTTTGCTTCTGCAAAACCGTAATCGATATCAGCTCTCAGCGTCTGCAGCGGGATGGTGCCGTCGCTGTAGGACTCGGAACGCGCGATGTCAGCGCCGCCAAGTCTTCCGGAGCACTTGGTCTTGATGCCGAGGGCGCCTGCCTTCATTGCGCGGCCCATGACGGACTTCATCGCGCGGCGGAAGGAGGTACGGTTCTCAAGCTGGGTTGCGATGTTCTCCGCAACGAGCTGAGCATCCTTGTCCGGTCTGCGGACTTCCTTGATATCGATGAAAAGCTTTCCGGTCACCATCGGTGCAACCTCGGCCTTCAGCTTTTCGATTTCAGCGCCGCCCTTGCCGATGACAATACCCGGCTTTGCGGTGTAGACAATGATCTTGGTTCTTCCGGAGACTCTCTCGATCTCGATCTTGGAGACACCGGAAGCGTAAAGCTTCTTCTTCAGATAGGTTCTGATCTTGTTGTCTTCCACAAGATAGTCTGCGAAGTGCTTATCATCGGCGTACCATCTGGAATCCCAGTCGCTGATAACGCCAACTCTCATGCCATGAGGATTAACTTTCTGTCCCATCCTGTCCTCCTATTACTTTTCGTTCAGAATTACAGTGATATTGCTGGTTCTCTTCAGAATGCGGTACGCTCTGCCCTGCGCTCTCGGCTTGATTCTCTTCATCGTCGGAGCCTCGTTTGCGAAGCACTCCTCGACGTAGAGATTCTCTCTCTTCATGCTGTTGTTGTTCTCAGCGTTTGCCGCAGCAGATTCGAGCAGCTTCTTGATGAGACTGGAAGCATATCTGGGACTGTAGGTTACAATACCGATCGCGGTATTGAGGTCCTTGCCGCGGATTGCGTCAAGGACGAACGCTGCCTTGCTGGCAGAAACTCTTGCATAAGAAAGCTTTGCGGACGGACGGGTGTCCCTCTGCTCTTCGTTTCTTGTTCTCTTGATCTGGGTTCTGTGTCCCTTAGCCATTGATGTGCCCTCCTCTCAGTTAGTTCTTGGTGGCGACAGCCGCCTTAGCGTCGTCATGATGATGACCGCGGAAGGTTCTCGTAGCTACGAACTCACCCAGTTTGTGACCGACCATATCCTCAGTGAGATAAACCGGCACATGCTTTCTTCCGTCATATACTGCAATTGTATGTCCGACCATCTGCGGGAAAACAGTGGAGCGGCGAGACCAGGTGCGGATAACTTCCTTCTTTCCGGCCTTGTTCTGCTCTTCAACCTTTTTCATCAGGCTTTCGTCGACAAATGGTCCCTTCTTCAATGAACGAGCCATGAATATCCTCCTATTTGATCGCGGCTTACTTCATCAGTCTGCCGTCTCTTCTCCTCACGATTAACTTGTTGGATGCCTTCTTGTGCTTTCTGGTCTTCAGACCCATAGCAGGCTTGCCCCACGGAGTGGAGGGACCCGGACGTCCGACCGGAGCCTTGCCTTCGCCGCCGCCGTGCGGGTGATCGTTCGGGTTCATGACGGAACCTCTGACATGCGGGCGGACACCCATGTGACGGGTGCGGCCGGCCTTGCCGAGCTTGACCAGGTTGTGCTCGCCGTTTCCGACGACGCCGATGGTCGCGCGGCAATTCTCCGGAACCTGTCTCATCTCACCGGACGGAAGGCGGAGGGTTGCATAGCCGTTCTCCTTGGCCATCAGCTGTGCAAATGCACCGGCCGAGCGGACCATCTGTGCGCCTGCACCCGGATAGAGCTCCACGCAGTGCACGTTGGTACCGATCGGGATCTGGGAAAGCTTCAGGGTGTTGCCGACTCTGGTCTCGGCGGAATCGCCGCTCATCAGCTTTGCACCGACTTCAAGGCCTTCCGGTGCGAGGATATAGGATTTCACGCCGTCTGCGTAAACAATCAGAGCGATGTTGGCCGTACGGTTCGGATCGTACTCAATGGCCTTGACCACTGCCGGGATGCCGTCTCTGTTTCTCTTGAAATCGACCATTCTGTACTTGACCCGGCCGCCGCCGCCGTGATGGCGGACAGTGATCTTACCCTGATTGTTTCTGCCTGCTGTCGTATTCTTGGAAACAATGAGGGATCTTTCCGGCTTTGACTTCGTGATTTCCGCGAAATCATAGCCAGTCATGTTTCTTCTGGACGGCGTGTAGGCCGTATATTTCTTGATTCCCATGACTGAATCTCCTTTATATCATTTATTGTCGCGCTTGTGTGCGCTTAACCGGTCCGCCGGAATCGCGGGCCTTACAGTCCGGCAAATACCTCGATGTCCTTGCTGTCCTCGGACAGTGTGACGATCGCCTTCTTGCGCTTCGCAGTGAAGCCGGAAGTTCTGCCTCTTCTCTTTTCCTTGCCCGGAATGTTCATGGTGTTGACTCTGACGACCTTGGTATCCGGGAACATCTTCTCAACCGCCTCGGCGATCTGGGTCTTGTTCGCGTCGGGATTGACAAAGAAGGTATATTTCTTGGACTGCATTTCGTTCATCGATTTCTCGGTGACGACAGGCTGCAGGATGATGTCATAATATTTCAGCTCAGCCATTGTAGACCTCCTCCATCTTTTCGACGGCTGCCTTTGTCGCAACCAGATTGCCATACTTCAGGATGTCGTACACATTGATGGTGTTCGGCAGAGCGGTCTTTACGCCCTCGACGTTTCTCGCGGAGAGAACCACATTCTTATCACTCTCTGCAAGAACGACAAGCGCTCCGTCCAGATTGAGGTTCTTCATGACCTCAACGAACTTCTTTGTCTTGATCTCATCGAGCTTCAGCTCATCGAGAACAACGAGCTTGTTCTCCTGAAGCCGGCTTGTCAGAGCGGAGCAGAGCGCTGCTCTCTTCTCTTTCTTGTTCAGCTTGATGGAATAATCTCTGGGCTTCGGCGCGAACACGATGCCGCCGCCGGTCCACTGCGGTGCGCGGATGGATCCCTGTCTTGCGTGACCGGTACCCTTCTGCTTCCACGGCTTCCTGCCGCCGCCGGAAACCTCGGAACGGGTCTTCGCGGACTGCGTTCCCTGACGTCTGCCAGCCAGAAATGCCTGTACAGAAAGCTTTACGAGATGCTCGTTCACTTTTGCGCCGAACACCGCATCGCTCAGCTCCATTGTACCGACTTCGGCTCCCTGCATATTTTTAACAGCTACACTAGCCATTGTCTGGTCCTCCTTCTGTTTCGGTTCAGGCTTACAGGGCCTTCACGGAATTCTTCACGGTTACAAGCGCCTTCCTCGGTCCCGGTACGCCGCCCTTGATCAGAAGCAGGTTCTCTGCCGCGTCAACGCGGACAACTTCAAGATTCTGGACGGTAACCCGTACGGCGCCCATATGTCCGGGCATTCCCTTGCCCTTCGGAACGCGTCCGGGGGTTGTGGAAGAGTTGTTGGAACCGGCATGGCGATGATACTTGGAGCCGTGCGCCATCGGTCCTCTCGACTGACCGTGTCTGCGGATCGCGCCCTGATAGCCTTTTCCTTTGGAGATGGCCGTTACATCAACCTTATCGCCGACCGCAAAAACGTCGGCCTTGATTTCGTCCTTGACATTGTAATTCTCAGCGTCGTCAAGCCGGAACTCTCTGACATATCTCTTGTAGGAGACGCCCGCCTTGTCGAACATTCCCGCCAGCGGCTTTGTGACGAGCTTTTCTCTCTTGTCCGCGAAGCCGACCTGCACCGCGCTGTAGCCGTCCTTTTCAACAGTCTTCACCTGCGTGACGACACACGGCCCTGCCTGCAGTACGGTAACCGGAACGAGCTGACCTTTCTCGTCGAAAATCTGCGTCATTCCGACCTTGGTTGCGAGTATTGCCTTTTTCATCTGTTTTCCTCCTGTTTTTTCTACAGCGGACCGGTTTCCCGGTCATCCTAGAGCCGGAGCACCCGGCATTCAGGATTTTTATCGCGGCATGCTGATCTCTGCCGCCTGATTAACAGAAAAAATTCTGCTAACAGCTTGTTTGCCCGGCTGAGCCGGATCTGCCTGATTACTTGCTGATCATCTTGATGTTGATCGAAACGCCGGCCGGAAGTTCCAGGCGGGAAAGTGCATCCACCGTCTTCTGGGTCGGATCGATGACATCGATCAGTCTCTTGTGGGTTCTCTGCTCAAACTGCTCTCTGGAATCCTTGTACTTGTGAACAGCACGAAGGATGGTGACCACTTCCTTCTTGGTGGGAAGCGGAACCGGTCCGGATACGCGGGTCCCTGTTCTGCCGACCGTCTCGACGATC
This sequence comes from uncultured Lachnospiraceae bacterium, assembly GCA_900315495.1. Taxonomy (GTDB): domain Bacteria; phylum Bacillota; class Clostridia; order Lachnospirales; family Lachnospiraceae; genus Anthropogastromicrobium. The sequence goes on from OMZJ01000161.1 coordinate 21,790, forward strand.
TTCGCTGCGGAAGAGTCGATCAGTCTGTGATCGTAAGCCTTGAGCGTGATTCTCATGATTTTTGCTGCCATAAAAAAAGCCGCCTCCTTTTCGCACTTTACGTACGACAAGCGGTGACTGTACACGGGCCCGTGCGTGTCTTCACGTTGAACGGGCTGATTCTGTAAACCTTTCAGGCAAAGATTACTGTATACAGTGACTTGTCGTCAGTTTCTAACTTGACATTCGCTCCGCGGAGTTCTCTGCCTGGGCAGTAACCTCTCGTTTCATTGCTATCATGTCACAGCTTCCCTACTATACTCTCTTTACCCGTGGATTGCAAGCACTTTCGCACTTTTTTCTTGACAGTTTTCGGGCCTGCTCCCTATACTTAAGCAGTGAATTTTACCTTCCTGTTCATCCGGTCTGCAGGATTCCCGGGCGGCGGAAGGTGCCAAATTTCCTGCCCTCTGCGTAAGCGTTTCCGAAAAGCAGCGGACAGCATCCTGCCCGCGATGCAGCCTCTGTCCTCTGCAGGCTGCCGGACCGGGTATAAACCAAAATCCAGGGTACCCTCCGCAGGGGCTTCCGGAATCAGTCCCGGGAGGCAGCGGCGGCGGAATGAAAGGAACAATTATGTGGCTGGCGGATCAGTGGAAAGATTATGAAGTGATTGACTGCTCGAACGGCGAAAAGCTGGAGCGCTGGGGGACCTATCTCCTGCAGCGGCCGGATCCCCAGGTCATCTGGCAGACTCCCCGCGGCGCGGCCTGGAACCACCCCAACGCAATCTATCACCGCAGCTCCCGGGGCGGCGGCGAATGGGAATTTTTCTCCCTCCCGGAACAGTGGACCATCCGCTACGGGGATGCGCTGACCTTCCGCCTCAAGCCCTTTTCCTTCAAGCATACCGGACTCTTCCCGGAACAGGCAGCCAACTGGGAGTGGTTTTCCCGGCTGATCCGGCAGGAAAACCGCCCGAAGGACCGCCCGGTCCGCGTGCTGAACCTCTTTGCCTATACGGGCGGAGCCACCGTGGCCGCCGCGGCGGCAGGTGCACACGTGACACACGTGGACGCCTCCAAAGGCATGGTCGGCTGGGCGAAGGAAAACGCGCAGATCAGCGGAGTCCCCGAGACTTCCGTCCGGTGGATTGTGGACGACTGCCAGAAATTTGTGGAGCGGGAGCTCCGCCGCGGCAAAACCTACGACGCCATTATCATGGACCCGCCGTCGTACGGCCGCGGCCCCCGCGGCGAGATCTGGAAGGTGGAAGACGCGATTCATCCCCTGGTCCGGCTCTGCGCCGGGCTCCTCTCCGACCATCCGCTCTTTTTCCTGATCAGCGGATACACCACCGGCTTTGCACCTTCCGTCCTGTCCTACCTGATCAGTCTGGAAGTCGTGCCCCGCTTTGGCGGGCGCGTGGAATCCGATGAGATCGGGCTTCCCGTGACACAGACCGGCTTGGCGCTGCCCTGCGGCTCCTCCGGCCGCTGGTGCCGGGAGGATGCCTGAGGACTGCTGCCCGGCTCGCTGCCGGCATCGCCGCGGCAGACTGCAGACCTTGCAGCGGGCAGCAGGCGGGGGATGATTCTCCGTCCCGCTGCGGGCCCCGCTATGCAATAGAAAGCCGAAACCCGGCCCGGACCTGCTGGAAAGGCAGATCCGGGCCGGGTTTGTCATGCAAGTCTGTAATCCGGCCCGTTCGGGCTGGTTGTGCCCTTCCGATCCGGAATCCGGCAGATCCCGCCGGGAGACATTTCCTGCCTGCCGGCCGGTCGGAGCGGATTCGGAGAAGATTCAAACGTTTTGGATCAGTAGATCTCCGCGCTGCCGTCGATCGGGACGTAGCAGTCCGCCGGCGCGGACAGGTGCAGCCAGGCAGAACCGCTGACCGTAATCCCGGACGGCGTGATCCCCGTCCCTGCCGCGATCGGAACATCCGCCGCGCCGGCAGTGGACCCCGCCGTCAGGTCTCTGACCGCCGCAAAAGTACCGGCGCCGGACAGGTCCGCAAGCGGGTATTCGGAAGCCGTCACCTCGGTGCCTCCCGTGAAGGTGACCGGCACGCCCCAGGACGAGGCGGAGGAAACCCCGGCAATCGGGTTCGTCAGAACCACCGTGAACGAGCCGTCCCCGTTCGCGTTCTGGATCAGCCCGGATGAAGTACTGATTCCGCTGAAGGTTCCTGTGTTCTGCAGCACCGGCGTGCCGGCCGTCAGCGAGAGCACCGTGCTGTAGTCTGCGTTCAGCACCAGCAGGGCGTTTCCGGAGGGCCCGCCCTGTGCATAGATGACAATATTCAGGCCCGGTGCTGACGCGTCGATGTCGGCAATGGCCATGGAGAAGGAAGCTCCCTCGACCGGCGTCGTGTAAACCTCCGTTCCGTTCGTGTCATAGATCACCGCAGTGCTGTATCCGTCCGCCTGCTGCTTGACATCCCATCCCAGCGCTTCCTGTGCGCCGTCCCCGTTGAAATCCTCAAACAGGGCATTGCTGCTTCCCTGCGGAAATTCTGTCACCGGAAAAGAAGACACAGACGCCTGATTCTCAGGCGTCTGTGTTGTTTCCGGCTGCGGAAGATCTCCCGGTTCAATTTCGGTCACGCTTCCCTCTGCCGCGGCGCGGGTGACATGGCCGCTCTGTGTGCTTCCATCCCATGTCACGGACGCATCGTCCGGATTCAGGGACAGATTGACATAGGTTCCGTTTCCGAAATCGATCTGGATCATATCGTTCGCCCGATGCCAGTAGGCGGCGCTGTCAATATCGTAACCCGCAGCCTGCAGCTGGCTCAGGATATCCGACGCGCCCGAAAGGGCAGCGACATCATCCTTCGTGATTTGCGCCGCGGCATACTCCTGGTACTGGCCGTCCTTGACGGTCAGGTATCCCGTGGTTCCCGCGTCGCCGTCGATCAGCTGCATGGTGGAGGGATCCAGCACCCCGGTCAGCGGCCCGAACAGCGGTGTGCCGTAACCGGAACCGTCGCTGGTGAAAATGTTGGTCGTTGTCCCGTCCGAGACTACGACATTGGTCCCCAGTCCCATGTCCGCGGTGGAAATGCTCACATCCGCGTCCGCCGGGTAGGTGACAATCGCCTGTGCCGGGTTGGACTCGCTGTTGAAATACAGCGTCTGCTGCCCGTCCGCAGTCTTCACAAGGCCGAACGCGACTTCGGGAGTTCCCTCCGACAGGCTCTGGTAGATCATCTGCGTGACCGCGCTGCTGTCAACACCGGCCGCTTCCGCGATCTGCTCCCGGGCGCTCGACTCCGAGCGCTCCGTGCTTTCCGCGGTGGATGCCTCGGACGCCTTCCGGGATTCCTCTGCACTGGCATCTGCCGAGCTCTGCGCTGCAGATGATTCTCTCGACGCCTCCGCACTGGCATCTGCCGCAGACTGGGCTGCCTGGCTCGATGCCGCTGCACTCGCATCTGCCGCAGACTGGGCCGCCTGGCTCGCCGCTGCGCTCTCGGCCGCAGAGCGACTTGCCGCTGCCGCGCTCTCTGCCGCAGACTGGCTCGCCGCCGCTGCCGCACTCTGTGCTGCCGCGTTCTGGGAATTGCCGCTGTTATTTGACGCCTGCGAGCTTCTCACCGGAGCAACCGCCGTCGTGGTCACGGCCGGCGCATCCTCCAGGCTGCTGCCGTAGACAATCTTTACCTGCGGATATTTGCCGGGCATGTAGGTTGCCGCAAAGCTCCCCTTCGGTGTCACCACCGTCTCCACCCGGCTGAACGCATAGGTCATAATCTGCGTGACAGAGGATGGAATATAGATGACCTGCAGGTTCTTGAGATCATAGACGGAATAAGTGTCCATCCGGATCACGCTGTCGGAGAGCTGCAGATACCGCACATCCGTTGCCTGGGAGAACGCATGGACCCCGATCTCCGTCAGCTTGTAGCCACCGATTTCCTCCGGAAGGATTGCCGTCTCCCCGGTGCCGTTCCACTCCACCAGAGTGACGCCGTCCTCATTGCGCTCATACACATTGCCGTTTGCGGTGATGGTCTCGCCGTCCGTGCCGGTCGACTCCTCCTCGAGCGTTTCCTCCGCCTTCTGCGATGCCGCAGTTGTCGCCGCAGTCGAAGAAGAGGCCGTCACGCTCAGCCGCTCCGGAACATTCGGCGATGAGGAATTCCGGTTCATCAGGGAAAGGACGAGAACCAGAAGAACCGCTGCCACAACCGCCGCAATGATGATTACGATGATCAGCGGATTTCTGTGCTTTTTGCCGTCGTCCGCGTCATCGTAATAACCGTCGTCTGCCCCGTCGTATCCGGCGTCGTCGTCCGGTGCGTAGCTGTCATCCGGCTCGTTTCCGGCATCGCCGTCCTCCGGATACCCGCCGTCCGAATCGTCGGAATAGCCGCCGTCGTCATAACCGTCCGCATTCCCGTAGCTGCTGTCGTCATCGCCGGCGTCCTGATAGCCATTGTCTCCGGTGTCGTAATCCCCGTCGTAATCGTCCTGCCGGGAAGACTGCCTTCTGGTCCGGCGGCCGGCGGAATATGCGGCGCCGGAGGACCCGCCGTAGAGATCATCCTCATCCGCTCTGCGGATTCGGCTGCCGCTGCGGCCGTAGTCATCTGCCTCTGTATAGTAATCCTGATAATCGCTGCCGGTGCGCCCTGACTTCTGCCCGGAAGCAGAGACAGGCTGGATCTTCTGCCTTGCCCCGCAGATCGGGCAGTATTTTGTCCCTGACACCAGTTTCGCGCCGCATTTTGGACAGATCATTTCTTTGTCCTCCTGTAATGGTCATTCCGCAGACGGCAGGAGGCCGGCGCAAAAGCCGGTCTCCTGCCCCCTGATACAGCCATAAAGTATAGCATTCAGCCCGCTGGAATTCAACCGGACCGCCGACAGCCAATGCTTACAAATCCCTTACAGTTCCGCCTTCCGTGCCGCTGCGCGCTGCTCAGTGGTGGAACAGGCGGATTCCGGTAAAGACCATCACCATGCCGTATTTATCGCAGCACTCGATCACCGCGTCATCGCGCAGGGATCCGCCGGGCTGAACCACATACTCCACGCCGCTTCTGTGCGCCCGCTCAATGTTGTCCGCGAACGGGAAGAACGCATCGGAGCCCAGCGTCACGCCGTTCAGTCCCTTCATCCACGCCGCCTTCTCCTCCGCGGTGAACACCGGCGGCTTTTCCGAAAAGACCGTCTGCCATGCGCCGTCCGCGAGAATATCCTGGTAATCCTCGCCGATGTACAGATCAATCGCATTGTCGCGGTCCACCCGCTTGCTCTTCGGGAGGAACGGCAGCGACAGGACCTGCGGCGACTGTCTCAGCCACCAGTGGTCGGCCTTGGAGCCTGCCAGCCGGGTGCAGTGGATTCTGGACTGCTGTCCGGCCCCGATGCCGATCGCCTGCCCGTCCTTCACATAGCACACGGAATTCGACTGGGTGTATTTCAGGGTGATCAGGGCCACCTTCATGTCGCGCTCCGCTTCCTCCGGCAGGGTCTGGTTCTTCGTCACGAAATGCGACAGCATCTCGTGGTCGATGACAAGTTCGTTTCTTCCCTGCTCGAAGGTGATGCCGAAGACCTGCTTGTGCTCGATCGGTGCCGGGACATAGGACGGGTCGATCTGAATGACGTTATAATTTCCGTTTTTCTTCTGCGCGAGGATTTCCAGCGCTTCCTCCGTATATCCGGGCGCGATGACGCCGTCGGACACTTCACGCTTGATCAGCTTCGCGGTTTCCGCGTCGCACGGATCCGACAGGGATACAAAATCCCCGAAGGAGGACATCCGGTCTGCTCCCCGGGCGCGCGCATAGGCGCAGGCCAGCGGGGACAGCTTCTCAGGATGCTTGATCCAGTAGATATCCGCCAGGGTCTGCGAGAGCGGCAGACCGATGGCCGCACCTGCCGGGGAGACATGCTTGAAGGAAGCCGCCGCGGGGTATCCGGTCGCCCGCTTCAGCTCGCTGACCAGCTGCCAGCCGTTCAGCGCGTCCAGGAAATTGATGTAGCCCGGACGGCCCGAAATCACCGTCACCGGGAGATCGCTCCCGTCTTCCATGTAGATGCGGGAAGGTTTCTGATTGGGATTGCACCCGTATTTCAGCTGAATTTCATTCATCTGTACTCTCTCCTTCGGCTCCGGCCGCGCGCGGCAGCCGTTCTTCTCACACGTTCTTGTTGATGATCCGGTCCTCGGTGTCTCCGCTCTCCAGATCGATGTACCGGACAAACAGGGACACCCGGTTTTCCTCGTTGAGATTCTTCCAGATCAGATCCGCGGTCTCCGCCGGGTCTGCCCCCGGAAGATCCGTGTACTCCGGCTCCCCCGCAAACGAAGGCAGCGGACTGCCGTTCCCCTGATAGGTGTGGATGAACCGGGCCGTCCCCGGCAGGACATTCTCATAGGCAAAGGTCTGGCGGACGCACGCATCCCCGCGGCCGTCATCGCTCTTTAAAATGGACATCATGAACGTAAAGTCCCCGTCCTGCCGCATGATCAGGCCGGAAATGCGCGGCGTGTAATTCGGCGCATCCGGCTCGAATTCCCGCGTGCGCAGCGCCTGCTCCATGGTCTTTCCCTGCCGCAGCCCCTCATAGATGGTATCGGTCTGGTCTCCGTTGGTCACAATGGTCATGTTGTTCAGAACCCGGACCGGCGCGTAGATGATCAGGCTGGGATCCACCAGCTTTGCAGGATCATAGGCCTGGGTGCGGATTCCCCGGCCGACCGGGACAAAGATCCGGTTGCGGCTGTTCTCACTGCGCCCCATGATAAAGTATGCGGCCGCCGCATGTCTGCCGTCCGCAGTCCGGCCGATGACGATGCCGCGCCCCGGGTAATCCGTCGATGACAGCGCCGCTGCCAATGATTTTTTCTCCATCCTTCCCTCCTTCAATTTCGGTCCGGCGGTGTTTTATGTCCCGGATGCCGGTGATAGGGCACCACATCCCGGACCGTCAGCACGCCGTCCCGCACAGTGAAATGAATATCCATCCCCGCGAACGCCACACCGTACACCCGGGACGGGTCGCTCTGGTAGGCAGGCCGCGGATCTTCCCGGAGGATCTCCTTCGCGGCCTCCCGCTTGTCCGCCGGAAACTTTTCGAGCCATTCCGCCGGAAACTCCACCACAAGGTGTTTTTCCACCAGCGGCTCCGCAAAGCCGCCCGCGGCATCCGGGATACTGTCCGCATAGGGCAGATAGGGCTTGATATCCAGGATCGGCGTCCCGTCCATCAAATCTGCCCCCGCGACAATCAGCACCGGTGCCTGCGCCGATGAGAGATCCACCCGCACCAGCCGGACTGCCGTCAGGCCGATCGGGTTCGGGCGGAACGGCGCGCGCGTCGCAAAAACACCAATCCGGCGGTTTCCGCCGAGTCTCGGAGGCTTGACCATCGGCGACCAGGGGTGGTCCCTGTTCTCGGAGAATTCCCACAGAAGCCACAGATGGGAAAACCCCTCGATGCCACGGACGGCCTGTTCGGTGCGGTACGCCGGCTCAAAGACGATCCGCGATTCCAGATCCCGCAGGAGTCCCTGCCTGGGGATGCCGAATTTCTCCGGAAAATCCGTGTGAATCCGCGCAATCGGTTTCATCCGGACCTCCCCCGCAGCCTGCACTGCCTCCTGTCCGCACGCTCCATTCCGGGGAGCGTTCTCCCCGATGCCGGAGATCTGACCGACCGAGCCTGTGTTCACGGCGCCGTCCATCGCCCAGTCCCGGCCGGCGTCCGCCGCACCGGATGTTCTCATCCCGTCACAGGCATTCTCAGTAGAAGGTCTCAATCTCGCCCTCCACACCGTATCTTTTGCGGAATTCCGCCAGATCCTCCTCCGAGCGGATCAGGCAGACATCCTCAAAGGCGCCGGTTGCGGGATCCCGGAAGCCTGCGGTCTTCTCCCCGGTGCAGATGCTGGAGCGGATCGCCGGCTTCCACCCGCGGTCTTTCCAGCGCTGATCCGCCTTCTCTTTCCGAAATCTCTGAAAAACCATCTCCGTCCGATACACCTCCCGAAAGAATTCTGACCGGCACCTGCCTTCTGCTTATTCCAGCCGGAGGATCAGGCCCAGCACGCGCTTTGCGCTGCGCTCCAGATCCGCCCGGGTGAGAAGCCCCTGCTTCAGCGCCGCCAGAAGGCGCTCCGGGAAGCCGCAGCCCATCTTGACGTCATTGCCGGCAAGCACCTCAAGGTACTGCTCGGCCTTGTTCCACCAGTCGGTGGTGACCATGCCGTCAAAGCCCCACTCGTCGCGCAGGATTCCGGTCAGAAGATCGCGGTTTTCGGAAGCTCTCCGCCCGTTGACCACGTTGTAGGAGGACATCAGCGACCACGGGTGTGCCTCCCTGACCACAATTTCAAACTGGCGCAGGTAGACTTCCCGCGCGGCGCGCTCCGAAACGCGGGAATCGACGTCCCGGCGGTTGGTCTCCTTACTGTTGCAGGCAAAGTGCTTGGGCGTTGCCGCGATGCGCTGGCTCTGGATGCCCCGGACCATCCCGGCTGCCTGTTTCCCGGCCAGCAGCGGATCCTCGGAGTAATACTCAAAGTTGCGCCCGCAGAGCGGATTTCTGTGGATGTTCATCGCCGGGGTCAGCCAGCAGCCGATGTTGTTCTCCTTCACCTCAGCCGCGCCGGCCGCGCCGACCTGCTCTGTGATCTCAGGGTCCCAGGTGCAGGCTAAGAGCGTTGCACACGGGAAGGCCGTGGTCCGGACGCCGGTTTCCGGCTGGACGCGAAGACCCGCAGGCCCGTCCGCCGTCATCACGTTGGGAATGCCGCGCACCGCATTGTTCCCGTAGCCGAAGGTATTGGCCACACCGGTGTTGGGCTGCCCGCAGAGAAGCCATGCCAGATCCTCCTCGGACAGGCTGGCGATAAACTGATCCAGTGTCACTTTTCCGTCCGCCACATCCGCCAGAACCGGCTGTGCCGATTCCTTCCACAGGGGATACCGGCGGGCCTCCCGCACCGCGGGTGCCATTCCGTCTTCCCAGGCCGGACCGGACAGATTCAGCGCGCTGTCATCGATTTTTCCCGCCTCACGCTGCGGAAGTTTTTCCATGGAGCCGTCGGCGCGCATCCGCGCGGGGAGCTGTGCCGGTGCCAGCTTTTCCGTCAGCTGCTCCACGACCAGATCCTGATCCAGGTGCCACGGCGTCCCCGTCTCCTCTGCCCGGCGCACATCCGTGCCGACATAGAAATGGTAATCGCCCTGCTCCAGCACCCAGGCGGAGCGGCGCACCTTCCCCAGATCGTCGTAGGACGCGAAGACGCGGACCGGGAACGCGATCTGTACCGTTTCGCTCTCCCCCGGCGCCAGCCGTCTGGTCTTCCGGTATCCTGCCAGAACGCGGGCCGGTTTTCCCAGCTTTCCCTGCGGTGCGCCCACGTATACCTGCACGGTCTCACGGCCGAAGGTACTTCCGGTGTTCGTGACCACGGCCTGCACCCGGACCTCCCCGTCTGCGACCTCAATCTTCCGGGATGAAATGTCAAACGTGGTATAGGACAGGCCGTAGCCGAAGGGATAAACCACCTTGTCCTTTGCCCCGGGGATGGTCTCAAAGTACCGGTAGCCGACATAGATGTCCTCGCTGTAGTCCAGAACATCCTCGGACTTCAGGAAGTCCTTGGTGGACGGCACATCGGAGAGATCCCGCATGAAGGTGTCTGCCAGACGGCCGGAGGGCTCGGCAAGGCCGGAGAGCACCTCCGCCTCGGCCAGACCGCCCTCCATGCCGCCCTGCCAGGGCAGCAGAACCGCCTGAATCCCGGGGTCCTCGGCAAAGCGCGCAGCCGCAATGATTCCACCAATGTTCAGCACCACGATGACCTTCGGGAATGTCTTCTCCACCGCTGTCAGCGCTCGCTCCTCCGCGTCAGACAGATAGAAGTCGCCGCGTTCAAACACGGCGTCGCTCATCTTCAGAAGCCGCTCATCCGTATTGCTGTGCTTCTTTCCCACGTCTTCCGGGCTGCGCCGGTCCCAACCCTCACCGGAGAAGCGGGACAGGGAGAAAATCGCCGTGTCCGTATAGGCGGCTGCCTTCTGCAGAAGGTCCGCCGGAATCTCCGGTTCCTTCGTCATCCCCGGCAGGAACCCTTCTGCGTACTGCTGCTTCACCGCCGTCTCGTAGAAGGGAATGGTGTCGGGGAAAACATGAACCCGGTCTCCGATCTGACGGAACCCGTCCACCAGATTGCGGACATAGGGGACCGTCACGTCGCCGCTTCCGCCGCCGCCCTTGACAAAGTCGACGGTTGCCTTGCCGAAGAGCGCCACTCTCGCGCCCGCGGGAAGCGGAAGCAGCCCGCCCTCATTCTTCAGAAGGACCGTTCCCTCTTCCGCTGCCTTCTTTGAAATCTCGATATGCTCTCTGGATGCGGTTGCCCTGCTTCCGTCCGCATTGAGCGGAAGGGACGGGCAGAACCGTTCTCTAACCCAGTGTTCCATGCAATGTGCCTCCTGATCCGTACCGGCATCACCGGTGTCTGTGGCATGCCGGATCATGGTTCCCCGGTTTCCGAAAGTCCAAGTTTTCGGCATGCCTTCCGTATGTGAAACTGCTGAAATTCTAACACATCCTGCAATGGCAAGTCCAGCATGCGTGCGGTCCTGCAGAGATTTTCGCCCGCCTTCATTCGATTGCAGCGATATGGCAGCAAGTCCGAAGGACTTCCCCGCGATGTGCCGGAACGGCCAAAGATGATACTGCCGCGGAACGAACGAACCGTGTCTTCGATCGTGACGCAAAAAAAGCCCCGGGCCGAAGCCCGGGGCAAAAAAGGACGAATTACTCGATAATCTTGACAACGGAACCGGAACCAACGGTGTGGCCACCCTCACGGATAGCGAAACGAAGTCCCTCTTCCATTGCGACCGGGTGAATCAGCTCGATCGTCATCTCGACGTTATCGCCCGGCATGCACATCTCAGTGCCTTCCGGAAGCTTGATCACGCCGGTGACATCGGTGGTTCTGAAGTAGAACTGCGGTCTATAATCATTGAAGAACGGGGTATGACGGCCGCCTTCATCCTTGGTCAGGACGTAAACCTGCGCCGTGAACTTGTGATGGCACTTCACGGTACCAGGCTTGCAGAGGCACTGGCCTCTCTCGATCTCATCACGGGCAACACCACGGAGCAGTGCACCGATGTTATCACCGGCTTCTGCGAAATCAAGAGTCTTTCTGAACATCTCAATACCGGTAACGACAACCGTTCTGGTATCATCGGAAATACCGACGATCTCGACGGAATCGTTGAGCTTGAGGGTTCCTCTCTCGACACGGCCCGTTGCAACGGTACCACGTCCGGAGATGGTGAAGACATCCTCAACCGGCATCAGGAACGGCTTGTCGTTATCACGAACCGGATCCGGGATGTAGGAATCAACCGCATCCATCAGCTCCATGATCTTGTCGCCCCACGGGCCGTCCGGATCCTCAAGAGCCTTCAGAGCGGAACCGCGGATGATCGGGGTATCATCGCCCGGGAATCCGTACTCGTTCAGAAGGTCACGGACCTCCATCTCGACAAGCTCGAGCAGCTCATCGTCATCGACCATATCGCACTTGTTCAGGAACACAACGATGTAAGGAACACCGACCTGACGTGCAAGAAGAACGTGCTCTCTGGTCTGTGCCATGACACCATCGGTCGCTGCGACAACGAGGATAGCGCCGTCCATCTGTGCTGCGCCGGTGATCATGTTCTTGACATAGTCAGCATGTCCGGGGCAGTCAACATGAGCGTAATGTCTCTTCTTGGTCTCATACTCGACGTGCGCGGTGTTGATTGTGATTCCTCTTGCTCTCTCTTCCGGAGCCTTATCGATCTGATCGAATGCGACAGCCTTATCGTGGCCGCCAAGTCTCTTGGAAAGGACAAGGGTGATTGCAGCGGTAAGAGTGGTCTTGCCGTGGTCAACATGGCCGATCGTGCCGATATTTACATGGGGCTTGGACCGGTCAAAATGCTCTTTTGCCATTTTACTATCCTCCTTAGGAATAATAGCTCCCTTCAAACGGGGCCATAATTGTCTTGGCATAGGCCGACAACTGTATCAAGTATACAGCATAAAATGCCGGTTTTCAAGACTTTTTTATAAACCGTCTAACGGTTTGAAATTCTCCCGCCCGGAATCCGGGCGGGGATTTTTCGCTTGTTCTGGGACTGTGCTCACAGATCCGCGCGTCAGTCTTCCTTCTTGCCGAGGATCTTGTCGATCAGGTTCTTGGGAACCGGCTCATACTTCTCAAAGAACATGGAGTAGTTGCCGCGTCCCTGAGTCCGGGAACGGAGATCCGTCGCATAGCCGAACATCTCGGCCAGCGGAACGAAACCGGTGACCATCTTGCCGCCGCCGATGTCCTCCATGCCGGTGACACGTCCGCGTCTGGAGTTCATGTCGCCGATGATATCGCCCATGTACTCCTCGGGCATGGTGACCTCAACCTTCATGATCGGCTCAAGCAGGATCTCTCCTGCCTTTCTCTCGGCATCCTTCATTGCCAGGGATCCGGCAATGTGGAAGGCGTTCTCGTTGGAGTCGACTTCGTGATAGGATCCGTCGTAGACATCCGCCTTGACACCGATCAGCGGATAGCCACCGAGCAGGCCCGAATGCGTTGCCTCTTCGATACCTTCTCCGACCGCCGGGATGTACTCCTTCGGGATTGCACCGCCGACAACGGAAGAGACAAACTGGAAGGTCTCCTCCGGATTGTTGTAATCCAGCGGGGTAAAGTGCACCTTTGCGTGTCCGTACTGGCCGCGGCCTCCGGACTGCTTGACGTACTTGCTGTCGATGTCGACCGGACCCGCAAGGGTCTCCTTGTAAGCGACCTGCGGAGCGCCGACATTTGCCTCCACGTGGAATTCACGCAGCAGACGGTCGACAATGATCTCCAGATGCAGCTCGCCCATGCCGGCGATGATGGTCTGGCCGGTCTCCTGATCGGTATGCTGACGGAAGGTCGGGTCTTCCTCGGCCAGCTTTGCGAGTGCCTCGCCCAGCTTGCCCTGTCCGGCCTTGGTCTTCGGCTCGATGGCCAGCTCGATAACCGGCTCCGGGAATTCCATGGACTCCAGGATAACCGGATGCTGCTCATCGCAGATCGTGTCACCGGTGGTGGTGTATTTGAATCCAACAGCCGCTGCGATATCTCCGGAATAGACCTTCTCCAGATCCATTCTCTTGTTCGCGTGCATCTGCAGAATGCGGCTGACTCTCTCTTTCTTATTCTTGGTAGAATTCAGAACATAAGAGCCGGTGTTCAGCGTACCGGAATAAACGCGGAAATAGGCAAGCTTTCCGACAAACGGATCGGACATAATCTTGAACGCCAGTGCCGCAAACGGCCCTTCGTCCGAGCTCTCACGGGTCACCGGGTTGCCGTCGAGATCCGTGCCCTCGACCGGCGGGATATCGGTCGGTGCCGGCATGAAGTCGACAACCGCGTCCAGAACCTTCTGCACACCCTTGTTCTTGTATGCGCTTCCGCAGACAACCGGGATGGCAGTGCCCTCGACCGTGCCCTTGCGGAGTGCTGCGCGCAGCTCCTCCTCGGTGACGGATTCCGGATCCTCCAGGTACTTGTCGGTCAGGTTCTCGTCCAGCTCGCAGATCTGCTCGATCATCTGCTCGCGCTGCGTCTCGGCCTCTTCCTGCATGTCTGCCGGAATCTCCTCGACGTCCACCTCATCGCCCTTGGCATTCTCATAATAGTATGCCTTCATCTCGAACAGGTCGATGATTCCCTTGAATTCATCTTCCTTGCCGATCGGGATGTCCATGATGATCGGGTTCTTGCCCAGTCTGGTCCTGATCTGCTCTACCGAGCCGTAGAAATCCGCTCCGATGACATCCATCTTGTTGATGAAAGCCATACGCGGAACATTGTACTTATCCGCCTGGCGCCAGACATTCTCGGACTGAGGCTCGACGCCTCCCTTGGCGCTGAAAACGCCGACGGCGCCGTCCAGAACGCGGAGTGACCGCTCAACTTCCACAGTGAAGTCAACGTGTCCGGGAGTATCAATGATATTGATACGGTACTCCTGTGCGCCCGGAATTCTCTTTCCGTACTTCTGCGGGGTCCAGTGGCAGGTGGTTGCAGCAGATGTGATGGTGATACCTCTCTCCTTCTCCTGCTCCATCCAGTCCATGGTGGCCGTACCGTCGTGCGTATCACCGATCTTATAGTTCACTCCAGTATAATACAGAATACGCTCGGTCAATGTCGTCTTGCCGGCATCGATGTGAGCCATAATTCCAATATTTCTGGTTCTCTCCAGTGGATATTCTCTTCCAGCCAAGTTTGTTCCTCCTTACAAAGGAATCAGAAGCGGTAATGCGCAAACGCCTTGTTTGCATCCGCCATTCTGTGCATCTCTTCTTTTCTCTTGACAGCCGCGCCGGTGTTGTTCGACGCGTCCAGGATTTCGCCCGCAAGCTTGTCAATCATCGTCTTCTCGCCTCTCTTGCGGGAAAACTCGGTCAGCCAGCGAAGCGCCAGAGCCTGTCTTCTGTCCGGCTTGACCTCGATCGGGATCTGGTAGGTTGCGCCGCCCAGTCTCTTTGCCTTGACTTCGAGAACCGGCATGATATTGTCCATTGCCGCCATGAAGACGTCATTCGCAGGCTTGCCGGACTTCTCCTCAACCTGTGCAAATGCGCCGTAAACGATCTTCTGTGCAGTTCCTCTCTTGCCGTCGACCATAATGTTGTTGATCAGCTTTGTCACAACCTTATTTCCGTATACCGGATCGGCAAGCACATCTCTTTTCTGGGTATGTCCTTTACGTGGCACGTTACTTCCCTCCTTAACCATCGCCGGAAAGAACCGTTTGTGTCCTCTCTGGCAGTTATATCATCGGTACTCACAAAAGCTGTGTTCGCGCTGGTTCTTGTTTCCCGGGGCACGCCCCGCCCTTTCAGCAGCCGACTTCAGGGGTGTTCGAATGCCAACATGAATCTGATTCTATGAGTTACGTATTTCCTTGAAAACGCTTTGCAAAGGGTTTTCAGCCCCGCGTGATCCCTCAGATCACTTCTTTGCGGGCTTCGGTCTCTTCGCGCCGTACTTGGAGCGCGCCTGACGGCGGTTTGCGACACCGGCAGTATCGAGCGTTCCTCTGACGATGTGATATCTGGTACCCGGAAGGTCCTTGACACGGCCGCCGCGGATCAGCACGACGCTGTGCTCCTGCAGGTTGTGTCCCTCGCCCGGGATGTAGCTCGTCACCTCAATGCCGTTGCTGAGACGGACTCTGGCGATCTTACGAAGTGCGGAGTTCGGCTTCTTCGGGGTAGCGGTCTTCACTGCGGTGCAGACACCTCTCTTCTGCGGGGAAGACAGATTGATCTGCTTTTTCTGCAGGGAGTTATAACCCTTCTGGAGAGCCGGAGCAGTGGACTTCTTCTCAAATGTGTCTCTGCCCTTTCTTACCAGCTGATTAAATGTAGGCATTCTTTGTCACCTCCTGAAACAATTACGCAGCACAGGTTCTTCCTGTGCGGGATGCAGCACGCGGCCGGCGGCTGTGCCTGACGGCATTCGGGCGCATGCGGAATTATTATATTACCGGGGTTCGCGGATGTCAACTCCGCCTGGTGCACAGATCCGCATTCCTGGGCGGTTTATGAGAACAGCGAAACCCGCTCCCAAAGGAGCGGGTTTCTTCTGTATTGATACCGGAACTTGCTGCAGTCCAGGCTCAAAATCTGCAGGTCTCATCTGCAGGTCTGCGGTCCGATTTGTGACTGACTTTCATCGGCCCGCCAGGCCCCGGCGGCAGAAACCGCCGGAAGCTTTAGTCTCCGATGATCGTATCGCCCGAACCCGCAGGGGTGTCCGCGGTATCCGACGGTACTTCGCCTGTGCCTTCAACGGACATATCCGACGAAGTCTCCGCCGGATCCGCATCCTCCGCGATCACGCTGTCGGCGTCATCGCCGATGGTGATCTCCTCCGGTGCGGCCGAAGTGTTGATCTTCAGGTCGCGGTACCGGGCCATGCCGGTGCCGGCCGGAATCAGCTTGCCGATGATGACGTTCTCCTTGATGCCCATCAGCGGATCGACCCGGCCGTTGATGGCCGCATCGGTCAGAGCTCTGGTGGTCTCCTGGAAGGAGGCTGCCGCCAGGAAGGAGTTCGTCGCCAGCGTCGCCTTCGTGATACCGAGCATTGTCTGCTTGCCGGTCGGAGGATTCTTGCCCTCCTCCCGCAGCTTGTCGCAGATCTCGTCAAACTCGAGCTTGTCCATCGTGGTGCCGACCAGAAGGTCGCTGTCGCCGGCATCCTCGATGCGGATCTTCTTCATCATCTGACGGACAATGACCTCGATGTGGCGGTCATTGATGTCAACGCCCTGCATCCGGTACACGCGCTGCACTTCACTGATCATGTAGTCCTGCACCGCGCGCACGCCGTTGATGCGGAGAATGTCGTGCGGATTGATGGAGCCCTCGGTGATCGGATCGCCTGCCTTCATCATCACGCCGTCCACCGGCTTCAGGCGCGCATCCCACGGAATCATATAGGTCTCGCTGTTGCCGGTCTCCGGATCCGTGACCGTGACCTCTCTCTTGTGCTTCTTGTCCTCGTGGATCTCGGCAATACCGGAGATCTCGGTGACAATCGCAACGCCCTTGGGCTTTCTGGCCTCGAAAAGTTCCTCGACACGCGGAAGACCCTGTGTGATATCGCCGCCGGCCACGCCGCCGGTGTGGAAGGTTCTCATGGTCAGCTGGGTACCGGGCTCACCGATGGACTGTGCCGCGATGATACCGACCGCCTCGCCGACCTGCACCTGCTGACCGGTTGCCATGTTGGATCCGTAGCACTTTGCGCAGATGCCGAGCTTGCTGCGGCAGGACAGGATCGTGCGGATCTTCACCGTGGTGCGCCCCAGCTTGTCCAGCGTCTTCATGATCTTCTCGGCGCGCTTCGGCGTCACCATGGTGTCCTCTTTGATGATCACCTCACCGGTATCCGGATCCGTGATGGTTTCCGCGATAAACCGGCCGGTAATTCTCTCCTGCAGGCTCTCGATGACTTCCTTGCCGTTCATGAGGGTGCTGACCTCCATGTACGGAATGCCCTTCTTCCCGTCCGCGTTGCAGTCCAGCTCGCGGATGATCAGCTCCTGGGAGACATCCACCAGACGTCTCGTCAGGTAACCGGAATCGGCGGTACGCAGAGCCGTGTCGGAAAGTCCCTTTCTGGCTCCATGTGCGGAGATGAAGTACTCCAGAACATCCAGTCCTTCACGGAAATTGGACTTGATCGGCAGCTCGATTGCCTTACCGGTGGTGTTTGCCATCAGTCCGCGCATGCCGGCCAGCTGCTTGATCTGCTTGTCGGAACCGCGGGCACCGGAATCTGCCATCATGTAGATGTTGTTGTATTTGTCCAGGCCGCTCAGAAGGTCATGGGTCAGCTCGTTATCCGCGGCCTCCCAGGTACGAATGACCTGATTGTACCGCTCCTCGTTGGTGATCCATCCTCTCTTATAATGAGAAGCAATCTGGTCAACCGTCTTCTGGGCTTTCTCCAGAATTGTCTGCTTGGTCTTCGGCACGGTCATGTCGGAGATGGAAACGGTCATGGCAGCCCGGGTGGAATAGTGATAGCCCATGGCCTTGATCGCATCCAGAACCTCGGCGGTCTTCGTCGCACCGTGGGTGTTGATGACCTTCGTCAGGATCTTCTTCAGGCCCGACTTGCCGACGTGGAAGTCAATCTCCAGCTTCAGCGCATTGGCCGGATCGGAGCGGTCCACATAGCCCAGGTCCTGCGGAATGTTCTCATTGAAGATCAGACGCCCCAGCGTCGTGGAAATCACGCCGGACACCTCTCTGCCATCCGGCCCGACCGCCGTGCGGCGGACAAAGATGCGGGACTGCAGCTTGATGTAACCGTTCTCGTAGGCGAGGATTGCCTCGTTCATGTCCTTGTAGAAACTGCCCTCGCCCTTTGCACCCGGACGGTCCTGGGTCAGATAATAGATACCGAGGACCATATCCTGCGACGGAACTGCCACCGGGCCTCCGTCGGAAGGCTTCAGCAGGTTATTCGGGGACAGGAGCATGAAGCGGCACTCGGACTGTGCCTCCACCGAGAGCGGAAGGTGCACTGCCATCTGGTCGCCGTCGAAGTCCGCGTTGAAGGCGGTGCAGACCAGCGGATGAAGCTTGATGGCCTTGCCTTCCACCAGGATCGGCTCGAAGGCCTGAATGCCCAGGCGGTGCAGTGTCGGTGCGCGGTTAAGCATCACCGGATGCTCGTGGATGACGTCCTCCAGGACATCCCAGACCTCGTCCTCCATCCGGTCGACTTTTTTCTTTGCACTCTTGATGTTATCGGCAAACCCGCGCTCTACCAGCTCCTTCATGACGAAGGGCTTGAACAGCTCGATGGCCATCTCCTTCGGCAGACCGCACTGATAGATCTTCAGCTCCGGTCCGTTGACGATAACGGAGCGGCCGGAGTAGTCGACTCTCTTTCCCAGCAGGTTCTGGCGGAAGCGGCCCTGCTTGCCCTTTAGCATGTCGGACAGGGACTTCAGAGCCCGGTTGCCGGGGCCTGTGACGGCACGGCCTCTGCGGCCGTTGTCGATCAGTGCGTCCACCGCTTCCTGCAGCATTCTTTTCTCATTGCGCACGATGATTTCGGGCGCGCCGAGATCCAGAAGGCGCTGAAGGCGGTTGTTGCGGTTGATGATTCTGCGGTACAGATCGTTCAGATCGGAGGTGGCAAAACGGCCGCCGTCCAGCTGGACCATCGGGCGCAGATCCGGCGGGATGACCGGGATCACGGTGAGGATCATCCACTCAGGCTTGTTGCCGGAGTGAAGGAATGCTTCCACGACCTCCAGCCGCTTGATCAGGCGGGCACGCTTCTGGCCGCCCGCATCCTTCAGCTCGGCGCGGAGTGCCTCGGACTCCTTCACGAGGTCCACATCCTTCAGAAGCTTCAGGATCGCCTCGGCGCCCATCGCAGCCTTGAAATCCGCGGTGGCCGGGTCCGACTTGTACTGCCGGTACTCGTTGTCGGACAGCACGCGCTTGTACGCCAGGCCGCTGGTGCCCGGATCGGTGACAATGTATGCCGCAAAATAGAGGATGCGGTCCAGGTCCCTCGGAGACACATCCAGAATCAGCCCCATCCGGCTCGGGATTCCCTTGAAGTACCAGATGTGGGACACCGGCGCGGCGAGTTGGATATGGCCCATGCGCTCACGGCGGACAATCGCCTTCGTGACCTCAACACCGCAGCGGTCGCAGACGATATTCTTGTAGCGGATCTTCTTATATTTTCCGCAGTGGCACTCCCAGTCCTTGCTCGGTCCGAAAATGCGCTCGCAGAACAGTCCGTCCGGTTCCGGCTTCAGCGTTCGGTAATTGATGGTCTCCGCCTTGGTAACCTTGCCGTGAGACCACTCGAGGATCTTCTCCGGGGAGGCCAGACCGATGCGGATTGCGCTGAAAGACTGAGAACTGTTATCGGTATATGGTTCAGGCATTCTATTCTCCCTTTCTCTGCCGCCCGCGGAAGGTGCAGTGCCTCCCGCGGGACTGTAAGGTGTCCGCCAGGTTTACTGTTCGTCGTCGGAATCGGAATAGGAATCATCCGCGCCCACCGGGGCATCGGGATCTCCGTCCATCAGGGACGAATCGTCCAGGCTGTCATCCAGCGTGTCATTCTCGGAAGAGATCACGTCGTCCGGATCCGCACCCCGGCTCAGGCTGTTCAGGAAGCTGGGATCCTCGTCCGGAGACTGCGGTCCCTCCGCATCCATCTCGGATCCGCCGTTGTCCGCCTGCTGGTCCGGATTCACATCCACAAAGCCCTCCGAGCCGACTTCCTGCTGGGTATAGCCGGAATTTGCCAGCTCACTGTTCGAGTATCTGCGGCCGTAATCCTCATCCTGTCCGGAGTACTCGCCGGAACCGTCGTCGAGATCCTCGTGGATCTCCACCTCGGAACCGTCCTCGCGCAGTACTCTGACATCAAGGGCCAGTGCCTGCAGCTCCTTGAGCATGACCTTGAAGGATTCGGGGATCCCCGGAACCGGAAGGTTTTCTCCCTTGCTGATGGCCTCGTAGGTCTTCACACGGCCGGTCACATCGTCGGACTTGACTGTGAGAATTTCCTGCAGCGTGTATGCCGCGCCGTACGCCTCGAGGGCCCAGACTTCCATCTCGCCGAAGCGCTGTCCGCCGAACTGCGCCTTGCCGCCCAGCGGCTGCTGGGTTACCAGCGAGTAGGGGCCGGTGGAACGCGCGTGAATCTTGTCGTCGACCAGATGGTGCAGCTTGATATAATGCATGTGGCCGATGGTAACCGGGTTGTCGAACAGCTCGCCCGAGCGTCCGTCGCGGAGCCATACCTTGCCCTCGCGGGTAATCGGCACGCCTTTCCACAGCGCGCGGTGCTCCAGATGCTCCCCGAGATACTTCATCAGGTCATCGTTGACATTGTCCTTATATTTTGCCTCGAAGTCTTCCCACTCCATGTTGGCGTAATCGTTCGCCATCTCGAGCATATCGCCGATATCCTGCTCGGTGGCGCCGTCAAACGCCGGCGTGGAAACCTTGATGCCCAGAACCGCGGCCGCAAGGCTCAGGTGAATCTCCAGGACCTGCCCGATGTTCATACGGGACGGCACGCCCAGGGGGTTCAGAACGATATCCAGCGGTCTGCCGTTGGGCAGGAACGGCATATCCTCCACGGGCAGGACGCGGGAAACGACACCCTTGTTGCCGTGGCGGCCAGCCATCTTGTCACCGACGGAGATCTTTCTCTTCTGTGCGATGTAGATGCGGACCACCTTGGTGACGCCCGGAGACAGCTCGTCGCTGTCCGAACGGTCAAAGACCTTGGTGTCCACCACAATGCCGTAGGCGCCGTGCGGAACCTTGAGGGAGGTATCCCGAACCTCTCTGGCCTTCTCGCCGAAGATTGCGCGGAGAAGCTTCTCCTCCGCGGTAAGTTCGGTTTCGCCCTTCGGCGTCACTTTGCCGACCAGGATGTCTCCCGCGCGCACTTCCGCGCCGACGCGGATGATTCCGTTCTCATTGAGGTCCTTCAGCGCGTCCTCGCCGACCGACGGGACATCGCGGGTGATTTCCTCCGGTCCCAGCTTGGTCTCGCGGGCCTCACAGGAGTACTCCTCAATGTGAATGGACGTGAAGACATCGTCCCGGACCATGCGCTCGGACAGCAGGACCGCGTCCTCGTAGTTGTATCCTTCCCACGTCATGAATCCGATCAGCGGGTTCTTGCCGAGGGCGATCTCCCCGTCCTTCGTGGACGGACCGTCGGCAATCACCTCGCCGGCCGTTACGCGGTCGTTCTTGAAGACGATGGGGCGCTGGTTGTAGCAGTTGGACTGGTTGCTTCTCTCAAACTTGATCAGATGGTAGGTATCAACCGTTCCGTCATCGCAGCGCACGATAATCTCGTTGGAAGCGGAGCGCTCCACAATGCCGTCGTGCTTTGCCACCACGCAGACGCCGGAGTCATACGCCGCCTTGTCTTCCATGGCGGTGCCGACCACCGCGCCTTCGGTGATCATCAGCGGAACGGCCTGACGCTGCATGTTGGAACCCATCAGTGCACGGTTTGCGTCATCGTTCTGCAGGAACGGGACCATGGACGTCGCAACCGAGAAGACCATCCGCGGCGAGACATCCATCAGGTCGATGGTGCTGCGCTCGAAGGAAGCAGTCTCATCGCGGAAACGGCCGGAAACCATGCGGTTGACAAAATGCCCCTCATCATCCAGCGGCTCGTTTGCCTGCGCGACGATGTAGTCGTCCTCCTCGTCGGCCGTCATATACCGGACGTTGTCCGTGACGACCGGATTCTTCGGATCCGACTTGTCGACCAGGCGGTACGGTGCCTCGATGAAGCCGTACTTGTTGACCTTTGCATAGCTTGCCAGCGAGTTGATCAGGCCGATGTTCGGGCCTTCAGGTGTCTCGATGGGGCACATACGGCCGTAGTGTGTATAGTGAACGTCGCGGACCTCGAATCCGGCGCGCTCTCTGGAGAGGCCGCCCGGACCCAGTGCGGAGAGTCTGCGCTTGTGCGTCAGCTCGGACAGCGGGTTGTTCTGGTCCATGAACTGGGACAGCTGGGAACTTCCGAAGAACTCCTTGACCGCGGCCGTCACCGGCTTGATGTTGATCAGCGCCTGCGGTGTCGCCTCGTTCTGGTCCATGGTGTTCATGCGTTCCCGCACGACTCTCTCCATGCGGGAGAGACCGATGCGGTACTGATTCTGCAGAAGCTCTCCGACCGAACGGATACGGCGGTTGCCCAGATGGTCGATGTCATCCGAGTTGCCGATGCCGTACTCCAGGTGGAGAAGATAGTTCATGGAGGCAAAAATGTCCTCCTTGAGGATGTGCTTTGGGATCAGCGTATGCAGGTTCTCGCGCAGCGTCTTTTTGAGGGATTCTTCATCCAGATTGAGGTCGAGAATGCGCTGCAGCTCCGGATAATAGACCATCTCACCGATGCCGGCCTCTGACGGATCGAAGGGCAGCCATGCGGAAGCGTCCACCATCATGTTGGAGACGACCTTGACATTGTGCCCGTTCACGTCGAGAGTGACATCGTGGACGCCGGCATTCTGGATGGTATCCGCCATCTCTCTGGTGACGGTCATGCCCGCTTCCGCAAGAATCTCGCCGGTATTCTCATCCACCACGTCCTCTGCCAGGACATGGCCCGTGATGCGGTGCCTGAAGTGCAGCTTCTTGTTGTACTTGTAGCGTCCGACCCGCGCCAGATCATAGCGTCTGGGATCAAACAGCATGCCGTCCAGCAGGCTTGCCGCGCTCTCGGTGGACATGAGTTCGCCCGGGCGGATCTTTTTCATCAGTTCGATCAGGCCGGTCGCATAGCTGTCGGACGTATCCTTCTGGATGGTCGCGCGCAGCTTCGGCTCATCGCCGAAGAAGCTGATGATTTCCTCATTGGTGCCCAGACCCAGTGCGCGCATCAGCACGGTCACCGGGACCTTGCGGGTGCGGTCGACACGGACATAGAACACGTCGTTGGAGTCCGTCTCATACTCGAGCCATGCGCCGTGAATCGGGATGACCTGGGAGGAGAACAGCTCCTTGCCGGTTTTATCATGGTCAATCGTAAAATACACGCCGGGGGAACGGACCAGCTGGCTGACGATGACGCGCTCTGCGCCATTGATCACGAAGGATCCGGTGTCGGTCATCACGGGCAGATCTCCCATGTAGATCTCGTGCTCCTTGATGTTCTCCGTCTCCTTGTTGTAGAGCTGAACTGCCACGCGCATCGGAGCTGCATAAGTAGCGTCGCGTTCCTTGCACTTTTCGATCGTGTTGACCGTAGGCTTCATCTCTTCCGGGCAAAGTCGGAATTTGCCGAATCTCAGTTCCAGGTTGCCGCTGTAATCGACAATCGGGGAGAGATCGTCAAAGACTTCCCTTAGGCCTTCGCTCAGGAACCACTCGTAGGAATCCTTCTGAATGGCAATCAGGTTTGGCATGGGCAGAACGTCCTTGTGTCTCGAAAAGCTCATGCGGAATGTCCGGCCGGATTTGACTGCTCGAATCCTGTTTTTATCCATATGATGTTCACCCCTGTATTTTGATAGAAAAGTAGTTGCAGTGCAGCTTTGCTGACTCGCTGATCGGCGAGGGGGTCCCCTTACTGCTCCGGGGAAAGTAGAAACTTGTCTTGCGCACTCTGTCCGGAAAGCGGTCTGCGGAATGTTGTTGCATCCTTCTCCCCGATGTGGTATAGAATTAGGAGAACGAGACAGAGGCATCCGAAGAAGCGCTCCGGAATCCTCCCGGGGGGACTCCCCGGAGGGGCGGAAAAGTGCTGTTTTTGCTCAGGAAAACGCAAGAAAGGCACAAAATTCCATGATAGTGCAACTGTCATGCTAGCACACCGCTGTCAAGGTGTCAAGTGGCGTCAGAAGAAATCTTTTCGGGCGGGGCAGGCCGGTACAGGCCGGCCCGTTTTTTTTGAGAATATTCTTTACATTTTTCCGCGGTGTTGATATAATAGCTCTGTCACGGGGCGTAGCGCAGCTTGGTAGCGCGCATGAATGGGGTTCATGAGGTCGCAAGTTCAAATCCTGTCGCCCCGACGGTAGACCGCGCGGTTGTCCGCGCGGTTTTTTTGTATGTTTTTGGAAATTTGTATCTGCCGTCATCTTTTCGGGTTGACTGAAATCGCAGATACGGCATTGCCGGTTTTGCGGCACAGCCCGTCGAGAAACTCCTGCGCCGAAAAAAGAAGAGCCCCTGCTTTCGCGGGGGCTCTTCTTTCGTTCTGGTTCCGGGGTCCGGATTACTTCAGCGTAA
>OMZJ01000158.1 GCA_900315495.1 uncultured Lachnospiraceae bacterium
GACTGGCGAAGCGGAAGGCCGGAGATCTTTGCCAGGCAGGGAACCACGTTGTGGAGATAATAATCCGTCGTATTGATGGCAGAGCCGATCGCCGTGCCGCCGAGATTGACGAAGGTCATTTCCTTTCTGCACTGCTCGATTCTTTTGCGGTCCCGCGCCACCATATCCGCATAGGCCTGGAAGCTCTGTCCCAGCATCATGGGGACGGCATCCTGCAGCTGCGTGCGGCCCATTTTGATGACATCTCGGAATTCAACGGCCTTGGCGGAAAGCTCCTCCTGGAGTCTTCCCAGCTCCTCCAGCAGAGGCTTCAGGAGGGTCAGCACGGTCATCTTGCCGGCAGTCGGAATCACATCGTTGGTGGACTGGGCCATGTTGACATGATCGTTCGGATGAACCAGGCTGTAATCGCCGGGTTTTCCGCCCAGCAGCTCGTTTGCGCGGTTGGCGACAACCTCGTTCATGTTCATGTTGGCACTGGTTCCCGCGCCGCCCTGAATGGCGTCAACGATGAATTCCTTTTCAAAATCGCCCTCCATGACCTCTTCGCAGGCCTTGATGATCGCTTCCGCCCGTCTGCTGTCCAGAACGCCCGCATTCCGGTTCGTGATGGCCGCCGCTTTCTTGACCTGAGCCAGATTTCGGAGAAATTCCTGATTCATGGGATGACCGGTAATGGAAAAGTTTTCCCGAGCGCGCAGGGACTGTACGCCGTAATACGCATCGCCCGGCACTTCTCTGGTTCCGATTGAATCCGATTCAAGTCTTGTCTTCATCCTGGCTCCTCCTTTTGCTCTCACAAGACGGCAGGCACGGTGTCTGCCGCTTACGTATCTCCCGGCTTCTGCAGGCTGCCCGAGGACCTTCCATTCATTTCTACAACGCTGTCGGCCCCGGGCTTCCTGCACTTTCCTGTCGCTTCAGAAGCTTACGGAAAAGATAGTCCCGGATTCGCCTTTTGTAAATAATTTAAGTCGAATATGTGGAATTATTTTATTTTTCGGAGTCTCCAATTTATTATTTTTATATTTTTGCCGTTTTACTTTAAATATTTAAGTGGTAAGATATTGGCTGAACTGAACGGGATGCAGCAAGCCAGGAAAAATGAAATGAGCCCGGCAGGTATCTGCAAAGACTCAGTTTTAGAATTTTCTAAGAGCTGAAATTTGGGATTCTACAGGAATATTTCAGAGATATCACAATACTTCAGAGATATCACAATACTTCAAAGATATCATTTATCTGATTCAGATGTGCATCATTCGAATGTGCATGATTCGGATTTTATCATTCGAATTCAGGAGGATATGCCATGGCCGTAAAGCTGGATTCCATCGATCGGCAAATTCTGATGACGCTGCAGAAAAATGCACGGACACCGATCAAGGATATCGCCAAAAAAGTATTTCTCTCTTCGCCGGCGGTTGCCAACCGAATTGAAAAGCTGGAAAAGGCCGGCATTATCAGCGGCTACCACGCCCACATCAACTCGTTTCTGTTCGGATACAATATCAAGGCGTTCATCAATCTGGAAGTGGCGCCGGCGCAGAAGAAGGAATTCTATCCCTTCATCCAGTCAATTCCCAACGTCATCGAATGCAACTGCGTGACCGGGGCCTATTCCATGCTGATCGAAGTGTTTTTCCAGACCACACAGCAGCTGGACCATTTTATCAATGAGCTGCAGCGGTTCGGAAAGACGCAGACGCAGATCGTCTTCTCCACGTCCGTGGAGCACCGGGACATTCCGATTGAGTCCTGACAGGATTCTGGAAAGAATCCTGTACAAGTTTTCGGAATCCCGGTGCTGCTCCGAAACCGGGCTGTTTTACCCGCGGAAAGGCACCTGTCCGATCACCCCTTCGTCACCCCTTCGGGCATTCTGTGATGGATGCGTACACAATGCGGCCGTTCTCCCATTTCATCTCCACTTCCCGGTTGCCGCGGATCCGAAGGCCTTTTACATACCCGTTTTTCCACTCATCCGGCAGTGCAGGGAGGAGCTGAACCCGGCCGTTATGGCTCTGGACCAGCATCTCCGCGACGCCCGCGGAGAATCCGAAGTTCCCGTCCACCTGCATGGGGGGAGCAGAACAGGTTGCTGTAGATTCCGCCGTTGTCATAGGAGATCTCATTGGAGTCCGAGGGCTGCAGGAACTGCTTCACCTCATGGAGCGCCTGATTTCCGTCCTTGAGCCTGGCAGAGATTGCGATTTTCCAGGCGCGGCTCCATGCAACGCTCCCGGGTCCTCTGCGCGCAAGCGTCACCCTGCAGGCAGGGATCAGTTCCGGTGTATCCTCCACACTGATCTGATCGGAAGGGTACAGTCCGTAGAGATGGGACAGGTGCCGGTGATGCGGCTCATACTCCGGCAGATCCTCGTACCACTCCTGCAGCTGCCCATATTTTCCGACCTTGAGAGGCGGCAGTTTGGGCAGCACGCTCTTCAGCTTTTCTTCGAATGCGGCGTCTGTCTCTCCCAGCACGGCAGAGGCATGGAGGCACTCCGTAAACAGCTCGCGCAGGATCGTGTTGTCCATGGTGCTGGAATACGTCATGCCGTGCTTTTCGCCATTTACGACAAAGGAATTTTCCGGGGAGGAGGAGGGAACCGTGATGTACTCGCCGTTTCGTTCGATCAGCCAGTCGAGATAGAACTCGGCCGCCCCCTTCATGACAGGGTATGCCTTGTCCCGGAGATAGTCCTCATCCAGCGTATAGCAGTAATGCTCCCACAGGTGCCTGCAGAGCCAGCCGCCGGACATCACCCAGAAGGACCAGGGAAGAACATTGACTTCTTTGTTTCTCGAACCCACCGCGGTCGTCTTTCTCCACAGGTCAATGTTGTGATGCGCCACCCAGCCGCGGCAGTGGTAGTTGATGCGTGCGGTCTCCGCACCGGCCTGACTGATCTCCTGCATGAACTGGGTGAGCGGATCGGTGCATTCCGAAAGATTGCATACCTCCGTCGGCCAGTAATTCATCTGCAGGTTGAGATTGACGGTATCATTAGAGCTCCAGGGCGCCCGCAATGCATTGTTCCAGATGCCTTGCAGGTTCGGCGGCTGGGATCCGGGACGGGAGGCGCAAATGGTAAGGTATCTTCCGAACTGAAATGCCGTGGCAATCAGCTCCGGATCGCTCTCTCCCGCCGCAAAGCGCTCCTGCCTCTCCTCCATCGGAAGATTTTCCAGGCCGGAATGCCCGAGATCCAGCACCACGCGGTCAAACAGGGCGGTAAAATCCTTCTCATGGCGCTCCAGAAGCGCATCGAATCCAACCTGCGCTGCCCTCCGGAGTGTATCCTGAATTCTGGGCCAGTATGCCGCCTTCGGTGCGGTCCTGTAATCGATGAAGCTGTTGGCACTGGTCACAAGGATCCGGATCCGGGAGGCATGATCCACCAGAAGCCCTTCGTTTCCGGAGGCGTCCCGGATCACCGTGACCGTTCCGTCCGTTTCGGTCTCCAGCTGCACGCCGAAATGAATGGTATCCTTCGTCTCATCGTAACGGATGGGATCCTCACAGGGGTAGTAGCTCGGCTCCACCACGGCAGGACATACTCCTTCCAGCCGGATGGTGTTGCCCTGCGCGCTGACATGGCTTCGAATCTGAGAGGTCAGAAAGATGCGGCGCTCTTTGATGCTGCCGCCCTCTGCGCTCTCCTCCCAGGCAAAAACCTGATCCGGGTACGAGCAGAACGATTTCCGGTGATACACCGTGCCGCCCTGGTCATAAGTCATTTCCCAGACGCCGCGGCTGATGTCCAGCCTGCCGTCATAACCCGAATCCTCCGCGTCCTGTTCGGATTCGATCACAAGGTCCGCCATCGGCAGGTAGCTCTCATTCCAGATGCCGACCATGTGGTGATTGATGATGTCGTCTGCCTTCTCATATTCGTGATGCAGGAGCAGTTCTCGGACCATCGCCAGATGGGAATAAACCTCCGGGTCGTTGTAGTCTGTGGGATACCCGGACCACAGGGTATCCTCATTGAGCCAGATGTGTTCCCGCGAGGGATCTCCGAGAAGCATGGCGCCAAGCCTGCCGTTTCCGAGCGGTACGCCCTGTTCCCAGCTCTCTGCCGGGTGGGAAAATCTCATGATGTTTTTTGAGGCTTCTGGCATAGGTGTGAGAGCCCTATAGCCTCTCTTTGATGTTATA
>OMZJ01000154.1 GCA_900315495.1 uncultured Lachnospiraceae bacterium
GATGATATTCCTCAATCTAAGGAATCCCATGACTTTAGTCATGGGAGGATGTCAATTTATGCAGGGAACTGGTATTTTTCCAGTTATTTGTCGGAGCTGCTGTGTTTCTCTGCAGGACGGCAGTTTTTTTCGCTTGTACTGAGCAAACAAGGGGGAAACCGAAGAAAGACAGGAAAAACAACATAGATGCAGTCAAGAGGAGACAAAATCCAACAACATTGTCGTGAAAAACAACGATTGCTACTTGACCCATTGCGTGGGATGCAGTATGATAAATAAGAACAGTACATGGACCCGGCCGTCAGTCGCCATGGAGGTTCACTGGCTTTTTCGAATGCCGTCCGGCAGGACGTATAGGAATGCATACAAATTCAGCGGCTACATACAGGCTGCTGTTGATACCTGCAGCTGGAGCGTTAACGGGTGATTCCGGTATACTCTGTGCACGTGGGCAAAATGTAAGCATCTGGGAGGAGACGTGGATGAAGGTTCTGGACACGAAGTTTGCAAAGGGATTTATCAAGTGCTGTGATGACGGCTTCCGTCAGGGCTGGCATGAGAGGAACGGCGGCAATCTTTCCTACCGCCTGACGCCGGAGGAGGCGGCTTCCATTCAGGACGATCTGAATGAGGATGGCGCATGGCAGCCCATCGGCACCAGTGTGCCTGGTCTGGCCGGAGAGTATTTCATGGTGACTGGTTCCGGCAAATACATGCGCAATGTCATCCTGGACCCGGCCGCGAATACCTGCGTGGTTGAGCTGGATGACAAGGGAGAGAACTACCGCATCCGCTGGGGACTTGTCGAGGGTGGACGTCCTACGTCCGAACTTCCCAGCCATCTGATGAACCATGAAGTCAAGAAGAGAGTGACCGCGAACAGACACCGCGTTATTTACCACGCACATACCACCAACACCATTGCGCTCACATTCGTGCTTCCGCTGAAGGACGAAATCTTTACGCGTGAGCTGTGGGAGATGGCGACGGAATGCCCGGTGGTCTTCCCGGAGGGCGTCGGCGTTGTCGACTGGATGGTCCCGGGCGGCCGCGATATCGCCGTTGCGACGAGCAAGCTGATGGAGCAGTATAACGTCGCGATCTGGGCGCATCATGGGATGTTCTGCTCCGGTGCGGATTTTGATGAGACGTTCGGCCTGATGCACACGGTGGAAAAATCTGCCGAGATCCTTGTCAAGGTCCTCTCTATGACTGATAGAAAGCGTCAGACAATTACACCGGACGAGTTCCGTGCACTGGCGAAGGATTTCCATGTCACGCTCCCGGAAAAGTTCCTCTTTGAGAAGAGCGAGCACTATTATAAGGATTATTCTCTTGACTGATTTCGTGATCAGGAGATCGTCTGACCTTTCATCAGACTTTGCAGCTTCTCAGCGCGGATGAAGAAGGAAGCTATTTTCCTGATTTTTTTGATCCGTATGGAGAAAATGAGATTTGCAGGGACACCATCTGGCTTACCACAGGCAGGTCAGATGGTGTTTTTTTGTTTTGCCATATCTGCACTTCTGTAAGAAATTTGAAAGAGAATTACTCAGGACCGCATGCTATACTTTTTACAGAGGAAATCCATGAGAATGAAAAAGTTTCGGAGGTGACAGCCCCGAACAGACAGGAGGAGGATGAATGATGAGAAGTAAACGTGCAGGGGTGATTCTGGTTGCAGTGTGCACAGCAGCACAGCTTGCAGCAACCGGCGTTGCCAGCTACCTTCCCTGGGCCTTGTATAAAGCAGAAGCGGCGGAGACAACTGCGGCAGTTCTGAACACGCCAGCTTCTGCCTCGGAGGAAGATCTCAGTGCGCAGTGGCAGAACAGAACAACGTACAGTGCAGTCTTTGCGGCAGAACCGTCGACTGTCAGCCCTTATGCCGAGGGCTCCCTGAACGGGTCGTTTGTTCAGAATGGTCTGGATATGCTGAATCTGATTCGCACAGCCGCCGGACTGTCCTCTGTTACGGAAAACAGTGACCTTTCTGCGGCGGCGCAGAAGGGAGCGCTGTTTGCACTGGTTTCCCCGGATGGCGGCAGTACACAGCCGGCAGATATGGACACGGACTTTTACACGCAGGCCTCGCAGGTGCTGGCGAATGCCAGAACCGCATCGGGTGTATCGGATTTGTCAGATGCACTCATCGCCATGATGTCCGATTCCACAAGTCTGGATACCATGGGAGACCGCCTGACCATTCTGAATCCGGCTCTTTCTGATGTCGGATTCGGTTATAACGGCAGTTCTGCACTTCTTGTGACGGCGCAGAACGGGTCAGCGGATTCGTCGGAAGCAATCACCTGGCCGGCAGCTGGAAATATGCCGACCCAGCTCTTTACGGTGGATGATCCGTGGACGGTTACCTTCAACAGCAGTGATTTCAATCTGGATTCGCTGAGCGGCGTCACAGTATCAATCGATCATGAGGGTAGTACGGTAACGATTGATCCAACCACCGCGGTGACAGACAGTGCGGAGGCAAATACCACGGCATCCCCCTGCCTGATGGTTCTGCAGGGAACTTCCGGCCTGACGGATACGCTTTTGTTCCGTCCGGCTTCCGGAACGTTTTCTTCCGGCTTTTCCGGAACCTATACGGTTACCATCAGCAACCTTGGCAGGAGTGACGGGACATACGGGGACGTCACCTATCAGGTTCATTTCTTTGATGCGTCAGAACAGCCCGTGCAGCAGATGACCACCGAAGAGGCATCCATCCCGGTAACCGGTGTCGCACTGGATCAGGCAGCATTGACCTTTACCGACTGGACTGCCCAGCAGCTGACGGCGACAGTTTCGCCGGACAATGCGGATGACAAGAGCGTC
>OMZJ01000153.1 GCA_900315495.1 uncultured Lachnospiraceae bacterium
AAGGTCTCCGGCGGCCTGCACGGCGTCGGCGCCTCGGTCGTCAACGCGCTGTCCGAATGGCTGGAGGTGGAGATTGCCCATGAGGGAAAGATCTACCGGCAGCGGTATGAGAGAGGAAAGCCCGTCTGCCACCTGGAGGTGGCGGGGGAGTGCGATCCGGCGAAGCACGGGACCCGGGTGACGTTCAAGCCGGACGGCGAAATCTTCGAGACCCTGGTCTTTGACTACGGGATCCTGAAGGAGCAGATGCGGGAGACTGCGTTCCTGACCAAGGGGCTGCGCATTACCCTGACCGACGAGCGGGATGAGAAGCCGCATCAGGAGGTTTTCCACTACGAGGGCGGAATCCGCGAGTTTGTCAAATATCTGAATCAGTCCAAGCAGCCGCTCTACGACGACATCCTGTATTTCGAGGGGACGAAGAACGGCATTCTCGTGGAAGTGGCCATGCAGCACAATGACTACTACAACGAGAACATTTATTCCTTTGTCAACAACGTCAACACGCCGGAGGGCGGCACCCATCTGACCGGCTTCAAGTCGGCGCTGACCGACACCTTCAACAAGTATGCCAGGGCCAACAAGCTCCTCAAGGACAGCGACGAGGCGCTGACGGGCGAGGACATCCGGGAGGGCCTCACGGCGGTGATCTCCATCAAGATGGAGGACCCCCAGTTTGAAGGGCAGACCAAGGCAAAGCTGGGAAACAGCGACGCCAAGACCGCGGTGGCCGCGGTGGTCTCGGAGCAGCTGACCTACTATCTGGAGCAGAATCCGGCTGTGGCGAAGATCATCTGCGACAAGTCGATCAACGCGGCGCGGGCCCGGGAGGCCGCACGCCGCGCCCGGGACCTGACGAGAAGAAAGACGGCGCTGGACGGGCTTTCCCTTCCCGGGAAGCTGTCAGACTGCTCGGACAAGAATCCCGAGAACTGCGAGATCTTCCTGGTCGAGGGAGACTCCGCCGGCGGTTCCGCCAAAAAGGCGAGAAGCCGGGCAACGCAGGCGATCCTTCCCCTGCGCGGAAAAATTCTCAATGTCGAAAAGGCGCGTCTGGAGCGCATCTACGCGAATGCCGAGATCCGCTCGATGATCACAGCGTTCGGCACCGGCATCAACGACGATTTTGACATCACGAAGCTCCGCTACCACAAGATCATCATCATGACCGATGCGGATGTGGACGGTGCGCACATCGCAACGCTCCTTCTGACCTTCATCTACCGGTTCATGCCGGAACTGATCCGCCAGGGATACGTGTACCTGGCACACCCGCCGCTGTACAAACTGGAAAAAAACAGGCAGGTATGGTACGCTTACTCGGATGAGGAGCTGGCCGCAATCATTGCGAAGGTGGGCCGTGACCAGAACAACAAGGTGCAGCGGTACAAGGGACTGGGCGAGATGGATGCCGAGCAGCTGTGGGAGACGACAATGGATCCCGCGCGACGGGTCCTTCTCAAGGTGAATTTTGACGATTCTTACGCGACGGACATCGACGGCGTGTTCAGTACGCTGATGGGAGACCAGGTCGCGCCCCGGAGAGCATTCATTGAGGAGCATGCGAAAAACGTGAAGAATCTTGACGTCTGAGAAGATTCCTGATGTCTGAGAAGATTCCTGACGTCAGAGAAAACTCCTGACGTCAGAGACGACGCCTGATGTCTGAAAAGACCGGATGTCGGAGCGGAAAATCACGATGGAATACAGAGAAAGGAACAATGATGGACGACACCATATTTGACAAGGTCCAGGAAGTCGATCTCAAAAAGACGATGGAGCAGGATTACATCGATTACGCGATGAGCGTCATCTCGTCCCGCGCGCTCCCGGACGTGAGAGACGGCCTGAAGCCGGTTCAGCGCCGTATCCTGTACTCGATGATCGAGCTGAACAACGGGCCGGACAAGCCGCACAGAAAATGTGCGCGTATTGTGGGCGATACCATGGGCAAATATCACCCCCATGGCGACAGCTCGATCTACGGAGCCCTCGTCAATATGGCGCAGGAGTGGTCCACCCGGTATCCTCTGGTGGACGGTCACGGAAACTTCGGATCGGAGGACGGCGACGGCGCCGCCGCCATGAGGTATACCGAGGCCAGGCTCTCCCATATCGCCATGCAGATGCTCGCCGACATCAACAAGGACACGGTGGATTTTCAGCCGAACTTTGATGAGACGGAGAAAGAGCCGAAGGTGCTCCCCACCCGGTATCCGAACCTGCTTTGCAACGGATCCAACGGAATTGCCGTCGGTATGGCGACCAACATTCCGCCACACAACATGCGGGAGGTTGTCGGCGCGATCGTGAAGATGATCAACAACCGCGTCGAAAATGACCGGGATACCTCCATCGAGGAGATCATGCAGGTGATCCAGGGACCGGATTTTCCGACCGGCGCCATGATCATCGGCCGAGGCGGCATTGAGGAGGCCTACCGCACCGGCCGCGGCAGAATTCTGGTGCGCTCTGTCACCAACATCGAGCCGATGGCAAACGGCAAGCACCGGATCGTGGTCACGGAGATTCCCTTCGGCGTGAACAAGGCAAAGCTGGTCGAAAACATCGCAAACCTCGTCAAGGAAAAGAAGGTCGACGGCATCACGGATCTGGCGGACCAGTCCAGCCGAGAGGGCATGCGGATTTCCATTGAGCTGCGCAGAGACGTCAATCCCAATGTGATTCTGAACCAGCTGATGCGCCACACCGAGATGCAGACCACCTTCAGCGTGATCATGCTGGCGCTGGTGAACGGGCAGCCGAAGATCCTGACGCTCCCGCAGATGCTGACCAATTACATCACGTTCCAGGAGGAGGTCGTCACCCGGCGCACCCGGTATGATCTCAACAAGGCGAAGGAGCGGGCCCACATCCTGCAGGGACTTCTGGCCGCCATTGACCAGATCGACCTGGTAGTCCGCATCATCCGGACGTCCGAAAATGTCAATGCCGCCAAGGCGGGCCTGATCGCGGCCCTTGCCATCGACGACGTACAGGCGCAGGCCATCGTGGACATGCGTCTGCGCGCGCTGACCGGTCTGGAACGGGAGCGGCTGGAGGCAGAGTTAAAAGACCTGGAGGCGAAGATTGCGGAATTCGAGGCCATCCTCGCTGACAAGAATAAGCTGCTCTGCGTGGTGAGAGACGAGCTGCAGGCGGTCGCCGACAAATACGGCGATGACCGCAGGACCCGCATCGAGAAGGATGAGGAAGAGATCACGGACGAGGATCTGATCGAGAACAACGAATCCGTGATCACCCTCACAAATCTCGGCTACATCAAGAGAATGTCCGGCGACACGTTCAAGGCACAGGGCCGCGGCGGCAGGGGAATCCGCGGCATGCAGACGCTGGACGATGACTATGTGCGCGACATCCTCACGATCAACAACCGGAATGATGTGATGCTCTTCACCAACATGGGCCGCGTCTACCGTCTGAAGGCCTATGAGATCCCGGAGTCCGGACGGAATTCCCGCGGAACCGCGCTGGTCAACCTGATTCCGCTGCAGGGCGGGGAGAAGGTCACGTCGATTCTGCCCAATGAGAACATGCGGGAGGGATATCTGTTCCTCGCCACCAGACAGGGCATGGTCAAGCGGACCAATCTGACGGAGTTTGACAACCTGCGGAAGAAGGGCCTGACGGCGATCAGCCTGCGCGAGGGCGACGAGGTCGTGAGCGTGTGGGTGACCGACGGGAAGCGGAGAATCTTCCTGATCACCCGCTTCGGCCAGAGCATCTGCTTTGCGGAGTCGGACATCCGTCCCACCGGCAGAGCTTCCATGGGGGTAAAGGGCATCGACCTGCAGGGGGACGACGAGGTTGTCGGAATGCAGCTGGAGGTGCCGGACGGCAGGCTCCTGTTTGTCTCGGAATACGGCATCGGAAAACAGACGCGCATGAGTGAATTCTCCGTGCAGCACCGGGGCGGCAAGGGGATCCGCTGTTTCCGGGTGAATGCCAAGAGCGGAAACCTGGTCGGAGTCCTGACCGTGGAGCCGGACTGCGAGCTGATGATCGTCACCAATCAGGGAATTGTCATCCGGATCCGCGAGAGTTCCATCTCGCTGCTCTCCCGGAATGCCTCCGGCGTCAAACTGATCCATATCGCGAAGGAAGAGGGCGTGCGCGTCAGCTCCATCACCTCGGCGGAGGAATCGCCGGACGACAACCTGTCCGACGCGGTGGAGCAGGCGGAGTCATCGGTGGAGGATTCGGAAGACGAATCGGACGAGGATGCGGAATAACTGAAAAACAGGCGCGTAAAGAGGAAAAATGCCGACAGAAAAGATATTGATAAAAAATTAACGATCTGGTATACTGGGCTGCGGGGAGCAGATGACTGCTGCCCGCGCAGAAAGGAGAACCAAACATGAGAATTCTGTTTTATGATACCAAAAAGTATGACCGGGATTCCTTTGATTCGATACTTTCCGAATACCCGGAGATTCAAATTGATTATCTGGACACGGATCTGTCGGTGCAGACCGCTGTCCTGGCGCAGGGATATGACGCCATCTGCGCGTTTGTCAGTTCGGATCTGAGCGCGCCGGTTGTGGAGGCGCTTGGAAAGGAAAAGATTCCGCTGATCCTGATGAGATGTGCCGGATACAACAACGTGGATCTGGATGCGGCGAAGGCGGCCGGCATCACGGTGCTGCGCGTGCCCGGATATTCACCGCAGGCGGTGGCGGAGCATGCCATGGCCCTCGCCCTGGCGGTCAACCGCAAGATTCACAAGGCCTACATCAAGGTCCGGGAGAACAATTTCTCTCTGACCGGCCTGACCGGAATGAATTTCTATCACAAGACGGCGGGCATTGTCGGCACCGGAAAGATCGGCACCGCGATGTGCAATATCTGCCGCGGCTTCGGCATGCGGGTCATTGCCCATGATATGTACCCGAATAAAAATCTGGATTTTGTCGAATATGTGAGCATGGATACGCTGCTGGCGGAGAGCGATCTCATCTCGCTTCACTGCCCGCTCACCAGCGATAATTATCACATGATCAACAATTACACGATCTCCAAGATCAAAAAGCACCCGGTGCTGGTCAACACCTCCAGAGGCGCCCTGATCGATACGGAGGATCTGATCCGCGGAATCCGGGCGGACAAATTCTTCGGCGTCGGTCTCGACGTGTACGAGGAGGAGACCCAGAATGTCTTTGAAAACCGGGAGGATGATATTCTGCAGTCTTCTATCGTTTCCCGGCTTCTGTCCTTCCCGAACGTGA
The DNA here is from genome assembly GCA_900315495.1 of uncultured Lachnospiraceae bacterium. Taxonomy (GTDB): domain Bacteria; phylum Bacillota; class Clostridia; order Lachnospirales; family Lachnospiraceae; genus Anthropogastromicrobium. Next base: position 5,247 of record OMZJ01000153.1, read on the forward strand.
TTGTGACGTCGCATCAGGCGTTCCTCACCGAGGAGGCCCTGGAGGCGATCAGCCGCACGACGCTGGACAATGCAAAGGCATTCGTGGCCGGAAATCCGGACCCGAAAAATGTCGTTTCCGCCTGAGTCTGTCATCGCGCAGGGACAATCCCGAAACAGGCTCTGACGGGCCGGCTGGAAGAGAAATTGTTCTGGCAGCCCGGGGCTGAAAAAAGTGGATTTCGGAAGCCGGATCAAGAGAGATTCTGGCGGACCGGGGCCGGACGGGGAAAAGTCTCGGCGTTTCAGGGTCAGAAGAGAAAGGAACCGCAGACACAGATGTCTGAGTGGAGAGAAACAATACAGGCCGGAGACAGAATCTGTCTCCGGTCTGGTTATTCAAAGGCGGACAGAATACTTCTCTGGTTTACCGGGGAAGATGAGAAGGACGCCCGGAAAACGGTGGACCGCCTGGTCACAGAGCAGTGCGGCACTGACTGGCAGATCGTCGCTTGCCCGGTCTCTGACTGGGACCGCTCGCTGTCCCCCTGGAAGGCAGATCCGGCGTTCGGCCGGATTCTCTTTGCAGGGGAGGGAGCGGAGACGCTGTCGTGGATCCGGCGGGATCTGATGCCACGTCTGGCGCAGGACAGGGACAGCGAAAACCCGGTATCGTTTTACATCGGCGGTTATTCCCTGGCGGGGCTGTTTTCCCTGTGGGCTTTTCTGGAATCCGGGCTTTTTGCGGGCGCAGCCAGCGTCTCCGGATCGCTCTGGTATCCGGGATGGAGGGAGTATGCGGCGTCCAGGGCGGTCCCGGAGGGAAGCAGCATTTATATGAGTCTCGGCATCCGGGAAGAGAAGACGCGGAATGTGAAGATGAAAAGCGTCGGGGAGGAGACCAGACGGCAGGCGGAGGCCTTTGCCCATAATCCGGCAGTTGCGCACTTTCAGATGGAGTGGAACGAGGGCGGTCATTTCAACAGCCCGGATCTGCGGATCGCGAAGGGATTTTCCTGGCTTCTGCAGCAGAAGACGGACACCGCCGTATGAGGATGAGATCGATGAACATTGCGAAGACATACGGGGATATGGTCCGCAGAGAGATCTGGAAAAATTCGGCACGGGCCGGAAAATTGATCCGCACCGGCCTGCATCTGGAGGGATTCCGCTGCCGGCATCTGGCCGACCGGAGGCTCCCTGCGGCATACCGCTTTTTGAATGAAAAGGGAATTACCCTGGTCGCGGATGCGCTGGATCACCCGGAGCGGCTGGTGTGGACAAACATTTTCGCGCCGGTGGAGATCATGCAGTGCTTCGGACTGACCTGTGTCAGCATGGAGAACCTGTCGTCCTATCTCTCCGGCTTCTGGCTGGAAGATACGCTGATCGACGCGGCGGAGGCGGAGGGGCTGTCCAGCACGCTCTGCTCCTATCACAGAAATTTCATCGGTGCTCTGGATTCCGGGATTGCCCCGGATGCCCTGCTGTCCGTTACCACATCCATGGTCTGCGACGGCAATATCAATACCTTCCGCCATATCGAAAGGACGAGGGGCACGCCATGCTTTGTCCTGGACATTCCCGCTGAGTATTCCGCAGAAGCGGAGGGGTACGTGGTGGCGCAGCTTCGGGAGCTGATTGCGCTTCTGGAGGAGAAAACCGGGCGGAAACTGGACCCGGAAGAGCTCCGGGAGACGATCCGGCGGGAAAACCGGTCAAAGGAACATTTCCTTTCCTACCAGAAAAAGCGGATGACGCACAGCTTTCCCAATACCCTGACGCTGATTGTCTTCCAGCTTTTGGCAACCCATCTGAACATCGGCACCGAATGGGTGGAGCAGTACTGCCGGATGATGGATGAGGAGATCGACCAGTATCCCCTCTCCGATGAGCTGCGGCTGTTCTGGCTGCACATCGAGCCGTACATGGTGCCGTCCCTGAAGGAATATCTGAATTTCGGCCGGGAAGTGACCATCGCGGGCGGGGATTTTGATCTGGATTACATCGAGCCGATGGATGCGGATCATCCGCTGGAGGCGTTGGCGCGCAAGATGATCTGCAACATCTACAACGGCGATTTCACCCGGAAGACGGAGGCCGTGAAGCAGTATGTGCGCACGCTCCGGCCGGATGGCGTCGTCCAGTTTTGTACCTGGGGGTGCCGGCAGAGCGCGGGGGGCGTCGGACTGATGCGGCAGGCTATGCGGGAGCTGGATGTCCCCATGCTGGTCCTGGACGGCGACGGCATCGACCGGCGCAACTGCCCGGACGGCCAGATCCGCACGCGGTTCGAAGCCTTTCTGGAAATCCTGCGGAAACGCCGGCAGGAGATGGCTGAAATACCCGATCACGAGGAAAGAAACCGGGAATAGCTTTTCGCTTTTGACCGTACTAGAGTGATCACAGCCGAAGCCGGATCTTCGGTGAACCATTGTTCATCTTCGGAAACTCTGGCCGAAGCCGGAAAAAGCAGGAAAAAGCCGGCGAAGATCCCCGGGATAGACCGGCCTGAAGGAAAAACAAAGATCAGAAAAAAAATATTTGACAGAAGTGTCCCGGAAGGGTATAATGACATCTGCTTATGAAACATAAGTTTTTAAACGAATGGAGAAATACTCAAGAGGCTGAAGAGGCGCCCCTGCTAAGGGTGTAGACCGGCTTTTCCCGGTGCGAGGGTTCAAATCCCTCTTTCTCCGTTTCTTTAAAAAAGATAAGCGGTATTTTGAAGACGAAGCTGATTTTTGATTTTATTGTCTCGATAGAGAAAAGGCATTTGGTCATGCTGTGAATCTCCTGCAATGAATTCGTAATTTCTTCGAAGTAAAGATCCAGATTATCCGATATGTTTTGTGAGCGCCTTTCGAACGGCAGATTCGAAGGGTGTTTTTTTATTTTACTGCGCAGCTGCTTCGGCTTTGCGGGGCGGTTGGAGTTCATTCAGACGGAGGATATTTCCGGAGGCGGAAACGCGGCTGGGAATACGGCTGAACTTATTATTGAATCACCGCTTACTGAGAAAGTTATGCGGTAATTACAGGAAAATCAGGCCGTTCACAAACACTTGAAAAAAGAAATAAAAACTTTTTGAAAAAGTGCTTGACAGTCTTTCAGATGAGTGATATCATTAACGAGCTGTCTGAGACAGACAGCACCGATCCTTGATAATTGAACAGTATAACCAATCCCTGAAAATTCTTTTAAA
>OMZJ01000150.1 GCA_900315495.1 uncultured Lachnospiraceae bacterium
GATGATATTCCTCAATCTAAGGAATCCCATGACTTTAGTCATGGGAGGATGTCAATATAATATAGCTCTCAGATCCGATGTGGTTCAGCCGGAAAATCTGCGGCACCGCGGCAGTGTAGACGGCGGAGGTAAGACGCCGGACAGATTGCAGTCATGGCAGGATGCATCCATGGCAGAATGCGGAAGCGCGAAAGATCCGAAAAGAATGGAGAAAGCAGTATGGAACTTGTGACAGGCGGATGTTTTCAGGGCAAGACAGAATATGCGCTGGCGAAGTATCCCAATGCGAAGATCCGGGACAACGGGAATTGGAACTCTCTATTAAAAAAGAAGAAAAAATCGAAATCATCCGCCAGCACCGGCCGGCCGCAGATCCTTCGCTATCTGGACCTCTATGTGCGGGATGAACTGAGAGCCGGAAAATCGGCGGAGGAAATCCGGGACGCGGTGCGTCACCTGATCAAGAGGATCGAGCCGGCCGGCCGCGCAGTGATTCTGACGGATGAGATTGGCTGCGGGATTGTACCGATGGATCCCTTTGAAAGAGCATGGCGGGAGACTGCCGGCCGAATCGCGGCAGATTTTGCTGCGGAAGCGGATGCCGTCACCCGCGTGCAGTGCGGGATCCCAACGGTGTTGAAGCGCGGCACCGGTGGTTTGCGTGCCGCGCGTTACCGGATCACCGATTGTCAGGAACAAAACCGGCAGGAACGGGATTTTCGGCCACAGGATCTGCAGAAACGGGATTTCCAGCCACAGCCCCCCCGGAATCAGGATTCGCCGTCCGGCCTGTCTTTTCTTCTGATTCGTCATGGACAGACCCGCGGCAATGAAAAACGGCGGTACATCGGCCGTACCGATGAACTTCTCTCAGAGGGAGGACAGGCGCAGATTTCAAGTCTCCGGGATCGCCTTTCGGCCGCTGGGCTGCTGTCCGGCGCCTTCCGCGTCTATGCCAGCCCGATGCGCCGCTGCAGGGAGTCGGCGGAAATCCTCTTCCCGGGCAGGGAGATCCTGTATGCGGAGGATCTCCGGGAAATAGACTTCGGCGATTTTGAGGGAAAATCGGCACAGGATCTGTCCGGTAATCCGGCTTATCAGCAGTGGATCGACAGCGGCGGGACACTGCCGTTTCCAGGCGGGGAAAGCCGGGATGCCTTTGAAAAGAGAAGTCACCGGGCCTTCCTTGGCTGTGCCGCCGCTTGCCTGTATGATCCGGAGCAAATCCTGGCAGCAGGGGCAGGGGCTACCGGGAACAGGTCTGCCGCATACGGGGGTCGTTCAGCGTACGGACCGGATCCATATGCGAATGTTTCGGAACACGGCGATGCCAGACACACGGCCGCTTCGGACCGCATCACCGCGGCCTTCGTCGTGCACGGCGGTACGATCATGTCAGTGCTCTCTTTCCTGACCGGCAGGGATTACTTTGATTTTCAAATCCCGAACGGCGAGGGCTTCCTGCTGCGCCTGACCTGCAAAGACGGCAGGATGCAGGTCAGGGAGGCCGTGCGGCTGGACCGTCTGTTTTCGGATACGGCAGATTGCCGGGAGAAAGAGCAATGAGGCTTCATCTGTATGCACTGATCCTGGGGACTGTGCTGGATCTTTGCATCGGGGATCCGCACAGCATCCCGCATCCGGTGGCGGCGATCGGGAAATGCATTCACTTTTTGGACGTCCGTTTCCGGAGGGCGGCGCAGCGCGCCGGAAACCGGCAGAATGCGGAGCTTTTTCTCGGCGCGCTGATGGAGCTTCTGGTGACAGCCGGGACCGGTGCAGTGGTGCTCGCCATTCTGGCCCTGTTCTATCATCTGTCCCCCGTGGTGGGGATGCTGGCGGAGGCCGTGATGACCTGCCAGATTCTGGCAGCCCGGTCCCTGTACGACGAGAGTGGAAAAGTTGATACAGCGCTGCGGGACGGTACGCTGGAGGACGGGCGGAAAGCCGTGTCCATGATTGTCGGGCGCGATACCGCCGCGCTGACGGAGGCCGGCGTGATCCGGGCAGCGGTGGAGACTGTGGCGGAGAATACCTCGGACGGCGTGATTGCGCCGATGCTGTATACCGCGCTGGGCGGACCGGTGGCAGGTTTTGTCTACAAAGCCATCAATACCATGGATTCCATGGTCGGATATCAGAATGACACCTACCTGTATTTCGGCCGCGTGCCTGCCCGGACCGATGATGCGGCAAACTTCATCCCTTCCCGGCTGAGCGCGCTGTTCATGATTGCGGCGGCATCCGTCGGCGGAAAACAGTTTTCCGCGCGGGAGGCGTTTCGCATCTGGCGCAGGGACCGCAGAAAGCATCGGAGTCCGAATTCCGCGCAGACGGAAGCGGTCATGGCCGGGGCGCTCGGTGTCCGCCTGGCCGGTCCGGCCAGCTACTTCGGGAAACCCGTGAAAAAGCCATGGATCGGCGATGCCCGGCGGGAGATCGAGAAGGAGGACATCCGCCGTGCCGGACGGCTGATGTTTCTGACGGAGGGGCTGTTCTTTGCCCTCTGTGCTGTGATAGGATTGTGCATAGAAATGGTATAAAAAGGCAGACAGGTACGGGGCCCGCGGCAGGAGATGATCCGGATACTCCGGCTGACCGGAAAAGATATCAGATACACCGTGGAATGGAAGAGACAGCGGGTACACCGGGGAATGGAAGAGATATCGGAACCACCAGCTGACCGGAAGAATGCCGGGTACACCGGCTGACAGAAAGAGACGCTGGAATATCGGTGAACAGGGCGAATGGAATGAGATGCCGCGCACAGGAATCGCGGATCCGGAGGAGGGCAGGAATGCACGGAGGAGATATTTATACCCGCCGCGTGAGAGCGGATTTTTCTATCAATGTGAATCCGATGGGACTGGCGGAGCCGGTGCGGCAGGCACTCATCCGGTCAGCGGACCTGTGCGTTCATTACCCCGATCCGGCGTGCCGGGAACTCCGGGGAATGCTGGCGGAACGAGCCAGCGTGGAAACGAAACAGGTTGTGGCGGGAAACGGCGCTTCCGAGCTGATTACGGCGATTGTGCAGGCCGTCCAGCCCCGCCGGGCCCTGCTGCTCTCTCCCTGCTTCTCGGGATATGAGCGGGCCCTCGAGGCAGCGATGGCACAGTGCTTCTACCTCTCGACCGACGCGGATCACCGCTTCCTCCCTGGGGAGGAATGGATCTCCGAGCTGAGACAGGTCCGTCCGGATCTGGTGTTTCTGACCAACCCCGGCAATCCGGCCGGCAGCATGTTCTCCCGGGCGCAGGTGCTTGCCGCTGCGGACAGTCTGCGGCTGAGGGGCGGGATCCTCGTTGTGGACGAATGCTTCCTTCCCCTCTCGGACCGGCCGGAAGAATCGGTCCTGGCGGATGTGCAGAGTTTCCGCAGCCGGTCGAACCTGATCGTGTTAAACGCATTTACAAAGACCTATTGCATTCCCGGCGTCCGGCTGGGGTACTGTGTCTGTGCGGATTCCATCCTGGCGGCGAAGATTGCGGCGCAGCTTCCGGAGTGGAGTGTGTCTGTCCCCGCGCAGGAGGCGGGGAAAGCCTGTATGCAGCTTCCGGCGGAATATATTTCGGATTCCGTCGCCCTGATCCGGAGGGAGCGTGCACGGCTGACAGTGGGTCTGCGGGGACTGGATGGTGCCGTCAGCCGGATCATTCCTTCCGAGACCTGTTTCCTTCTGTTTCAGTCGCGGCGGAAGGACTGGAAGAAACGGCTTCTGGAACGGGGCATCCTGATCCGCAGCTGTGTGGACTACGACGAACTGGATGAGAGCTGGTTTCGGATTGCGGTCCGGACGCCGGAAGAAAATGACCTGCTGCTCTCCGCCATGAGAGAGATTCTCGGCCAGAGGAAGGCGGAGTAAAGGGAAACCTGGCCGGCACCCGGCGCGGAAAATTGCCTGCCGGGCACGGACACTGGGACAAATACGGCAGGCTGCATGCCGGAATCTTCCGGCAGAAGGCGATGATCGTGTACAGGGGATAGGGGAGAGGGAAGGAAAACGGGAAATGATCGGAAAAAGGGTGCAGAACCTGAAAAAAATGACCATCAGCAAGCAGATTTTTCTGGCGCTGGTTCTTGTCACCGTTGCTGTGACGCTGAGCCTCGGCGTGGTGCTCTATCAGGTCTCCCGGCGGACGATTGAGGACGATTACCGGCAGGCCCATGCGGACAGCCTGCAGGTGGCCAGTAACATCTTGGCGATCAACCTGCAGTCCGATGTGGATGAGGAGCGGAACCTTCTCACCAACAGCACCTTCACGGCGGCTTTTTCCGGCGGCGGCGCGGGGACCAGTTTTCCGGCCTCGTCCAACCAGACGCTGACAAAGCAGCTCAACCGCGTCCTGTTCTCCAGGTCCGAAATCCGGGACATTCTCGCGGTCAATACCGAGGGAAACATCCTGTTCACCTCCCAGAACGACTATAATCAGAAATATGTCATTCCTTACTACGACGGGACACAAGACCTTCTGTCCATGGACTGGATCGCCGACTGCGATGCCGCGAAGGGAAAGGAGATCTTTTACAGCGGCAACGTCCTGTTTGACGACGGGAAGAACGATGTGTTCTCGGTGGCCAAAAAACTGATCAGCATCCGCAACCGCGCGCCGCTCGGCTACGTGGTCTTCAACATCCGGACGTCCTCCCTGGCTGCGGCGTTCGCATCCCGCTCCGGCAGTTACGGAACCTCCGATTACTGCATTCTCGACGATAGCGGATCGATCGTCTATGCGGCGGAAGAACCGTCTGCGGATGCACTGGCGGAAATCCAGGACAAGCTCTCCGGGCAGATGCCGGAAAAGGAGGGAAACTACGTCGTGGCGGGGTTTACGAATCCTCTGACGCAGTGGAACATTGTCCATGTGATTGCGCGCAGGGAACTCGCCGGGCGGAGCCGGGTGATCGGCCTTGCCGCATTCCTGACCGCCTCCGCGCTGATCCTGGCCAGCGTCTGGATCTCCAGCCTGATTTCCCGCCACATCACGGCGCCGCTCGGCCGGCTGGAACAGACCATGAAGGAGGTCGCGGGCGGAAAGTATGAAGTCCGGGAGGTGTTTGACGACAGTGAAGTCGGGCGGATCGGCAACCGGTTCAAGGATCTGGTTAACAACAACATCGAGCTGGAGAGCCGCCTGCTGCGCGCCCGGATCCAGGAGCGCGAATCTCAGCTTCTGCTTCTGCAGACACAGATCAATCCCCATTATCTCTACAATACGCTGGACACGCTGTATTTCATGGCTGTGATCCGCGGCGAGGACCAGATCGCGGATTTTGTGCAGGCGCTCTCCGAAAACTTCAAGCTCAGCCTGAATCAGGGTGATGAGCTGATTCCGGTCAGCGACGAACTGAGGCGCATCCGCGCCTATATGAAGATCCAGAACTACCGGTTTGAAAACCGCTATACCCTGGTCATCCGCGTGCCGGAGGAGATGAACGGCGAATATCTTCTCACCTTCCTGCTGCAGCCGTTGGTCGAGAATTCGGTGTACCACGGGCTGGAGCCCAAGCCGGGACCGGGGACGATCTGGATTGCAGGAAGCAGAGAGAACGGAATTCTGACCTTCACGGTGGATGACGATGGCATCGGCATCCAGGACGCCAAGGCGCTGGACGCCGGGTACGGCGTCCGGAATATCCGCGAGCGAATCCGCCTGTTTTATGGGGAATCCTATGGCATCGCTTTCTCTGCCCGCAAAGAGGGCGGAACCCGGGCAGTGATCACAATTCCGGTTCTCACGAAGGAACAGGTGGAAAAGACACTGCGGCAGAACCCGGATACACCGGGCGGGCAGGCTGTGCCGGATGGACAGAGAATACCGGATAAGCAGAACATGCCGAACGCAGGGCACGGAATGAAAACAGTGGAATGAAACAGGGAGAATACAATGATTCGGACAGTGATTGTGGACGATGAGAGCATAGTCATCAAGGGGCTTCAGGTCCTGATGGAACGGCTGGAACTGCCCTGCCGTGTCGTCGGGACCGCGATGGATGGGAAAACAGCACTGAGCGTGATTCTGGCGGAAAAACCGGACCTCGTGATCACAGACATCCGCATCCCCTATCTGGACGGCCTGTCCCTGATTGAGCGGTGCCGGGATGCATTCGGCCCGGAGGATCCGACCTCCTACGTCATCATCAGCGGCTACCAGGAATTCGAGTACGCGCGGAAGGCACTCCGTCTGGGGGCGCTGGACTACATTGATAAGCCGGTCACAAAGGATAAGCTGCTGAAAACCTTCTCCCGCGTTGAGGAGCGGAGAAACCGCGCAGCGGCCGATGCAGCGGCCGCTGCGGAATCCGGGAGCGTTGCTGCCGGGACCGCAGCAGATGCGGATGACAGAAACGCTGCAGCCATCATTGCGGAACAGTCAGGGCAGACGGGTCAGACAAAGCGGCAGGAGTCAACCGGGGCGGCCGCACAGCCGGCGGATACCCGGGAGAGAACGACCAGCGCGGCGATCCGGCGCATTCTGCACTATATTCAGGAAAACTATCAGAAAGACATCGGCCTGACTGAGCTGTCAGAGATGGTCGAGATGAACCCGGCATACCTGTCCCTGCTCTTTAAAGAGCAGGTCGGGACGTCCTTTGTCAAATATCTGACGGGGCTTCGGATCCGCAGGGCGGAGGAGCTTCTGGCGGCCGGCGGCAAGCCGTCGGAGATTGCCGCGGCGATCGGCTACAATGATCCCCGCTATTTCTATGAGATTTTCAAGCGGAAGACGGGCATGACTCCCGGAGAATATCGGGAAAGAGTCCGGCAGAACAAGGAAAATGCCCCGGCTGCCGAATCCTCCCGCCCGCCGCAGCCGTGACGGCATCGTCCGGCAGCCCCTTACCCTTCGACCCGTCGCAGCCTTGACCGCAGCCGCACCTTCTGACCAGAGACTGCCCCTTCCATCCGCCGCATCCGCGCCTGCACTCTGAAAAGCGCACAACAGAACCTAAAAAAAACCAACCGAAATATAAAAAATATCGACTTTCGACCAGCATGCGCGCTGTGATATATTAAAATCATCAAAAGAAAGTGCGACAGCGAAACGTGTTCTGTGCGGAATGCCAAATGATGTACAGCGCTGCCTGCAAAGAGGGAGGTATCTATGAAAAAACAGGTTCTGGCTGCTCTGATGAGCGCGGCAATGGTCGGCGGAATGTTTACAACGATGGTTCCGGCCGAGGAGACTTCGGAGGCTTCCGATTACAGCGGCGAGGATCCGCAGCTTGCCAAGGATTTCCACATCCTTTCCATCTGGGCGGAAGATAACGACAACGGTGTCCTGATCAACAAGATCTGCCAGGATTACCAGAAGGTCAACCCGAACTTCACCTATGAGTATGAACTGGTTTCCTCCGACGACCTGCGCCAGAAGGTTTCCACGCTGGCTTCCTCCAACGACCTTCCGGATATGTTCGTGTATGAGTCCGGCAGGCCGATCGTCGACCTGATCGATTCGGATCAGATCACAGATATCGGCGCTCTGCTGGACGAGATCGGCGATACGGATTATGTGACGCCGGCTGCAACATCCCTTCTGCAGACCCTTTCCGGCACGGATACGATCTATGATCTTCCGCTGGGACTGAATGTCGAGGGATTCTGGTACAACAAGGCCCTGTTCGAGCAGGCGGGCATCACCGAGACGCCGTCGACCTGGGATGAGTTCGAGACCGATCTGCAGACGCTGAAGGATGCCGGCATTCAGCCGCTGGCATGCGGCGCTGCCGACAAGTGGGGCGCAACCCGTCTGATCAACGCCTATACCGTGAGAACGCTGGGCGCGGATGCCATGCAGAAGGCAGCGGACGGCGAGACAAACTACACGGATCAGGGCTATGTGGATGCCGCTGCGAAGATCCAGGAGTGGGCTGACAAGGGATACTTCGGCGAAGGCGTCAACACGGTTGACATGAACACCGCAGGATCCATGCTGATGACCGGGAAGGCCGCCATCTTCTACAATGGTTCCTGGTTCGCTTCCAACCTGAACGATGAAACCGCAAACCAGGCCGGCGAGGACGGCATCGGATTCTTCAATGTTCCGGTGGTGGACGAGTCCATCAGCCCGGCGGATTCCTATTCTATGAACTGTGGCAACATTCTCTGCCTGTCCAAGGATAAGACGGATGAGGCCACCAAGTGGTTCATCAAGTATTTCGTAGAGCACATCGGTGATGTCGCAATGGAGACCCAGGGTTCTGTCAAGGGTTATACCTACACCACAGAGCCGTCCGAGATGTCCGGATACACCAAGCTGGTGCTCGACGAGATCGACAAGGCAAAGAGCGCATTCACCTGGTATGAGGCAACGATGAATTCCGAGATTTCCGATGCCGCACAGCAGAATGTGCAGACCCTGCTCTCCGGCGAGATGACTCCGGAAGAATACATGCAGGCCATTCAGGACGCGAAGGATATGTCAAATCTATAAAGACGATTTTCCGTGCGTCGGATGATTCTCTGAGACAGGCAGCAGGGTGCTGCCGGGTCAGAGAATCCGGAAAGATCGGTTCTGTCTTGCGCGGGGCGGGCGGTATCAGTACCGCCCGCCCTGCTGCTGTCTTCCGCTGCGGCAGACCAAAATTCATCAAAACAGGAATCACTGCAGGAATCATCACACGCTCTCCGGATACGGAATTCCGGACAGGGCCTTTGCCTGCGGGAACGCCTGAACCGTTATTCAGCAGAGATGCGTGATGCAGACCAGAATCTGCACCCTGGAAGCGCCGGAGAAACCGGCATGAGGGTTTCCTATGAAAAAAGTACTTGCCAATAAAAAGGCCATCGCGCTGTTTGTCATTCCCGCGCTGGCCCTTTATACATGGATCGTAATCCTTCCGGTTATCTGGTCCTTCTACTATTCCTTCTTCTCCGGATCGCCGGGGCTGAAGTGGAAATTCAACGGGCTGGGCAACTACGTGAAGCTGTTCCAGGACCGCAACTTTCTCAAGGCCCTCACGGTCAACCTGAAATACATCGGGTTTACCATGCTCGGCCAGGTCGGCGGCGGCCTGCTGATGGCGCTGATGTTCCGGTTCTGGCTGAAAAAGTTCAAGAACGCGGTCCGCACCATCGTCTTCTTCCCGACCGTCCTTCCCACCGTGGCTGTCGGCCAGCTGTTCCAGAAGATCTATGAGATCCAGCCGAACTACGGTCTGCTGAATTCGGTCCTTTCCAGCATCGGCCTGCAGAAACTGGTACAGCCCTGGCTGGGGCAGGCGTCCACCGCGCTTCCGGCCCTGATCCTGATGGATATCTGGACCGGCATCGGATTCCACTCCGTGATCCTGTACGGTGCCCTGCTGGACATTCCGGACGACATCGTCGAGGCGGCCAGAATCGACGGTGCCAGCGGCTGGCAGCTGTTCCGCCATGTGCTGGCACCGCTGCTGCGGCCGATGATCGTCAGCTCCGCCGTATTCTCCTTCTCTGGCACCGTGAAGATGTTCGAATCGTCCCTGGCACTGACCAACGGCGGGCCGGGCACCGCGACGAGATCCCTGTCGATGTACATGTACTCCGTATCCTTCACCTACAACAAGGTCGGCTACGGTTCCGTCATCGCAATCTTCATCTTCCTTCTCTGCATTCTGGGCTCCTTTGTGATCAACCGGTTTGACACGAGGGAAAACTATTACTAAGGAGGGCATCATGGCTGAGAAAAACGCTGCGGCAGTCAGAGCGCAGAAAAACCGGAAAAAGGTCACGCCGGGAAGCATCGTCAGCAAGGTGATCATCGTCCTGATCTGCGTGATTGATATCTACCCGATTATCTGGATGCTCACCGCTTCCCTGAAGCAGTCCTACGAGTGGAGCGCAAAGCCTGCCTACGCCCTTCCGGATGGTTTCTATTTCCAGAACTACATTGACGCGTGGAACCGCGGACACATGTCCACCTTCTTCTTCAACTCGGTGGTGGACACCATGGTCTCGCTGGTCTTCATCGTCATGCTCTCCGTACTGGTCGGATTTGCCTGCACCAAGATGCAGTGGAAGGGCAGGGAAATCGTCAACCGGTACTTCCAGCTCGGCATCATGGTCCCGGTCGCGACGGCACTGATCCCGCTGTTCCAGATCTACAACAAGATGGGACTGTACAATACCCGCTGGGCGCTGATCCTTTCCTACATCGCCTTCGGCCTGTCCCTCTCGATCTATCTGGTCACCGGGTACCTGCGGAGCTTCCCGGACGAAATCATGGAGGCCGCGGTGATCGACGGATGCGGTATCTACAAGCTCCTGTGGTACATCGTCGTGCCGCTTCTCAAGAACGCGATTGTCACCGTCCTGGTTCTGCAGTTTTTCTTCAAGTGGAATGATCTGCTCTTCTCGATGACCTTCGTCTCCAGCACCGCACTGAAAACCATCCAGACCGGACTGATGTATTTCTCCGACGAGTTCGGCTCCAAGAACTGGGGCGCGATTTTTGCCTCCATCTCCATGAGCATTATCCCGATGCTGGTTCTGTATTCCGTGCTGAACAAGGCAGTCATCGAGGGCATGACGGCCGGTGCAGTCAAAGGATGACGGCAGTCCGGCGCGGCCAGGGATGATCACAGGCCGGCGCGATGAAAGGATCAACGCAGGCCGATGCAGCCAGAGGAAAGCAAAGGAAGCCGGCGGACCGTCTGCAGCAGAAAGCAGCCGTCCGCCGGACCTTTTGTACACGGAACAATCCGCAGAAAAGCGAAAGGAGAACGAACCCATGAACAGCGGGAAATCCCCGGCGAGCAGCGCAGCGGACGAGATGCGCTGCGCGTATGCGTCCATTTACCGGTATATTGAAAACAATATCGAAAAGACCCTGAAGGAACCCAGGGATTACATCCATTATCCGTTCATTGATCCGGGGTCCGTGTACGACGGAAACGTCTGGGACTGGGATACCTGCTGGTGTGTGTACGGCCTCCTGCCGCTGGCGGATCGGCTGCAGGGTGGCCGGCTGAAGGAGGAGGTTTTCCGCCATGCGCGGGGCAATGTCCTGAATTTCCTTGACTGGCAGCTTCCGGACGGGTATATCCCGATGATGATTGAAGTCTCGAAATGGCCGGAGCCCTATCTCAATATCCAGCACAAGAACGGGATCCTGATGAACATGCACAAGCCGTTTCTCTGCCAGCAGATCCAGGAGATTTCGAAGGCGGCGGGAAGCTGGGCATGGATCACAGACCGGTGGGATGCGATCGACCGCTATTTTGCCCGTTATCGGGCCGATTATTTCAACGAAAACTGCGGGCTCTATGTCTGGCGCGATGACATCATGATCGGCATGGACAACGACCCGGCGTCCTTCGGCCGCCCGAAATCCTCCACGGCCAACATCTTCCTCAACGCCTTCATGGTGATGGAGATGAAGTCTGCCATGGCATTCTACCGGCAGGTCGGCGATACGGCAACAAAGAGGGGCGACACTTCCCTTGCGGCGCATGTGGCGGCAAGGGAGAGCGAGATCAGGAAAGAGCGGGAGGATCTTATCCGGAACATCCATGAAGAGATGTATGATCCCCGGGACGGCTTCTTCTACTCGCAGGATGTGGACATCCGGACGCGGAAGTTTGACTGGTTCCACCAGGGACTGGGCGTCTTCTGGAAGACCATCCCGATCCGCATCGCCGTCTGGAGCGGCTTCCTGCCGATGCTGGCAGGAATCGCCACGGCGGAGGAGGCGGAGCATCTCGTCCGCTGGTACCGCGAGGGAGCGGCCTTCGGTTCGGCATGGGGAATCACCACGCTGGACCGCCGGGAGAAAATGTACCGGATCGCCGCCACCAACAACCCCTCTGACTGGCTGGGACCGATCTGGCTGGTGGCCAGTTTCTGCGTGTTTGAAGGGCTGCTGCGGTACGGGTACCGGGCGGAAGCGGAGGATCTGTGCCGGAAGTCGCTGGCGCTTCTGGACCGCGACCTGAAGGAGCACGGCTGCCTGCACGAATATTACGATCCCGACAGCGGGGAGCCGGTCATGAACGGCGGTTTCATCAACTGGAATATCCTGGCATTAAACATGGCGCGGGAGGTTGGGCTGTCTGACTGATATTTCTATCCTGCAAAATGACTGAGGTCCTCATTTGTGACCGCAGTCTTTTTTTTTTGCAGGAAGGGGAAGTCATGAGCGAAACAGAAACCGGAAAAGAAATCCATTCAAAGGGTTTCTGAAAATTTTTATTTCCGGGGAATATCCAGGCTTGTCATCATGCCGAGAGGTTAAGCTTCTGTTTGGAAGAATCTACCAATAGATCTGTAAGAAATATTTTTTACGCCGTACTGTGGTGGATCCTTGACACTACGAAAAGAATTTGATAAATT
>OMZJ01000148.1 GCA_900315495.1 uncultured Lachnospiraceae bacterium
TGCGGGAAAGAGAAATTACGGCTCGTCGTCATCGTCCCCGACCAGTTCATCGTACTCCTGGCTGTCCAGCCACTCGTCAAACGCGTCGGAAACAATCTCATATTCCTCGTCCGAGGCAATATTCTCCAGCACCGGATCGCCGTCCGGCCCGTCGTGATACCCGTAGAGGTAGACTTCTCCCTCTTCCGCATCGATGCCCTCGGTGGGAAGGAGCGCGATGTAATTCTTTCCCCCGGCCGTAAAAGACGTGATCACAATGCACTCAACATCGGTTCCGTCGTCCAGGTTCAGGGTGATGGTGTCGCGGTCGTCATACTCTTCTGCCTGTCCTGCTGCCTGCTTTTCTTTCATGCTGCTGCACATCCTTTCCCGTGTTTTTCCGGAGGCGCCGTCCGCGGTCTTTGTCCGCAGACCGGTAAGCTTTTTTCTCTCCGGGCTGAATCCTGTTTTCCCCTGAGCGGATTAACCCACCGCTTCCTGCAGCTTGCGGATGGCCGCGTCAATGCGCGCGAGACTCTCCTCCCTGCCGAGGACGGCCATCAGCTCCGTGGCACCGCCCGGCGTCGTCATCTGCCCGGAGAGCGCAGTGCGGATCGGCCACATCACAAATCCGGTCTTGTATCCCCGCTCCTTTCCAAAGGACTGGAGCGCCGCAAAGAGCGCGTCGTTGCTGTAATCTTCCTGGGCTTCCAGAACCGGCTGCACCTCGCGCAGCAGCGTGAGGGACTTTTCCGGATCCGTCTTCATCTTCTTGTGCGTATACAGGGAGATATCATATTCCGGCACCTGCTCGAAGAAGGAAACCATCGGCGGGATATCCGGGAAGACCTCGATGCGGGACTTGACCATATCCGCAATGGCCTTCTTGTCAACATCCCGGTGCACGGCCTTGTCGATTTCCGGCATGGCCAGCTTCAGGTAGCGGGCCTCGTCCATCTCCTTGATGTACTCGCCGTTGAGCCACTTGAGCTTGCCGTAGTCAAAGACGGCGGGGGATTTGCTGATATGGCGGTAGTCGAACTTCTGCACCATTTCCGCCAGCGTCATCTTTTCCTGATTGTCCTCCGGGCTCCAGCCGAGCAGGGCGACAAAATTCACCACTGCCTCCGGCAGGAATCCCTGGTCGATCAGATCCTCGAACGAAGAATGGCCGCTTCGCTTGGACAGCTTGGCGTGGTTCTCGTCGGTGATCAGCGGGCAGTGGATGTACTTCGGGATCTCCCAGCCGAATGCCTCGTACAGGCGGTTGTACTTCGGCGTGGAGGACAGATACTCATTGCCGCGCACCACGTGGGTGATGCCCATCAGGTGATCGTCCACCACATTGGCAAAGTTGTAGGTGGGGAATCCGTCGGACTTGATCAGGATCATGTCGTCCAGCTCCTCATTGTCAATCGTGATGTCCCCGAACACCTCGTCGTGGAAGGTGGTGGTTCCGGTGCGCGGGTTATTCTGGCGGATCACGTAGGGCATGCCGGAGGCCAGATTGGCCTTCACTTCCTCCGGGGAGAGATGCAGGCAATGCTTGTCATAGGAGGAAATCTCCTTGCCGTCCACTACGCGGTGCAGGCTCTCGAGCCGCTCCTTCGTGCAGAAACAGTAGTAGGCTTCCCCCTTGTCGATCAGCTCCTTCGCGTACTTCATGTAGATTCCCTGTCTGACGCGCTCGCTCTGGACATACGGCCCGCAGCCGCCGTCCTTGTCAGGGCCCTCATCATAATCAATGCCCGTCTCCGCCAGCGTGCGGTAAATGATGTCTACCGCACCTTCCATCTCGCGCTCCTGGTCCGTATCCTCAATGCGGAGCAGGAACTGCCCGCCCGCGTGTCTGGCGGTCAGCCATGCGTAGAGCGCTGTGCGCAGGTTTCCGACATGCATTCTGCCGGTCGGACTCGGCGCGAATCTTGTTCTGATCTTTTCCATTGTCTCTCCTCTGTTAAAAACTGCCGGTACTCTCTGCTCTCCCGCCCTGACACCGCATTGCCCCTGCGGCCGTTCCGCGCGCTGCGCGGGAACGGAAGTGCCGCAGGCGCCCTGCGGACAGCACCGGCAGATTCGAAGCCCTGTCACGCGGGGCTCTGCTCCGGCGGCGCTGTCCGGGCGGCTTCCGGTCAGTCAACCGTAATGTTCTCGCCCTTCAGGCCTGCAAACGCCCCCGCAATCTGGGCTTCCGGGTGCGCGATCAGCCATTTGTTGACATGGGTCTGCAGGCGGTCTTCCCCGGCCGCCGCCGGATTCTTCTCCGCCAGCTCGTCATTCGTCCCTCTCGGAAGAATGATCACATCGCGGAAGCCCTTCCCGTTCACGCCGCAGGGCGCATAGTGCAGCGTGGTCTCGTACATCTGCACCACCGTTCCCGCCGGCACCAGGAAAGCCTCCACCTTTGCCGTGTCATAGGTGAAATCCGCCGCGATATCCTGCTTTTTCCCGACCAGAAGAATCAGGTCGGTGACCGCAACGTTCACCTCGCTGTTTCTGTGATACTCCAGCGCGTTCAGCTTTTCGTTGTGACCGTTGCAGTAGCCAAGCTGGATCGGCATGCCGCCGAAGAAGCGCGCGGCGAATTCTCTGCCGGCCGGCGTATCCTCCAGTTTTTTCTCGCTTCCCACGTAGACCGTACCGTCCTCCGGGCAGGGCGTCTCCTGCATCCGGGCCAGAAGCTCCGTGAGATCATATCCCTCAACCACCGTTCCATAGGGGCGATAGGCCGGATCTGTCACTTTCTTGATTTCGATCATCTTTCTTCCTCTCATTTCTGCGGCCTGCGCACAGGCTGTCCGCAGGCCGCACACCTTTCGCGCTGCGCTTTTCAGGAAAGCGCTCTTGGTGCACCAAATGTCCTGCCAACCGTTTTGGCAGGACGCGCACATAAAACAGGCCGGGGCCAGACGGCCCCGGCCCATCCCATTCTGTTCTGCCTGTGTCATCCCGTTCCCTCCGCAGTGCCTTCCCGGATTCCCGGCAGGATACCGGCGGGCAGAGGATCACAGATCACAGGGTTCCGTCACCGGTCAGTCCCAGTTCGCAAACGGATTCTCGGACGGATACGGCAGGCTCTTCGGCTGGTTGTATCCGATGTCGGAGACACCCAGGTACTTGAATACCTCGTACAGTGCCTTGCCATAATGGCCGAACGCCACTGCGCCGTGGTGCGGATAATTCTTCTCGATCAGGACATGGCGGTAGAAGCGGCCCATCTCCGGGATTGCGAAAATGCCGATGCCGCCGAAGCTCTTGGTCGGAACCGGAAGCGTCTCGCCCTCTGCCACATACGCGCGGAGCTTTGCATCTGCCGTGCTCTGCAGGCGGTAGAACGTGATGTCGCTGGCTGCGATATCGCCCTCGATGGTTCCGTAGGTCACGTCCTTGCCCAGAGTGCGGGCCATGATCTTCTGGTTGCGCATCTCCGGCCTGACCAGACGGGCGGAGCAGGTGTTGCCGCAGTGGAAGCCCATGAAGGTATCCGTGAGCTTGTAATTGTACTTGCCGCGGATGCTCTCATCATACATATCCTTCGGAACCGTATTGTTGATGTCAAGCAGCGTGACGGACTCGCCGGATACGCAGGTTCCGATGTACTCGGAGAGCGCGCCGTAGATATCCACCTCGCAGGAAACCGGAATGCCGCGGCCGGTCAGACGGCTGTTGACATAGCAGGGAACAAACTTGAACTGGGTCTGGAACGCCGGCCAGCACTTGTTGGCAAATGCCACATACTTGCGGGATCCCCTGTGGGCTTCCATCCAGTCTGTCAGAGTCAGCTCATACTGCGCAAGAGTCGGAAGGATCTTCGGGTAGTTGTTGCCTGCACCGAGTTCTTTGGCCATCTCCTCCGCCACGCCGGGGATTCTCGGATCGCCGGCATGCTTGTTGAAGGTCTCGAAGAGATCCAGCTCAGAGTTCTCCTCAATCTCCACACCGATGTTGTAGAGCTGCTTGATCGGCGCGTTGCAGGCAAGGAAATCCTGCGGGCGCGGTCCGAAGCTGATGAGCTTGAGATTCTGCAGGCCGAGGATGGTGCGTGCGATCGGGACGAAATCCGCGATCTCCTTTGCCACACCGGCTGCGTCCTGTACCGGGTTCTCCGGAATATAGGCCTTGATGCCGCGGAGCGCCAGGTTATAGGAAAGGTTGAGGACACCGCAGTACGCGTCGCCGCGGCCGTCCAGCAGGCTGTCGCCGGACTCCTCGGCTGCCGCCGCGTACATCACCGGGCCGCCGAATTCTCTGGCGGCAAGGGTCTCGCTGGTCTCCGGCCCAAAGTTTCCAAGGAAGATCACCAGTGCATTGCAGCCGGCTTCCTTCACCTGCGCCACTGCCTTCTGCATGTCAAGTTCGTTCTCGACAGCCGTCGGACATTCATAGATGGTGCCGCCCAGCTTCTCATACTCGGCGACGACATTGTGTCTTCTGGTCTCGGAAAGCGTCATCGGGAAGCAGTCGCGGGAAACCGCAAGGATCCCGAGCTTGACTTCAGGGATGTTTGTAAACATCATTATCTCCTTCTTCCGCACACGGCGGACTGCAAAATGAAATCTGAAACGGCATGGAACGCATGCCCTTGTTTCCATCCGGATCCGCGGGGGCCGGCAGACCGGCACTGCCCGGGCGTATCGCTCCTGCTGTCAGTACACGCAGGAGTTCCCGGCCGTCAGCTCTGCCGGCCCTCCCGCGGTCAGGCCTGTTTTCCGAACACAGCCTCGTAATCCTTCACGAATTTCTCGATGCCCTGATCGGTCAGCGGATGCTTGATCATCTGCATCAGGACCTTGTAGGGAACGGTCGCGATGTCAGCGCCTGCCAGCGCGCACTGCGTGACGTGCAGCGGGTTGCGGATGCTCGCCGCGATGATCTCTGTCTTCAGGCCGTAAATTTTGAAAATCTTTGCAATGGTCTGCACCAGCTCGATGCCCGGTGTGGAGATATCGTCCAGTCTGCCGAGGAACGGGGAGACATACGCCGCGCCGGCCCGCGCTGCCAGAAGTGCCTGGTTTGCGCTGAACACCAGCGTGACGTTGCACTTGATTCCCTCGGAAGAGAGGACCTTGACTGCCTTCAGCCCTTCTGCCGTCATCGGGATCTTGACAACCATGTTCGGGTGAATGGCCGCGATCTGACGTCCCTCCGCGATCATCCCCTCCGCCGATGTGGTCGTTGCCTTGACCTCACCGCTGATCGGGCCGTCCACAATGGAGGTGATCTCTTTGATGACTTCGTTGAAATCCCTTCCCTCTTTTGCGATCAGGGACGGGTTGGTCGTGACACCGCAGATGATTCCCATATCGTTTGCTTCACGGATTTCGTCAACGTTCGCCGTGTCAATAAAGAATTTCATGTCTTCTCCTCTCTCGTTTCGGGCTGCCGCTTCCTCCTGTCATCCGATCTGCCGGAAGCGCAGTGCTTTGTTTCTATAATGTACATCGCTCTGCCTGTAAAGTCAATTCCCCACGGACTGGCGAACTCCAAGCAGACAATCCGTACCTTTTTTGCAAAATTGCAAAGCCTTGTCCAGTCCTGCAGCCGGGCTTTGCCGGCCGCTTCCGGTCAGAGAGCAGGTGCCTTCTTTTTGTCGAACAGCCGGAC
Organism: uncultured Lachnospiraceae bacterium; assembly: GCA_900315495.1. Taxonomy (GTDB): domain Bacteria; phylum Bacillota; class Clostridia; order Lachnospirales; family Lachnospiraceae; genus Anthropogastromicrobium. The sequence continues at coordinate 5,584 of OMZJ01000148.1, forward strand.
GGTCTGCCCGGCCGGAATTTCCATCTTCCGGTCATCCACGGAAATCCAGACGGAAATGGCGTTCGGATTATGGACCATGTCGCCCGCTGCCGTGAACTGAAGCCTTCCTGCGGCATCCATGTAGTCGACAATCTCGATGTTGGTGGCATACCAGATGTCATCCCGGCCGCCGATCATCCGGCAGAAATCCACGATCAGATCCCAGTTGTCATCGTTTGTGAACTCATAGCTGTGTCCCCACACATACATCATATACAGGTACTGGGTCTTATAGAGATCCGCAAACTGCTTTCCCAGTTCCATCAGGCCGTGGTTGAAATGGCAGGTGGAATCCCACGGCAGGTAAGTATCCGGCATGGCAAAGCCCCCGGTGCTCTTCACGGAGCGGGCGTAGCGGATGCCCAGCGACGGAAGGACCCGCTCGATCTCCTCCGAGTCGGAACCGTTGGGAAGCGCCAGCCCCCGCACCGGATACCCCATGGTGTCCTCCAGAATCTCACGGTCCAGCAGCACCTGCCTGACGATCTGCTCCATCGGGCAGCGCGCAATCGTGGGATGCGTATAGGTGTGGCAGGCGACCTCATGCCCGGCATACAGGGACGGATACTCCGACAACGGGATGCGCTGCTCGTCCGACTTCAGACCGGAATTGACATTGAACGTTCCCCGGATCCCATAGTGATTGAAGATCGAGACGAGCCTCCGGTCTTCCGTCCGGCCGTCGTCAAAGCTCATTGTGAGCACCTTGTGCTTCCCTCCGGGGAAGCAGGTGTAAATCACCGGCAGTTTCACTGTGTCCATTGATTTTCCCTCCTGCGTTGTGTCTGCAAAGCCTTCCTGTCCGGAATCGTTTTACGGCCGTACAGCGTTTCTTCTATTACATATTACACACCACTTTGCTCCGGATTGCAAGCGGTGTGAGACGGCAGGAAGTCTTCTCATGCAAACGCCGGCGCCGCCTGCTCCCGTTCGATCTGTACATTTTCAAACCGGCTGTCCCCGATGTCCCGAAGAACCGGCTGATCAGACCCGGCGCCTGTGACCGCAATGTTTTTGAGCCGCACCTTCCGGATGTTCAGAAGGTAAAAGGCTTCCCCGGACAGCTTCGGAAAATGGTCCATCATGATCGGGCACTGTGGGGTTCTCTCCGCCGTCGGCCGGAAGGAGGCGCGGACATCGCTGACATCGATCTCGCCGACCGGGGCTTCCGGAAGGCCGAAGGCGCACAGGAAACAGGCATCCGCACCGGTGCATGCAACCCGTGAAATCCGGATGGTCCCGATGGCAGGGGTGCGGTCATCCGCCGGCATCCATTCCTGGCTCTGCACATAATTGCTGTGCCCGTCGGCGTCGCAGAAATAGAACATGTTGACGGTCACGGCCATGGGAATATCACGCATCACAATATTTTCAAACTGCAGGTCATCCAGGACGCTGGCCTTCCCCCGGCCCCGGCGGGTCTTGATCCGGATTCCCCGGTCGGTCGAATCAAACAGGCACTGCGAGACCCGGACATTCCGCACCCCGCCCGCGGTTTCCGAGCCGATGGTGACCGAGCCGTGTCCGCGGGACAGAAGGCAGTTGCGGATGACGATCCCCTCGGATCCGCGGGGATGATTCTGCGCCATGTAGATTTTCCCGCTCTTGATCGCGATGCAGTCGTCTCCGACCGAGATACAGGTGCCCAGCAGAAGCACATTCCGGCAGCTCTCCGGATCAAAGCCGTCCGTATTCGGGCTGTCCGGCGGGTTCTGGATGTCGAGATTCAGAAACTGCAGATTGTCGCTGTAGTAGGGGTGCACGGTCCAGGAGGGAGAATGGATGATCCGCAGTCCCTGCACCCGGATGTTTCTGCAGCGCTCCAGAAACAGAGTGTTGGGCCGCCAGGCGATTCTCTTCTCCTTCGGGCGGACCCACCAGTCCCCGTTCTGCGCATTGCCGTCCAGCGTGCCCTCGCCGATCAGATCCAGATTTTCGACGTCAATCGCCGTGATCAGGGAGGCGAAGCTGTCCTGCGGATCGCCCTCCCAGGTAGCGAAGTTGTACTCATCTTCCTTTTCCCCGCAGCGCACCAGGCCGGGCAGAACCGGGATTCTGCGCCGGTCCGTCTCCCCCAGGAGCACCGCGTCCTTTTCCAGCAGAAGCGTCATGCTGCTCTTGAGGAAGAGCGGGGATGCGCGGTAAATGCCGGCCGGGATGCGGACCGTCCCCTCCGGTGGGCAGGCAGCGATCGCGGCCTGCAATGCTGCGGTGTCATCCTTCCTCCCGTCCCCCGCCGCGCCGAACCTGCGCACATCCAGAAGAACCGATTCCCGACGGGTCATAAACGTATGGCTGACTCCGTCCGCTTCAATCTGGTATTCCGTCTCCGGCTGCAGGCCGTACAGGGAAAACACATTCTGATCGGTCTCGGCAGCGCGGACCCCGTTCAGAAAAACCTCATGTTTTTCCGGCATCCGCCAGCAGGTATCGCTGTCCCACTCAATCGTCACACTGCGGACGGTCACTGCGATGATCTGAAAATCCATATCCATCCTTTCCTGTGTACAAAAAATCTGCCGGATCGGCCGGACCGGCCCCCGACAGAATCATCATCCCTCCGGCAGAGAATCCTCATCGTCGGAATCCTGCCATTCCTGCGGGATATATTTCCGGAATGCGTTCGTGTAGAACACCGAAAACAGGTATGCCGTCAGTCCCACGCCGAAATTCAGATAGAAAAACAGGAAAACCCATCCCGGCGTGCGGAAGACGAAATAGAGGACATTCCCCAGAACGATGAGCATCAGGACCGTTTCCTTCCCGTTCTGCCGGGCAGCCGCAAAGGAATAGCGGATGGTCGCGGACACCGGATGGATAAACAGCGCCTGCACGGCAAAGACCCACAGCGCGGAGATCAGAAAGAGAATACAGATTCCCCAGGTGAGTCCCAGCGGCACGAGTGCGGAGGGCGCCTGACTCCGATTCCAGAAATACAGGCCGCACGCGATCAGCACCCCCGCCGCCAGATAGATCATTCCGATGGCGGTTCCCTGCCGGAAATTTTCCCGGAAGGATTTCCAGAAATTCGCCGCCGGCGTTCCCATGTCACGCTTTCCGGTGTCGTTCAGAAGCTTCATCTCTGCGTAAATCATCGCCGTAGTCGCTGCCCCGACGGTAAAGACCGGAAGGCATGCGATCAGCCAGAGAAACCCGATCAGCCATGCACAGGCGATTTTTCCGATCGTCCGGATCACCGGATTGTCCTGATCAAATGCCTCCATCCGCTCACATTCCTTTCTCCGCACAGTGCCCGGTTTCCTCAGGCGATTGTTTTTTCTCATTCCACAGGGACCGGTATCACCGCTGCCCCGCCGATCAGCCCACAGCCGTTTTCTCCCATTTCGCGGGATCCGTATCCCGTTTCCGCCGGATCTGTTTTACCCCTTTACGCCGCCGGCTGCAATGCCTTCCACAAACTGGTTCTGGGCCAGGAAGAAGATCATGATGTTCGGGATGATGGAAATCAGCGAGCAGGCCAGCACGCTGTTCCAGCTGACCCCCGCATCGGCATCCATGAACCGCTTGACGTAGATCGTTGCCGGGTACTTCATCTTGTCCGTGACATAGAGCAGCGGCCCGAGGAAATCGTTGCAGGACCACATGAACTTGAACAGCGCAACCGACACCAAGGACGGCCGGAGCATCGGGACGATGATCTTCACCAGAATCTGCAGGCTGTTGCAGCCGTCGATCTTGGCCGCCTCGTCCAGCTCCTTCGGAATGGAGCGGAGGAACTGCACCAGCATGAACACGAAATAGGACTCTGTCGCAAAGGCGGTGGGCACAATCAGCGGGAGGTAGAGCTTCGAGCCGACCCATCCGAATTTGCGGTACATCATGTACTGCGGCACATTCATCACGACCTGCGGCAGGAAGAGCATGGCCAGCATCAGCCCGAACAGCGCGTCATGCCCCTTGAACTTGAACCGCGCAAATCCGTATGCCGTGAGCGTCGCAGAGATGACGGTCAGAATGACCTCCGGAATCACGTAGGAATAGGTGTTGAGCAGCGCTCTCCAGATTGTCAGGCCGTAGGAAGACGGTTTGACCGCGTTTTGGAATCCGTCCAGTGTGGGGTCCGCGGCAACGGGATTGAGTGAGGTGAAAATCTCATTGTTCGGCTTGAACGCCGCGCCGACCATCCAGACCAGAGGATAAACCATGAAAATACCGACGATGATCAGGACGGCATACCGCACGATGATGCCGGCCGTTTTTCTTCTCTCAATGTGCTTCTGCGCCCTGCGAAGCGCAGCGGCTTTTCCTTTTTCTGCCATATCTGTATCCTCTCTGTCCCCGCAGATCACTGCTCGTTGTCCGCGTAATAGACCCAGTGCTTCTGGCTCCAGAAGGCCACCAGGGTCAGCGCCAGCAGAATGATGAACAGCACCCATGCCTGGGCGCACGCCTTGCCGATATCCCAGTTCTGGAATGCGTTGTTGTAGATCAGAAGCGACATCAGCGTCGTGGATCCGCGCGGGCCTCCGTTTGTGATGATGTACGGCCCGTTGAATTCCTGGAACGCCTGGACCAGCTGCGTGATCAGGTTGTAGAAGATCACCGGGGTGATCAACGGAACGGTCACGGAGAAGAACTGTCTGGTTTTGCCGGCGCCGTCCAGGGAGGCCGCCTCATAGAGTTCCGTGGGGACCCCCTTGAGCGCCGCGAGGAAGATGACCATGGCGGAGCCGAACTGCCAGACGCGGAGCAGGCAGATCATGAACAGGGCCCAGTTGGGGTTGGTCAGGAAATGCGGTGCCTGCAGGCCGAATGCCTCGAAAATCATGTGGATGACGCCGTCGTCATTGAACATCGCCTTCCACAGGACCGCGATCGCCACGGAACCGCCGAGAATGGACGGGATGTAGTAGGCGGTGCGGAAGAAATTCACCCCTTTGATCTTGAAATTCAGGATATAGGCGATGAACAGTGCCATGATCAGCTTGAGCGGCACCGTCATGAACGCATACTTGAACGTGATGATCAGGGCCGTGCGCTCCTGTTTGACGGTGAAGACATCCCGATAGTTCTGCAGCGTCCATCCCTTCATTCCCTTGAACATGTTGTAATCCTGAAAACTGTAAACCAGGGAAGAGAGGAAGGGATAGGCCTTGAATACCAGGAATCCCACCAGCCAGAGAAGGACAAAGAAAAATCCGACATTGTTCCGCAGCCATCTCTGAAGCGGTGTTTTCTTTGCCGGCCGGGACTTCATTGCTGTACTTTTACTCATATTGATTACCGGATCCTTTTACCATGAATGGAAAGCGCCCTGCAGCAGGCTGTGTGGAAGAGAAACCGGCGGCCTTCCGGCCGCCGGAATTCATTTGCGGATGATTCCGCTTCCAATGATTTCGCTGCGGATTATTCCGCTGCGGTCTCGCTCTCCGCCTCAGCAGTTACCTCGGCGTACGGTGCAATTTCGGTATATGCGCTGTAGAGGTCTGCCGCACACTGCGCGGAATCTCTGTCATAGGAAAGATTCTCATAAATCGTGGTGTAAGCGGAGGTGCTGCCCTTCAGAGAACCGTCGTCGAACAGCGGATTCCAGTACATCGGATCTGCGGACATCACGGCCTCGTGGGCCTCGGACTGCAGGGAATCGATGGCGCCGGCCTCGCTGAGGGTGTCATAGGCGATCTTCGATTCCGGAATGCCGCGCTCGGTTCCCATCAGAGCAACGCCTTCCGGATCATTGAGGAGGTAGTTCAGGAACAGGGCTGCCTCATGCGGATGCTCGGTCTTTGCGCTGATGGAGAACATCATGGAGACTTTGCTGAACACGCCGGAGCCTGCCGGACCCATATCCGTCAGCTCATTTCCGACGACCAGGTTTGCGCCGTTCTCCTCGCCGAGGGCCGTGACATACTTGCCGCCCGCGGTATCCCACTCAAAGATTCCCGCGTACTCGCCGTTGATGAACCGCGCCGACTTGTCGATGGAATCCGCGCCTTCGCCGTCCGCATACTCCAGGGTCGGGATGACATGCTCATCTTCCAGCCGGAGGATGAAGTCCAGCGCATCCTTCAGCTGATCCTCTGTGGCGGTCAGGTTCCCGTTCTCGTCAATGATCGGGACGCCGGTCTGTGCCTGCACATAGAACGCAGCCAGGATGGCACGGTCATAGGTACCCAGATCCAGCGGATAGTAATTGTCCCCGAGTTTTTCCTGGAAGACCGGCCCTGCCGCCTCCAGATCCGCCAGAGAGGCCGGAACCTCCAGTCCTGCCTGCTCGAAAGTTGCCTTGTTCCAGAAGAAGGTACGGCCGGTCATTGCCACCGGCAGACCCACCAGCGCTCCCTGCGTATCACTGCAGGTTGCCAGATCCGAGTCGCTGTACTGGGTGAGATCCAGCGTATCGGAAACGGTATTCAGGTCCAGATACAGATTTCCCAGCGTCTCGTGATACTTGCTGATCCAGTCAAAGTTGGTCTGCTGGATGTCGGGCATCGCACCGGACTGATACTCCAGCGCCTTGGTGGATTCCCAGTCGCCGCCGCTCCACTCGCCGGGCGTGTAATTGATGGTGATGCCCGGATATTTTGCCTCGAATGCCTCGATGGCCGCCACCGTGGCCGTCTCACGGGTCTCACCGCCCCACCAGTCAAACGTCAGCGTGCACTCCTCATAATCGGCAGACGTCTCATCCGCATGCACCATGCCGGCACTTCCCAGAAGAGAAGCCGCCATCGCCGCAGCCATCATCACGGAATATCCCTGTTTTCTCATCTCAGTCCTCCTTTTTTGTGACAACATCATTTTATATTTTATGTTGTCTGTTTTCTCTCCGGACAACTGGTGTCTCGCCGCGGGCCTTCCTGTGCGCCGGCGCTTTCTGTCCTGCGCTGACAAGCTTTCACGGCAGTATTCTGACCACTGTCCCTCGTGAAATCTTTGTTGTTAACTGGATTATAACCGGGCCGGCGCGGGGAAAACTACTGATTTTTTGTCATGCCTGTCAGATGTTACTGATTTTTTGTCGAATCCGGGTTATAATTGTCGAAAATGATGAGGATCCAATCAGGTCGGATGAGAGGGGAAGATAAAAATGCGCGTATCTGATCTGTCGATTGACCGGATTTATGTGAACGAAATGATCCGGAATGCCAGCTACCGGATGGTGCAGAACCATTTTCACTATTATTACGAAATTTTTTACGTCCGGACCGGCACCTGCCGTTTTTTCATCCACAACAGCCTGTATGACCTGCATGCCGGAGATTTCATGATCATTCCGCCCCGGGAAGTGCACTACAACACCTATCTCACGCAGACGGACCGGTTCAATATCTACTTCAACGCGCGGGATCTGGCCGCGGTGCTGCAGAACAGTACGGAGAAGGCCGGGGATCTGATCGACCGCTCCATCTTTTCCGTGAACTTCTTCCACATCCCCGGTGCCAGGCGGGAGGAGGCAAACGCATGGATGAACCGCATGCTGGCGGACGACAAGGCGGACGACGCCTATACCGCGGAATTTCTGATTCTGGAACTGCGGGCGTTTTTCCTGTTTCTCGCCCGAAACGGCATCGCTCCCTCCGCCGGGGGCCGGAATGAGGAGCGGGACGGCGACATCCTGCGGGCAGCCCGGTACATCACGGAAAATTTCAGCCAGCCGATCTCGCTGGACGGTCTGGCCGCACAGGCGGGCCTGTCTCCCTCCTATTTCAGCCGGAGGTTCCGCCAGGTGACCGGCATGGGAATGAAAGAATACCTGAGCTTTGTCCGGCTTAACAACGCGGCCTCCCGGCTTCTGGCAACCAGGGACTCCATCTCCGCGATTGCCGCCGCCTCCGGTTTTTCGGACAGCAACTACTTCAAGGACGCCTTTAAAAAGATGTACGGCATCTCCCCGCGCGCCTACCGCAGCACGCAGTTCACCGATTTTGTCCTCGCCGAGAGCATCCGGTCGCAGACGCAGGGTGGGGAAGCAGATACAGGGCGGAACCGCGGAAAATGATCCGCGGTTCCGCCCTGTGTTTCTTTCTCTGTTTTCTCTTCCCTGTCTTCCTTATAGGGTCACGCCGTCCTTGAAGATGGCGATATCTCTGCAGCCGTGTTTCTCGGAATTGGTCTTCTCGCCGGAGGCAACCCGGCAGACATAGTCGAGCAGGCGCTCTCCCGCCGCATCCAGCGTCTCCGCCCCGTCGGCGACCGTGCCCGCATTGAAGTCGATCCATGATCTCTTCTTCTCGAACAGCGCGGTATTGGTGGAGATCTTCACGGTCGGCGCCGGTGCGCCGAACGGCGTTCCGCGCCCAGTGGTGAACAGGATCAGATGCGCGCCGGCCGCTGTCAGATCCGTCGCAGAGACCAGATCATTGCCGGGCCCGGAGAGAAGATTCAGCCCTTTCTCCGTCACGGGGTCCCCGTAAGAGAGCACATCCACGATCTGGGCGGAGCCGCCCTTCTGGACGCAGCCGCAGGACTTGTCCTCCAGCGTGGTGATACCGCCCTGCTTGTTGCCCGGAGACGGGTTTTCATAGACGACCTGGCCGTGGTCGACAAAGTATTTCTTGAAATCGTTCACCATCCGGACGGCCTTGTCAAAGACCCTTTCATCCCGGCAGCGGGAGAACAGAATGTTCTCCGCGCCAAACATTTCCGGGACCTCGGTCAGGACGGTGGAACCGCCGAGGGCGATCAGCCGGTCCGAAAAGCGCCCCACGGTCGGGTTGGCCGTGATGCCGGACAGCCCGTCGGAGCCGCCGCACTTCATTCCGATCACCAGCTCGGAAGCCGGCATCTTCTCGCGGCGGAATGTTCCGGCGTACGCCGCCAGTTCCTGCAGGAGCTTCCTTCCCTCGGCCAGTTCATCCGAAACCTCCTGGCAGACAAGGAATTTCACCCGGTTCGGATTGTACGGCCCGAGAATTCCCCGGAACATGTCCATGGTCAGATTCTCACAGCCGAGCGCCAGCACCAGCACACCGCCGGCATTGGGATGGCGGACCAGATCCGCAAGGATTTTCCCCGTCTGCGCCAGATCACCCCCCAGCTGGGAGCAGCCGTAGGGATGGGAAAAGCGGTACAGCCCGTCGATGGTTCCGGTCACCAGGTCCTGATTGTCACGCACCAGCTCCCCGGCGATGTCGTTGACGCACCCGACCAGCGGAATGATCCACAATTCATTTCGGACTGCCGCGCGGCCGTCCTCCCGCCGGTACCCCTCGAAATACCGGGGCGCCGTCTCCGGTGCCGGATAGACCTGATGATCATACCGGTAGGCCGCCGTCTCGGAGAGGGCGGTGCGGGTGTTGTGGGTATGGACCCAGCTGCCCGCGGCGATGTCCTCCGTCGCGATGCCGATCGGGTTGCCGTATTTGACGACCGGACTGCCCTTCGGAATCTCCGTCAGGGCAACCTTGTGCCCGCGCCGGATCAGCTCCCGCGCTGTCACACTCGTCCCCTCCGCCGCGGCCGTCTCACCCGCAGGGAAATCCTCCAGCGCGACCGCGACGTTGTCAAGCGGATGTATTCTGATGAGTTTCATAGCGATTATCCTTTCACTGCCGAGGCTCCTCCCACGGCCCGTGGGCTGTGAGAGGAGCCTCGCTGTTGTTCATGATCCCTTTTCAGACTGTCACCGTCATTTCCGGGACTCGTCCGCAGAATGCATAAAATCCCTGCGGGTCAGAGCACCGATGCATACGCCGCCTTCGCGCCCTTCGTGCGGATGAGCGTCAGGTCTTTCTGCACAGTCTCCTCCAGATTCTTCACCTTCGTGAGATCCTGATCCCACATCTTCTCGTTGGAGAGGACATCATGCACCAGCGCTGCGTCGTCCGCGCCGCGGTGATCCCAGTAGAAATCCAGCACCCACGCGTCGTCCTGAATCTTGTATTCGTTTCCGGCCGGGCGCACCGCGATCAGGCCGTCCGCCTCCCGGCACTGCAGGTTCGTGGAATAGAAGGCAATGTAGGCCGCAAATCCCATGCACAGTGCCTTCGGCAGATGGCCAAATTTCTCCGTGTACTCCAGAAGGGACGGCAGATCTCTCGCCTTCCACTTGGAGGTGGAATTGAGGGAGATGCTCATCAGCTGATGGTCCACAAACGGGTTGTTGAACCGGTCCGTGACCGCCGCGGCAAAGTTCTCGCAGTCCTTCCTGTCCAGCGGCAGAATCGGGATCACCTCGTCATAGAGCATGGTATTCATGAAGGCGTGAACCGTCTCATCATGCATGCAGTCGCGGACGATGTCAAATCCCGCCAGATATGCGCCCAGCACAAAGCCCGTATGGGCACCGTTCAGGATTCTGACCTTCCTCTTCTTGTAGGGGGCCACCTCTGGGACGACATGGACGTTCAGACCGGCCTTTTGGAACGGCAGCCGGTCCTCCAGCTCCTTCGGTCCCTCGATGTACCAGACGCCGAAGACTTCACCGACGTCCAGCAGTGCGTCCTCGTATCCGTTCTCCTCCGTGAGCTTCGCCACTTCCTTCGGATCGCGGATGCGCCCCGGGACAATCCGGTCCACCAGGGTCGAGCAGAACAGACAGTCATTCTTCACATAATCTGCAAATGCCTCGCCGAGACCCCAGTCCGCGATGTGCTTCAGCACGCACTTCTTGAGCTCCTGTCCGTTGGCGTCGATCAGTTCGCAGGACAGGAAAACAATGCCGGGCTTCCCCGCCTTGAAACGGTCGTACAGAAGCGCCGTCACCTTGGCCGGGAAGGAGGCCGGCGGCGTATCCGTCAGCCTGCACTCCGGGACATAGGCGATGCCGGCTTCCGTGGTATTGGAGGCCATGTACTCCAGGTCATCGCTGACCGCAATCTTCCGGATGGCCTCCCAGTCCGCCGCGTCGTAGGGGTTGTAGCAGGCGTCCACCGCGGAGATCACGCGCTTGCGGTTGACTTCCTTCCCGTTTTCGGAGCCGCGCAGATACAGGGTATACAGGCCCTCCTGCTCGTTGATCAATTTTGTCAGTCCCTGGGCGATCGGCTGGACCAGCGCCACCTTGCCGTTCCATCCCGCCTTCTCATTGGACATGTCAAACCAGTAGTCCACAAAAGCGCGCAGGAAATTACCCTCGCCAAACTGCAGCACCTTCACCGGTGCCTTTCTCAGAATATATCCGTCATAGCCGGATTTCTTCAGTACCTCATAATTCAGTTTCTCTGCCATGATCCTTGTCCTCTGGTCTTTCCCCTCTGATCCGTATTTCCGGATTCCGTTTCGTTCTGCCAGGATCTCTTTGACTTTTCTTCCCTGAGATCCCGGCAGTTTTCCGCGGTATTCCCGGCAATTTTTTGCAGTGACCTTTTCACTGATCTCACGCAGTGATCTTTCTCACTGATCTTCCTCTCCCGTCGAATCAGAGACTGAAGTATCTCTTCGCGTTTTCGTAGCTGATTCCCTGGACGATCTTTTTCAGGCTTTCCTCATCATCCGGGTACTCCCCGTTCTCGACCCACTGGCCGATCAGGTTGCAGGCGATCCGGCGGAAATAGTCGTGTCTGGTGTAGGACAAGAAACTGCGGGAATCGGTCAGCATGCCGACGAAGTTGCCGAGCAGGCCGAGGTTTGCCAGAGACTTCATCTGCGCTTCCATGCCGTCTCTCGTGTCGAGGAACCACCATGCCGCGCCCAGCTGCATCTTGCCCGGAACCTCCGTTCCCTGGAAGCAGCCCAGGCAGGTCGTGATCTGGTTGAAATCGCTCTCGTCCAGCGAGAACAGGATGCACTTGGGCAGCTCATCCGTCTCATCCAGCGCGGAGAAGAACTCCGCCAGCTCGTTGTAGCAGGAGGACTTGGCGATCATGTCAAATCCGGTGTCCGGTCCCTCCAGGCGGAACATCCTTTTGTTGTTGTCTCTCGTGCAGGAATAATGGATCTCCATCACGATGTTCTCTTTGTGGTACTTTTTCGCCAGGGAGAGGAGGATTGCCGTCTGATAGGCATCGATCTCGTTCTTTGTCAGCGCCTCTCCCGCCATCGCCTTGCGGAATGCCGACGCCGCATCCGCCGCATTGTCGCGGAACGGCACATAGTCGAGACCGTGGTCCGAAGCGCGGCAGCCGTGCTTCTTGAAGAAGTCAACCCGCTCGTTCAGTGCCTTCTGCACATCCTCCACGCTGTCCAGGCTGCTCTTTCCCACCGATGCGGCCAGTTTCCGGATGTAGTCGGCGAAGCCGGGGCGCTGGATGTTGACCGCCTTGTCCGGGCGGAAGGACGGGCAGACCATGAATCCCAGGTCTTTGACCTTTGCCAGCTTTTCATGCCATTCCAGCGTGTCCACCGGGTCATCGGTGGTGCCGACGTACTTCACGTTGGACTGGCGGATGATGCCGCGGACGGAGAGGTTCGGGTCATGCTGCAGCATGTCCGAGGTCTTGTCCCAGATTTCCTTCACATGGTTCACGGTGAGCGGCTCGGTGATGCCGAAGTACTTGTGAAGCTCCAGGTTGGACCAGTGGTACATCGGGTTTCCGATGGCCATCTCCAGCATTTTCGCAAACTCCACAAATTTGTCGTACGGATCCGCATCGCCCGTGACCAGGTTTTCCGGCACGCCGTTGCTGCGCATCAGCCTCCACTTATAATGGTCGCCGAAATACGAGCCGTCCGGATTCTGTCCGCCCAGCCAGACCTCCGCGATATTTTTGTACCGGCGGTCCTCATAGATCTCCTTCGGCGGAATATGGCAGTGATAGTCAATGATCGGCATCTCTTCCGCATAATCGTGGAAGAGGTGTTTTGCCGTGTCATTATAGAGCATGAAATTTTTGCCCATGAAACTCTTCATAAACTCGACCTCCCATTGAATGATCCGCACAGATGCACGGACATCAAAGTTTCTTCATTTATTCTATATTTCCGGCGCGCCCGGTGTCAATGTCATTTCTCCATGGACAGTTCGGCATGACTCCGCCTCCCGGGCGCACGCACCGGTCAATCCGGCG
>OMZJ01000182.1 GCA_900315495.1 uncultured Lachnospiraceae bacterium
CATTGCATACCGTCTGATTCTGTCAGGCGGATTTTATGCCGGGAACCCGCATGAATGGCCGGTTTTATAACCCTTCAGCCGTTCTGATTCCACGTCTGCACAGTTGCTGATCTTTGTTCCTTTTGCCCCGCAGATGTTCTGCTGCAGTTCAAGCATAGTGTCGGTGTCGTTGCAATTCGACAGGTCGGAGCCAGAAATTGGTTTTCTCCTTTCCCTTTTACTTCCCCCTTTACTCTAGCCATATGAGAAATGCCCCGGCTCTTACCGGGGCATCTCTTTTGCGCCAGGGCGCGTGAGAATTTCAACTTTCCGACACAATCAGCGGTTCTGCAGCCACTCGTTGTACTGCTTATAAAACTCGTCGTATACCTGCTGCAGACCGGCATCATAGCACTTCTGAAGCATCTCATCCAGCGTGGCGTCCGGGTCGTCCACCAGGCCGAGGGTCAGCATGCCATAATAATCGCCGATGGTGGAATCGACTGCGTCGGCATATGCCTGCACCGGCGTCGGGTCAAAGACAAAAGCAGTCAGCGGGTTGGCGGTCATGCGGCGCTTCCACTCGTCATAGATGACCTGCTCGCGTTCCGGTACGCCGGCCTTCTCCACATCGCCGTTGCGGACTGCCCAGGACAGGGAGTTGCCGTCCGGCAGGTAATTAGCCGTATTGTCGGTCTCTGAGTAAACGCGGTTCTCGTCGATGGTATAATGATCGCCCTCAATGCCGAGTACAACCGTGTGGTTCAGCGCGGTATCGTACTTCAGAAGATCCAGCACCATGGCAGCGCGCTCCGGATTGGAGCTGCCGGCCGCAATGGCCATATCGCCGTTGGAGTAGGCTTCTGCTGTAACCAGCGTGCCTTTTTCCTTGAACAAATCATAGGCAGCGGTGGTGACGCCCTCGTTCTTTTCCACTTCCTTCATGTAGGTGAAGACCGTGCCGTTCCACTCGATGGAGGCACTCTTTCCTGCGCCGAAGGCCTGCCACTCGTTCACGGTCTCATTCAGCGCGCTGCGGCTCCAGACGCCCGCATCCGCCAGCTTTTTCATCTCACGGCAGAACTCTCGGAACAGATCGGTATCCCAGGCCAGTTTGATGTCTTCCGCGGCAGGGACATCGCCGTCATAGGCATAGGAGAAACGGAGGTTGTTCGTATAGTACGCGTCCATCCAGTTCTCATTGGTATACCACAGCTCCCACATAGCGGTATTGTTTCCCTGTCCGCCGAAAGCCAGAATGCCGGATTCCGGGGTTTCCTTTTCTGCGATGGTCAGCAGGAAGTTCTCATAGTCATCCCAGTTCTTCAGTTCGCCGATGCCGTATTTTTCCGCCAGATCAGTGCGGATCCCGACCAGCCGGCCTTCGGGTGCCATGCGGCCACAGGGCACGGCGATGTTGCTTCCGTTAAATTTCGTCTCATCCCAGGATTCTTCCGGCTGATACTTCTTGGACAGCGGCATATACTTTGCGATGAAATCATCGTCCATCGCATAGAAGGAGCCCTTCGCCGCTTCTGTGAACATGTACTCCCAAGGTGCGGTGAAGATCAGATCAATATCCGCGCCGCCCGCCAGATTCAGCGAATACATCGTTGCCACATCCGCCCAGCTCATGAATACCGTGTCAATGCTCGTGTTGAACGGCTCCAGCTGCTCATTGATGGAATCCTGAACCTTGTCCCAGTCCACCGGCTTGTCGCCCACCTGATAGATTTTCACAGTGTAGGGCTTGGACATGTCCGTGTCCGGATACATATCCGGCGTCGCCTTGATGACATTGGTCTTCCAGTCGTCCGGGAGATCGTCCACGCCGTCGGCATATGCGGCAGTCAACGGCACGCAGAGCATGCACAGGGACAGTGCGATGGAAGTAAGCCTCTTTTTCATGATTTTCCTCCTTTGAATGAATGCGTGATTTGATGAAAAGCCCTTTCCGGGCTCAGATCCATGGTAGATTGATTTTCCCGGGGAACACTGCGGCTGTTCCGTCCGCGGGAATCTGCGGAAACCTTATCCCTTGACCGCACCGATGGTCAGGCCCTTGACAAAGTAGCGCTGCAGAAACGGGTAGAGCAGAATGATGGGGCCGGTAGCGATCACGGTCATGGCCATCTTCATGCCCTCCAGCGGGACGGAGGGCAGATCCATGCCGGATTTTTCCGCGACCCGCCGCATGGCCTCCGCCGAGCCCAGCATGCTCTGCAGGTAATACTGCAGATTGAACATGCGGTCGTCCGTGATGAAGAGCATGCAGTTGTACCAGTCGTTCCAGTACGAAAGCGCGGAGAACAGGGCCAGTGTCGCCAGAAGCGGTTTGGAAAGCGGAATAATCAGCCGGGTGTAAATGATAAAATCGTTCGCACCCTCCAGCTTCGCGGATTCCACGATTGCCTCCGGAATGCCGGCGATGAAAGACTTGGCGATGATCATGTTCCAGACGGAAAACATCAGCGGCAGGATCAATGCATAGATATGATTCTTAAAATTCAGGTACCGGATGCAGAGCATGAACCAGGGCACCAGGCCGCCGTTGAACAGCGTCGTGAAGAAGAAGAAAAAGGCAAAGCCGTTGCGCCAGGGGAAATCCCGGCGGCTGAGCGCATAGCCCGTCATCGTCGCGAGAAAGACCGCGCAGAAGGTGCCCACCACCGTGACGCCTGCGGTCACGCCGTAAGCGCGGACCACCGCCAGGGGATTCTTCAGGCACAGTGCGTAGGCCTCTGTGGAAAAGCTCATCGGCACAATGGGATAGCCGTTCCGGATCATATCGTTTTCCGGAGTAAAGGAAGCGATCACAATCAGATAGAACGGAAGCAGGCAGATCAGGGCAAACAGGCCGATCAGCGTATATCCCACAATGCTGACCGCGATCTGGTCTCCCGATCTGCGGATTTTATTGCGTCTGACATTTTTCGCGGTACCAGTCATTTTTCCGGCCTCTCTTTCTCAGTAAAGCGCATAATCGGGGTTCACGATCTTGACCAGCTTGTTGCAGATCGTGATCGTGATAAAGCACAGCACGGATTGATACAGACCGATCGCTGAAGAGACACCGATGTTTGCGTTATTGATCAGCAGGCGGAAGACGTAGGTATCGATGATGTCCGTCGTGGGCTGCAGCAGCGCGGAGCTCTTGACCGTCTGGTAGAACAGGCCGAAGTCGCCGCGGAAGATGTTGCCGATCGCCATGAGAACCAGCACCATCATCGTCGGTACCAGGGAAGGGATGGTGATGTAGCGGATCTTCTGCCATGCATTGGCGCCGTCAATGCCCGCTGCCTCAAACATCTCCTGGTCCATCCCGCTGATCGCGGCCAGATAGACCACCGAGCCGTAGCCCGTCTGCTTCCACAGGCGGAGAAACACCAGAATGAACGGCCATGCCTGCGGGGTA
Organism: uncultured Lachnospiraceae bacterium; assembly: GCA_900315495.1. Classification (GTDB taxonomy): domain Bacteria; phylum Bacillota; class Clostridia; order Lachnospirales; family Lachnospiraceae; genus Anthropogastromicrobium. Next base: position 3,395 of record OMZJ01000182.1, read on the forward strand.
TTGTACACATCAAACGGTTCTGCCCCGAGCATTCTGGCCACACTGTTCCAGATGCCCCGCTCATAGTTGAAGATGTTATACATAATCGCGCCTGCCACAACCCAGCTGATGAAGTAGGGCAGGAACATGAATGACTGCGCAATTTTCTTGAAGTAACGGTTCTGCAGTTCGTTGATCAGGATGGCGCTTCCCATCTCGAACACCACGCCCAGAAAAATAAAGGCGAGGTTGTACAGAATGGTATTCCGCGTCACGCCGGGAAGTTTGCCGTCAATCATGACGGCCTTGAAGTTCTGCAGGCCGACCCAAGGGGAATGGTAAATCCCGCCTGCGTACTGATATTTCTCAAACGCGAGAACCAGTCCGGTCATGGGGATATAGCTGAAAATAATGACGTACACTGTCGCCGGAAGGAGCATCAGAAGAAGCATCCAGTAGCGTCGGAAGACCTTCCGCACCGGCATCCTCGGGGTTATGACCTTCGATCCGTTCGAATGACGGATTGCCCTGCTTTTTTTATTCATGCACACTCCTCCCCACTGCCGTATGCCTCATCCGGCGTTTACCGCATCCGGGCATCGGTTTTTCCGGCGCTGCTCTCGGAACGCATCTTTACGTCGTTTTGGTATAATTGCGTTGTGAAATTGCGGTTCTCAGCGTTTATCATTGCGATATCGTACAAATTCTGCGGGCTTTTTCTTGATTTTCTGGGACTAATGTACTTCTTCATTCCTTCTTTTGTCAATGTATTTTTCTGCGGACAAATTGAGAAAAATTGTCATGGATTCGCCTGTCTCATCGCAGCAGAGCAAAAGGGGAGAATCATTTTACAACTGCGGGTAGGAAGAAATCGTCTTTTATCATTGGAAAAAATGGGAGGTCAGAAATGTCAGATCGGAAAGGCTTCAGGGGTAAAGCAGATCTACTGTACCCGTAACCGTGAACACAAAAAAGCCCCCGCCCCTGTCCGGTTTTCAGATGTTTATCTGCACCGG
>OMZJ01000144.1 GCA_900315495.1 uncultured Lachnospiraceae bacterium
AACGGATCTGCAGCTGAGTGCGGGGAAAGCGCAAACTGGTATGTTTGGATATGTCATGATCAACCGTCCCGATCTGAAGGTGCGGGACGAGGAAAAATACGCGGCTTACTACTGCGGTGTCTGTACCGTCATGCGGCACAGATATGGGCATCTCTCCGCGGTGGGGCTGAATTACGACTGCACGTTTCTGGCAGTCCTGTTATCCAGCCTGTACGAGGAACCGGAGAAGGTCTATGAGAATCACTGCCCGCATCACCCTGCGACCCGGAGAAAACGGATCCTCACGCCGTCGGTGAAATATGCGGCGGATATGAATTTCCTGCTGGAATATTACAACATCGAGGATGACTGGATCGATGAGAAAAAGCCGGCGGCGGGGCTGTTTGTCCTGCAGTTTCGGAAAAAGGCCCGCCGGGTGGGGAAGAAATATCCCCGCCAGACCCGGGCGCTGCGGGAGTACATCGAAAAGCTCCACCGGCTGGAGCAGAGGAATGACGCGGACGTGGAGTCCGCCGCCACACTGACCGGCCGGGCCATCGCTGAGATTTTTGTCCGGAAGGAGGACGCCTGGTCGGAGAACCTGCGGCAGATGGGCTTTTCCCTGGGCAAATTCATCTACTGGATGGATGCCTACGATGATGTGGAGAAAGACCTCCGGAGCGGAAACTACAATCCGTTCAAGGAACTGTACTGCGAGGGAAAGCTGGAGGAAAATATCCGCGTCTGGCTGAAGATGATGATGGGCGGCTGCTGTCGGGCTTTTGAGGCCCTTCCGGTTCTCCAGAACGAGGAGCTTCTCCGGAATATCCTGTATTCCGGTGTCTGGGTGAAGTACATGCAGATCTCCAGGGCGCGCCGGGAAAGACAGGACGGCGCAGGCAAGGGGAGCGGCCGCAGGCCGGTGAGCTGCTGCCGCCGGTGCGGCGGATGCCGGCAGTCTTCCTGAGGAAGACGGAAATCAGAGGGAAATATGGATCCATATGAAGTTCTTGGGGTATCGAGGGATGCGAGTGACGAAGAGATTAAGAAGGCGTACCGCCGGCTGAGCCGCAAGTACCATCCCGATGCCAATGTCAATAACCCCCATAAAGACGAGGCAGAGGAAAAGTTCAAGCAGATTCAGCAAGCCTACAGCACAATCATGAAGGAGCGTCAGTACGGGTCTGCGGGAAATGCGCAGGGCGGCGGCGCCGGTGCCGGCGGATTCTGGGGCGGCTTCGGCGGATACCGGCAGCGGTCCGCGGACAGCGGTGAGCCGATTGAGTTCCAGGCGGCGGCCAACTACATCAACTCCGGGCATTACCAGGAGGCGATGAACGTTCTGAACGGGATGAAGGACCGGCCGGCGAAATGGTATTTTCTGGCGGCGATGGCCAGCTCCGGGCTCGGCAATACGGTAAACGCCCTGAGCTATGCCAGAACCGCGCAGCAGATGGATCCCTCCAACGAGCAGTACCGCCAGCTGGTGCAGACGCTGGAGTCCGGCGGGCAGTGGTATCAGCAGCGCACCGAAGACATGGGCTGGGGGAACGGCCCTGATGTGTCTGGCCTGTGCAAGATGTGCGCGGCCTGCGCCATCTGCTCCATGTGCAGCATGGGCGGAATGCCGCTGTGCTTCTGCATCTGAGGCAGCGGAAAACCGTTGGTTCCCGCAGCAGAAGAACAGCGGGCCGTCTGCACCGCGGCGATCCTGTTTGATCCAGCGGTTCCCACGGTAGACGGACAGCGGTGAATGTGCCGATGGTTCGGCCGCGCCTTCCGGCGGGTTCCCGGCGGAAGAAGGCGGCTGTCAGAGAATTCGAAGAGAGACGACTGGAAACGGCGGTCTCTCTTTTTTTCATTCCTTCTTTGCCGGGACTCCCGATTCCACTGCAATCGGCTGCGGCGGCAGACCGTCGGGTGATGAAGAGTCCCTGCCTGCTGCCGTTCATTGCGCCATCCCGGATGCCGTGCTATGATACCGGGAGGAACGGAAGCAGAACCAGGCTGCTCGGAAGTGAATGGCGGGCGGCGGGACATGTCGGAAAGGGAACGGAAGAGTATGCGGATTACGCGCCTGCATATCTGGAATTTCAAATCGCTTCGGGATCTGCGCGCAGAGAACGTGGAGCGCGCCCTGGTCCTGGTCGGCCGGAACAATACCGGCAAATCCTCCGTGCTGGAATCGGTGAAGCTGGCCCTGAGCGGCGCGGCACCGAAAGAGACGGACTACGGCGATTACGGCGGGGAAATCCGGATCGGGATGACGCTGGAACTGACGGCGGCGGATCTCTCCCGGCTGTATCAGGACGGGTGCGTCAGCGGTGAGCGGGAGGAGGAAGCCTGGCAGCGGGAATTTGGCCGCAGGCTGAATGCCGACGGAAACAATGTCATCTTCGAATACCGGGCGGAGCAGGACCAGAAGAGGGCAGCGTATTTTACGGGGGACCGGGAAAACCCGGCGGTCCGGGAGATCTTTCCGGAAGTGATCGCCATCGGCAGCGACCGGGACCCCCAGGCGCTGGAGCAGAGCCTGCTCTGGCTGCAGGCGGACGAGGACCTGAAGCTCTTGAAGGACCGGCGGTGTCTGCTGGATCCTGCGCGTCTCTGCCGGCACACCTTTACCTGCATTCCGCAGATCTCCGAAAAGACGGCCGGAGATCTCAATGCGGCAGAGCTCTGCCGGCTGTTTGAATACCGGATGTCCCGCACCAGCGCGGAAAAATTTGCGGGGCTGGTCAATGACAACTACCGCCGGAACGGGGGCCAGGACACGATCTGTTACCGTTTCGGCCAGGACCTGTCGCAGATGCTGCGGATCCGCTCCGAGATCGAGGACAGCCATACCCGCAGACGCCGCCCGGCGTCCCTCATGGGAAACGGAATGAAGAGCATCTACCTGCTCTCGCTCCTGGAAACGTACGCGGCGATGAGCAGCCGCCTCCCTGCGATTTTCCTTCTGGATGAACCGGAAACCTTCCTGCATCCGCAGCTGCAGAAGACCGCGGGGGACATCCTGTACCGGCTTTCCCGCAAGAACCAGGTCATCTTCACCACTCACGCCTCCAACCTCCTGTCCAATTTCAGCAGCCGTGAAATCCGTCAGATGGTGCTGGATGAAAACGGGGATTCCTGCTTCCGCCCGGAGACGGATTTCGGCGCGATCCTCAGCGATCTCGGCTACACGGTCGGCGACATGCTGAACCGGGATTTCGTGTTCATTGTGGAAGGCAGGCAGGACAAAGACCGCCTTCCGCTGATCCTGCGGCATTATTTCCCGGTTCTCTCGGAACCGGATGGAAAGCCGGAGCGGTATACGATCATCACCACCAACAGCTGCACCAATATCGAGACCTATGCGCATCTCAAGTACATGAATCAGGTCTATCTGGGCGACCGCTTTCTGATGATCCGGGATGGGGATGGAAAGAATGCGGACGATCTGAGGACGCAGCTCTGCGGATATTACAACCGGCAGCGGGAGCGGGACGCGGACGGGATCCCTTCTGTTACGGAGAAGAATGTCCTGATTCTGCGCTATTACTCCTTCGAGAATTACTTCATGAATCCCGCCGTCATGGCGGAGATCGGCGTTTTGAAGCGCGAGGAGGATTTTTACCGGATTTTCCTGGAAAACTGGAGGGACGGCTGGAAGCGCACGACGGCCGGCGTGCATCTGCGGCAGATGATTGGCCGGGATCTGCGCACAAGCCAGGATGTGAAAGATCATCTGGAGGACATCCGCAGATACCTGCGGGGACACGACCTGTTTGATGTTTTCTATGCACCGTGGAAGGGCGGGAAGGAGAACGCGATCCTGGCAAAGTACATTGCGGTGGCGCCCCGCCGGGAGTTTGCGGACATTCTGGATGCCGTGGAGCGGTTTGACTTCTTTCGGGGAAAGGAGTCCCGAAGGGCCCGGAGGGGAACTGCCGGATCCGGAGAGATGCCGGCGGCGTTCCGCCGGCCGGCGGAGGCTGGAAGCCCCGGCGCCGGATCTGCGGAAAGCCCGTTTCGGACAGAGGGGAGGAGAAATGACAGCGGAGGAGACTGAAACGAAGAGCACAGAAGCCACAGCGGAGAAAACACCCGCCGGAGGGCCGGGAGCAGACAGCGTGCCGGGAACGGCCGGCATGCCGGGAGCAGACAGCGTGCCGGGAACGGCCGGAGGGCCGGAAACGCCTGGTCTTCCGGAGGAATGCCGGGGACTGCGCCGGATCGGCATGGAGGATCCACGCATCCGTGTGCTGGGGAGGACGGTTTCCTCCCGGAAGCCGCTGCACCTGTACTGGACGGGAAGCGGAATCCGCCTGCGTGCGGCCGCGTCCGAACTCTGGGTGGAGGTTGCCGCATCCTTCCATCAGTATGAGCAGTGGTTGACGGTTGTCATCGACGGGGCCGTGATCAGCCGGCAGATGCTCCGGCGGGGAAGGCAGTGGATCTGTCTGTTCCGGAATGCGGATCCGGGAAAACCCAAAACCGTGCAGCTCGTGAAGGATGTCCAGCCCATGGAGCAGGATGTGGAGAGCCGCCTGGAAATTCACGCGGTCTATACGGACGGGGAGCTTCTGGCGCTTCCGGATCCCGCCTGCCGGCTGGAATTTGTCGGCGACAGTGTGACATCCGGGGAGGGCGGAATCGGCGCCCGATGCGAGATGGAGTGGATCAGCGAGTGGTTTTCCGCCACAAGAAACTATGCCTGGCTGACAGCAGCCGCACTCGGTGCGGATTACCAGGTGATCTCACAGAGCGGCTGGGGCGTGGTATGCGCCTGGGACAACAATCCGCACGGCCGGGTGCCGGATCTGTACCGGAAGGTCTGCCGCCTGGCCGGAAGCGTATCGGATCTGGCGGCCGGCGCGGACGCGGACTGGGATTTCCGGCTGTTTCGCCCGGATGCGGTGGTCGTGAATCTCGGGGCAAACGACGCCAACGCCTTCTCACAGCCGCCGTTCACGGATCCGGTGACCGGCGCGCAGTTTCAGATGCAAAGCCGCCACGACGGCACGCCGGAGCCGGACGACCTGCAGCGGTTTGAGGACGCGTACCTGGCATTTCTCGGAACCGTGCGGGAATGCAATCCGCAGGCGGAGATCCTGGCCTGCCAGGGGATCTTCGGGGATCTCCTGACACCGCGGGTGCAGAGTGCGGTCCGCCGGTTCCAGGAGAAAACGGGGGATTCCAGGGTCCATTTCCTGCACCTGTCCGAAATCCGAAAGGAGGACATCGGCGCCCGGGAGCATCCGGGCATCCGGGCACACCGGAGGATGGCATCGGAGATCGCAGCTTTTCTGAAGACGCTTCCGGCTTTTGCCGGAATCCCGGTGCAGAATCCCGCGGACGGCGCGGACAGCCAGCTCTGACACGAAAAGAGAGCCTGCCGCATGCGGCAGGCTCTCTTCATAAAATCGCTCAGTCGGCGAGGGAACCCATCGGATCCCACGGCTCCAGCAGAATCGGCTCGGCCTCGTACTCCTTTACGTCTTCCGCCGGGAGGAACTTCTTGTTGACAACGATCTGGTACACATACTCGTTGAACCAGTCGTCGCTCATCACGTACCAGCCCTTCTGTCCGCGCTCATCGCCCCAGCTGTTTTCCACGCGCCAGCGGTTCGGCTGCCCCTTCTCATCGAGGTTGACACCCTGGATGACCATGGCGTGGGTCATCAGGCTCTCGCCGTAATCCAGGCGGTCGGCCTTTGTCATGCGGTCCGCAATTCCCAGAAGATCGCCGTAATCATAGAGGGCGGTATCCAGCACACCGTTCTCGGATTCGGAGAACTGTCCGACATCGCTGCCGAACCAGACCGGGGATCCGGACTGAAGTTGGGCGATGGCGGCCTTCTTCAGGTCTTCGATCGGAAGATTCAGGTAGCGGACGATGCGACCCTCCTTCACATTTCCCAGGAACCGGACACTGTAGCTTCTGTGATAGGGCTTGTCGGCGGTCGGCGCGTTGATCAGGCTGACATAGTCGTCTAGGTTCAGGCCGACATAGCGCTCAAAAAACTGCTGCGGAGTGATGGCCGGATCTCGGAAAAACTTGTCGTCCTTGTCCGTCACCTCAAAATCAAAGGTCTTCGGCGGCTCGCCCAGGCACACGCAGAGAATGCGGTAGATCTCTTTCAGCATCTCCTGCTTTGTTTGCTGCAGCGCTTCGGCGGAGGCGCCTTCCTGGACACTTCGGCGCAGCGTCATTGCATCCTCGCGGAGCCTTCTGGTCAGCAGTGCGTCCATCTCACGGGTTGCGGAGGAGGCCTTGGTCTCGGGCATGATATCCTTCGGCACAATGCCGTATTTCCGGATCAGGTTGCAGAGCATGTCCCACTGGCCGCCGTCATTCACCGGCGCGGTCAGAAGATAGGAGACCAGGCGTCCGTTCACCGGTTCACCCGCCGTCTCCAGAATGCTCTCTAGAAAATAGTTGGACTTCTCCAGTTTGTCATAAAACAGGGTGTAATTCTGTGAGAGTTCGAAGGTTTTCAGGTTCAGCTTCCGCATCACTTCAAAGCGGAAAGTGTTGAGTGCGGCAAACATCCAGCAGCGGCCGCTCTGCTTCTGATTGGTGATGTCCCCCTGCTTGAGTTCCAGGGAGAAGGTATGGCGTACGTTTTTGATGGACTCTTCATTCTTCGCCGCTGCTTTCAGACCGCAGTTTGTGACGGCATGCATGGCGGCCCGGCTGCCCCGGTCCGCGCGGAATGCGTTCTCATAATTTTCCAGATCCCGAAGAGATACGAATGAATTCATGGCTGATGGTCCTTTCTGATGACAATTGGATGACGGCAGTGCCCTGGGCTGTTCCCACCGGTTTCAATGCCGGAATGAGGGACGGCAGGCGGCACACCTGGATAACGACAGAATTCCGGCAGATCCGTGATCCCCCCTGTCCGCGGAAAATCCCCCGCGGGGCACGGGCCTGTTTTTCGACAGGGATATCACAGGATTGCACTTTCGTTATTCTAACATGGACGGCTTTCGAATACAATCGCGGCAGAATCATGCCGGGACGCCGCCCGCGG
>OMZJ01000143.1 GCA_900315495.1 uncultured Lachnospiraceae bacterium
CCGGTGACGGACCACAGGAACGAGAGCGGCCACTACCACACCCACATCTATGTGTACGACAGCCAGGGGCGCTATGCACTGACGGGCCTCGACATTGAAGTTCCGGCGTCACAGGCAGCGGCAGCGCCGACCATCATAAGCGCCCAGGCGACGGATCTGAGTGCCTCGGGCTACACGGTGACGGCGACGTTCAGCGCCCCGGCGGGTCTCAGCCGCGTTCTGATGCCGACCTGGACGGACGCCAACGGTCAGGACGATCTGACCTGGTACACAGCAAACGTCAGCGGGAATACCGCGGCCTTCCGTGTGCCGGTGACGGACCACAGGAACGAGAGCGGTCACTACCACACGCACATCTACGTATATGACAGCCAGGGCCGTTACGCCCTGACGGGCCTCGACATCGAAGTCCCGGCGTCACAGGCAGCGGCAGCGCCGGCCATTATAAGCGCACAGGCGACGGATCTGAGTGCCTCGGGCTACACGGTGACGGCTACGTTCAGCGCCCCGGCGGGGCTCAGCCGTGTGCTGATGCCGACCTGGACGGACGCCAACGGTCAGGACGATCTGACCTGGTATACCGCAAACGTCAGCGGGAACACCGCCACCTTCCGCGTGCCGGTGACGGATCACAGGAATGAGAGCGGCCATTACCACACCCACATCTATGTGTACGACAGCAAGGGGCGTTACGCGCTGACCGGTCTGGATATCCAGGTTCCGGGCGGCGGTTCTTCGGGCAGCGGCCACATTGTGTGCATTGATGCCGGGCATCAGGCCTACGGGATTTCCACACCGGAACCGATCGGCCCGGGCTCTTCGGTGACCAAGGCAAAACTGACCAGCGGTACCACCGGCGTCGCAACCGGTGTGGCAGAGCGGGACCTGAATCTGGCGATTGCCCTGCAGCTGAAGGCAGAGCTGATCCGGCGGGGATATCAGGTCGTGATGATCCGTGAAACCAACAACTGCACGCTGAGCAATGCGGAACGCGCACAGGTGGCGAATGCCAGCGGGGCGGAGATCTTTCTCCGTCTGCACGGCAACGGCAATAATAACCATTCCGTTTCCGGCGCCCAGATGATGATTCCTTCGACGTCGAATCCGTATCTGAGCCAGAATGTCATCGCCGGCAGCACAAACCTGGCGAACCATCTGATGGCATCCTACTGCGCCGCTACCGGCTGCGCCAACCGCGGCATTCTTACAACGGATACCATGACGGGAATCAACTGGTGCAGGATCCCGGTTGTCATTGTGGAAATGGGGTTCATGACGAATCCCACGGAGGATGTGCTGATGCAGACGCCTTCCTATCAGGCAAAGATGGTCGCCGGACTGGCAAATGGCGTGGATTCCTATTTCGGTAAATAAGTCGCTGCGGGAAATCCGCGCAGGAAGGCTTCAGAACACAGGAGCCGGAACAGAGAAATCCCCGGGAAGCCGCATCTTCCCGGGGATTTCTCTGAAATGTTTTTTTCAAAGGGGGATTATGAGAAAGATCAGAAGCTCTTTGCTTCTGACAAGATACAGGATACCGGAGAACTGTGACGAAAAAAGGGAGGTTTTGTGAAAAAACGTGAATCCCGGAAAATTTCGGGGACATAGAAACGGCGCAGGACGGCCGTGCCGCTTTCCTTTGACTTTTTTCTATGGTAAACTCTGGTTGTTCCGGTTCATGAACCAAAAAGATCTGAGGATTGCTGCTGTGCGTCAGTGTGCCCGTGCAGAAATGACATTTCAGGCTTTCATACCGGACGGCCGAAACGGCAAAACGCGAGTGGGAAAGCCCATGATTTCAGCTGTCGGAGAATGCGAAGCGAAAGCCGTTCTGACAAAGAACCGCTGCGGGCGCAGACCGGAAGGCATGTGCCGCAGGCCGGAGTCTCTGACAGCGGCGCATAGATAAGAAATTGATCGGGAGAATCAAAGGAGGCAGATTTCGATGAAATCACTGGAAGAACGCTTTTTGAAATATGTGCAGATCGATACGCAGTCGGAGGATGGCCACGAAGAAGTGCCGAGCACGGAGAAACAGAAGGATCTGGCAAAAGTCCTGGTGCGGGAGCTGAAAGAGCTGGGGCTGAAGGATGCGGAGATGGACGAGCATGGCTATGTCTATGCGACGCTTCCGGCCAATGATGAGAAGAAAGGGGTCCCTGCCATCGGATTCTTGGCCCACATGGACACTGCGCCGGACTGCAGCGGAACCGGCGTGAAGCCGAGAGTGATCGAAAACTATGACGGCGGAGACATCGTGCTCAATGATACCGGAATGACTCTCTCCCCGGCGGAGACGCCGGTGCTGAAAAAAATGACCGGCCAGAGCCTGATCGTCACCGACGGAACGACTCTTCTGGGCGGAGATGACAAGGCGGGCGTTGCAGCCATCATGACCATGCTGGATGACCTCTATGACCATCCGGAGCTGCATCACGGCAAGGTCTGTGTCTGCTTTACACCGGACGAGGAAGTCGGCAACGGCCCGAAATACTTTGATGTGAAGAAGTTCGGCGCGGACTACGCGTATACGCTGGACGGCGGCGGTCTCGGCGAGGTGAACTACGAAACCTTCAACGCGGCAAGCCTGAAGGTGACCGTGCACGGCGTGCAGACCCATCCGGGCGATGCGAAGGACCGCATGAAGAATTCCATCAAGATTGCGGAGGAATTTGATGCCATGCTTCCCGCCAATGAAGTCCCGGAAAAGACACAGGATCGGGAAGGCTTCTTCCACCTGATGGAGTTTCACGGAACAGTCCCGGAAACGACCATGTCCTATATCATCCGCGACCATGACGCGGTGCTGTTCGGCCACCGGAAACTGATGGTGCGCAAGTGCGCGGAGGAGCTCAACAAGCGGTACGGCGACGGAACGGTTGAGATTGCGCTGAAGGATTCCTACCGGAATATGGCGGAGGTCCTCAAGGGCCATATGCACCTGATCCGCACGGCCTGCGACGTGATGAAGGAGCTCGGCGTGGAGCCGAGGGTGACGGCTGTCCGCGGCGGCACGGACGGAAGCCAGATTTCCTTCATGGGGCTTCCGTGCCCGAACCTCTGCGACGGCGATTACAACGAGCATTCGCTGAAGGAGTTTGTCTCCATCGACGAGATGAAGACATCTGGAAAAATTGCACTGCGGATTCTCCTGAAGTATTTTGAAAATCCGGAGCGCTGCGCGGAAAAATAAATATTCCTGAACTCAGAAAAAGAAAGTACAGAACAAAATATGAAATATGATGTATTGATCATCGGCGCGGGGCCCGGGGGCATTTTTTCCGCGTACGAGCTGGTAAAGAAATGCCCGGGCCTGAAGATTGCCGTATTTGACACCGGGTATGCGCTGGAGCAGCGTCACTGCCCGATCGACGGCAAGAAGATCAAATCCTGCATCAACTGCAGGGTCTGCTCGATCATGAGCGGCTTCGGCGGCGCAGGCGCCTATTCGGACGGCAAGTACAACATCACCAACCAGTTCGGCGGGACACTGTACGAATACATAGGCAAGGAGCAGGCACTGGATCTGATGCACTATGTGGACCAGATCAATCTGTCCCACGGAGGAGAGGGAACCCGCCTGTACAGCACAGCCAACTCAGAGATCAAAAAGCTCTGCCTGCAGCATGACCTGCACCTTCTGGATGCGCAGGTGCGCCACCTCGGCACGGACATCAATTACGTGGTTCTGCAGAACATTTTCGCCGAGCTGAAGGACAAGGTGGATTTCCATTTCCGCTCCCCGGTGGATCACATTGAGGTGCTTCCGGACGGGTACCGCCTCACCGTGGGTGATCAGACGTTTGACGGCACTTACTGTGTCGTTTCGGCCGGCCGCAGCGGAAGCAAGTGGATGGAGACCGTGTGCCGGAGCCTGGGTATTGCCACCAAATCCAACCGGGTGGACATCGGTGTCCGCGTGGAGCTTCCGGCCGAGATCTTTGCCCACCTGACTGACCAGCTCTATGAGAGCAAGATCGTATACCGCACGGAGAAATACGGCGACCTGGTCCGCACGTTCTGCATGAATCCGCGCGGTGCGGTCGTCAATGAAAATACCAACGGGATCGTCACGGTGAACGGCCACAGCTATGAGGACCCGGCAAAGCAGACGCAGAATACGAATTTCGCCCTGCTGGTGGCCAAGCACTTCTCGGAGCCGTTCAAGGACAGCAACGGATACGGCGAGAGCATTGCGCGTCTCTCCAACATGCTGGGAGGCGGCGTTATGGTACAGCGGTTCGGCGATCTGATCCGCGGCCGGCGCAGCAATGTGCAGCGCATCGCGGAGAGTTTTGTTACCCCGACGCTGGCGGCTACGCCGGGCGATCTGAGCCTGGTGATCCCGAAGCGGATCCTCGACGGTATCATCGAGATGATCTACAAGCTTGACCGGATTGCGCCGGGCACGGCCAATGAAGATACGCTCCTGTATGGCGTCGAGGTGAAGTTCTACAACATGGAGGTAGCGATCAACAGCGATCTGGAGACCAGCTACCGGAACCTCTTTGTGATCGGCGACGGCAGCGGCATCACCCATTCGCTCTCGCATGCCTCCGCAAGCGGCGTTTATGTCGCGCGGGTCATTGCGGGACGGGAGGAAGAAAACGGTACCAATGCCTGAATACGGCGGCATTGTCGCAAAACGGCTGCGGTGCCGGTACTGCCCGGGGCAGCAGGCTGCCGGCTGAGGCACAGGTCCAAAAACATCTGCGGCATCCGCATGGCAGGCTGAAAGCCGGCGCTGATGGCGCAGACAGGGGATAAAAGGAGGAGTCACAATGGCGGAGCGTACAACGTTCGGGTCAGGGTCAGACCGCGGGGAGGCGGCCGGAGAGGAAACGGCGCGGCCGGAAAACGGCCTTCCCCGTCTCTCTGTCCGGTGGGAAGGAAACACGGCGGATCTTGCGGGAATCTGGCAGGCACAGATTCCAGGGGAAGCGCCGCAGGAGATGCGGCTGCCGGGAACTCTGGACGAAAGCGGGATCGGGCACCGGGACAGCATTGCGGAACAGGTGCATCCGGACGCCGGGAAAAATGAGAAGCTTCTGAACGAGGATGTGATCGCGACCCGGTTTACGAGGAAATTCACATTCACCGGAAGGGCGGTGATCTCGGCGGAGGTCGCAGGGCCTGCGCAGCCCGGAAGGCGCGTCTTTGCGGTCGCGGAGCGGGCGCGCTGCCTGAAGCTTTCGGTCGACGGAAAGGAGATTCCGCCTTTCGTCCCGGAGTCGCTGGATACCCCGCGGGAAGATGAGATCACGGATCTGTGGAACCAGCCGGCAGAGCGGGTACATCGCTTCACGTTTCTCTCGGACAATTCCTACCCGGATCTGCCCGCGGAAAATGTGCTGTACTCCTCCTCGGCTACCGACGAGACGCAGACCAACTGGAACGGCATCATCGGGATCTTCCGCCTGGAATCCCGCCCGGAGGTCTTTTTCTCGTCCATCCGTGTGCTTCCCCGGGGATTCAAGCTTCAGATCACCTGCGAAATTTCGGCGCCGGAGAACCTTTCGGAGAAATTGACGGGAACGCTTCGTCTGCGCTCCGAGGCATTTGCGCAGGATGTTTCGCTGCCGGTGGAAATCGGGCCCGGGCGGACCGAAGTTGTTCTGGAAGATGCGGTGCTTAAAAACCGGATCAGCCGCTGGGATGAAAACGCGGGCAGCCTGTATGAGTGCGAAGCCCTGCTTTCCTTACCGTCCGGGGAATCCTGTGAAAGGACGGTGCGGTTCGGTGTCCGGGATTTCGGAAGCGACGCCGGCGGCCGCCTGACCCTGAATGGCCGCAGGATCTTCCTGCGGGGCGAGGCAAACTGTGCGGAGTTTCCGGAGACCGGCCATCCGCCGATGGACCGGTGGTCCTGGTATCATATCCTGGCGCAGTACCAGAATTACGGTGTCAACTGCGTCCGCTTTCACTCCTGGTGTCCGCCGGAGGCGGCATTTGAGGCGGCAGACGAGCTGGGCATGATGATGCAACCGGAGCTGTCGCACTGGAATCCGCGGACGGCCTTTGAATCGGATGCGGCATACAATTATTACCACAGGGAGCTCCGGCAGGTGCTCCGGGTCTATGCCAACCATCCTTCCTTCGTGATGCTCACCTTCGGAAATGAGCTGGCCGCGGGGGAGAAGGGGCATGCGCGGATGCGAAGCCTTCTGGCGGAAGCCAGAGAGACCGATCCCACCAGGCTGTACGCGGACGGATCCAACGTCCATTACGGGGAGATCGGGGCCGAGCCGTCGGCGGATTTCTTTACCGGGATGGCGTATTTCGGAAAGCCGCTCCGGGGAACCTTCAACGCGCTGAATGAGGGCGGCGGCATCCGCGGTGCCATCAACAATGAATACCCCGGCTGCCGGCTGAATTTCAGCGAGACCATGCAGGAGATCCGACAGAAGTACGACAAGCCGGTGTTCGGATTTGAGGTCGGGCAGTATGAAGTGCTGCCGGATTTCGGAGAACTGGCCGATTTCCACGGGATTTCCGACCCGGCCAATTACCGGCGCATCCGCGATATGGCCGAAAAGAAAGGGTATCTGCCGGACTGGAACCGGATGGTGGAGGCAACCGGCGAGATTTCCCGGATCGGATACCGCGCGGAGGTGGAAGCCGTGCTGCGCACGCCGCAGATGTCCGGTCTGTCGCTTCTGGGCCTGCAGGATTTTCCCGGACAGGGCACCGCGCTGGTCGGGATGCTGAATTCCCATCTGGCTGCCAAGCCCTATTCCTTTGCCCGGGCGGATGCATTCCATTCCTTCTTCCGGGGAAGAACTGTTCTGCTGGAACTGCCCCGGTATACCTTCACCAGCGCCGACAAGGAGGAGGTCCGGCTGACGATCGCCAACTTCTTCCGCGGAAAGATCAATGCCCCCTTCTCCTGGGCGCTTTTCCGCGCGGATCGCGATCTGCTCCGGCAGCCCGAGAGCGAACAGGAGCGTCAGGTGGCGGCCGGCCGGATTCAGCCGGTGTTCTCCCACATGGGGCACATCTGGAGCTGCGAGGAGGGAATTTACAAACGGATCGGCTCGCTGCCGCTGGATTTTTCGCGGGTGAAACAGCCGGAAAAATTCCTGATCCGCCTGCAACTGGGAGACATCATCACGGTGGTTCCGGTCTGGGCCTACCCGGCAGGGGTTCGTCCGACTGCACCGCGGGATATCTATGAGACGAGACACTTTGATCAGCAGGCCAGGGAGATCCTCCGTGCCGGCGGATGCGTCTATCTGTCCCCGGATTCCACGGCCGAATCTCTTCCGCATTCCATCCAGGCGCAGTTTACCACCGATTTCTGGTCCGTCGGCACGTTCCCGGGACAGGAGGGCGGAATGGGCCAGCTGATCGATCAGGAGCATCCGATTTTTGCGGAATTCCCGACGGAATTCCATACCAACTGGCAGTGGTGGCCGATGGCATCGCAGCGGGCAATGATTCTGCCGGAGAGGAAAAAGGCGATCATCACCGAAATGGACAGCTATGCGACTATGCGTCCGATGGCACAGATGATCGAGGGGCGCTGCTGCGGCGGGAGAATCCTGATTTCGTCGCTGGGACTGCACAGCCTGCTGCAGTATCCGGAGGCCCGTGCGCTCCAGCAGGCAGTCTACCGCTATATGAATTCCGCGCAGTTTGCGCCGGAACAGGAGCTTACGGAAGACTTTGTAGAATCTCTCGTGCACTGACGCAGGGTGTCCAGAGAACGGGCTTGTGAACGGTAACAGCGTAAAGCCTGGCAGAACGCTCGTGCACGGACGCAGGTGTTCGGAGAACTGGTTTACGTTCGGTGAAGACGTGAAGTTTCGCAGGACCGCCTGGATACAGTCGCATGAGTTCCGCAAAATGTGCTATACTAAGAAATCAGGTTCCGGCGAATCGAAACAATGGCAGATTCGCCGGCCTCTTTCGCGCATTCCGCAGGAACGCAGAATGCATATAACCGGAACAGAAGAACCTGGAACAGAAGGAAAACCGGGAAGAGAACGGCCGAAAAGAATCGGACCAGAAGAATGGAGGAACAGGAATGGTTAAGGTATATCATCTGACAGAGTTCAAGCTGCAGAACGGGTCTGCGAAGACGCCGGAGGAAAAGGAGCAGATGCTGCAGCAGCTGAGGGCGCATATTCTTGAGGAAATTCAGGCGCTGGACGATGTGAAGTCGGCTTCCTATGTGGAAGACAACACGGCGCTTCGCATCGAGACGAAGGACGATGCGTTTTCCTCCGTGATGGACCGCGTGTACAACATCTGTGCGCACGAGGCGGACAGTGAAGTATCCTTTGAGCGATTTGATTACGATGACTGAATCCGGACGGCTGTCCGATCTCAAACAGATTGATGGCGGAAACAGATGGCAGATAAAATCACGCATAAAACAGGCCGGGTGGAGGAAATCACACAGCAGACCCACAACCGGTTCCTGAATCTTTATGAATTTGAGGCAGAGAGAAGAAACGGCAAGGTCGCCCCGTACTTTGTCGCATCCCGTGCGGAGGAGGCAGATCGGCTCCGCGCGGTGACAAGGCGTCCGGCGGACGGGGTCGCGATCTGCTCGGTATATGGGGAGAAGAAGGATCGGATTGTGCTGGTCCGGCAGTTCCGGGTTCCGATCAATGATTATATCTATGAATTTCCGGCCGGGCTGGTGGAGCCCGGTGAGACGATTGAGCAGTCCGGCGTCCGGGAGATCTATGAGGAGACGGGGCTGACCTTTTCGCCCAAGAAAGTGGATCCGCGCTACTGCCGACCCTTCTATACGACGGTGGGCATGACGGACGAAAGCTGCAGCACCATTTACGGGTACTGTTCGGGAACGCCTTCCAATGCCCATGAAGAGGAATCTGAAGACATCCAGATTGTCCTGGCAGACCGGGCGGAGTGCCGCCGGATCCTGAAGGAAGAAAATGTGGCAGTCATGTGCGCCTACATGCTGATGCACTTTATCGCCAGCCAGGGGGATCCGCTGGCATTCCTCGATGAGGGCGGTCTGGAAACGGGGAAATCCGCAGACCGCGGTCAGGTATCAGAATAGAATGAGGAGGCCGTTTCAAAGAGGCCGGATTCGATCATACAAAAGAAAAGGCGCCTCCGGAGGATCATCAGGATCCATCCGGAGGCGTCTCTTTCTGTCTCTCATAACCGGGCATCCGGCAGGCTTTCTGTATCGGTGCAGTCACATCATTTCCGATCCGGGACGCCATCGCCGTACTTTCTCCCGGCTCAGGCGTTGTGCTTCATATACAGGTCATTGTCATGACCGTCGTCGCCGCTCATGTTCTTTTCGATGAAGCTTTTCATGGCGGCGAAACTCTCGGGGCTGATGTCATGCTCCATCCGGCAGGCATCCTCGATGGCGACATCGCGATCGATGCCGAGGCTGATCAGCCAGCGGGAGAGGATCTTATGCCGCTCATAGGTGCTGGCAGCAATCTCTTTCCCGGCGTCCGTCAGCGTGATGTAGCCTTCCGGCGATACGACGATCAGGCCCTTCTGGCGAAGATTCTTCATGGCAACGCTGACGCTCGGCTTGGAATATCCCAGCTCATTTGCGATATCAATGGAACGGACGACCGGATTCCGCAGACTCAGCATGAGAATGGTTTCCAGGTAATCTTCCAGCGATTCCTCCGATTTATGCTGAATATAGCTCATATCGCTGCATCTCCTTTCTTCTGACCCGCGACATATTTTTAGCGTGAGTATAAACTATGGCGGCCGCTGGTCAGTTCGCCTGCAGGGCGTCGCGGGAGACCAGCGTCACGTCAATCGAGATGGTGTCAAACTGACTGCCGTTGATTCTGGCGACGGTCAGCGTTACGGTATCGCCTGCAGCATAATAGGAGAGCTCGGTGCGGAGCGCATCGTAGGTGGTGATTTCGGTTCCGTTCACTGCCGTGATGATGTCCCCCAGCTGCAGACCGGCGGAAGCCGCAGGGCTTCCGGAATAGATCTGCATGACCTGCGCGCCTTCCGGATATCCGTAGTAGGTGACC
Organism: uncultured Lachnospiraceae bacterium; assembly: GCA_900315495.1. Taxonomy (GTDB): domain Bacteria; phylum Bacillota; class Clostridia; order Lachnospirales; family Lachnospiraceae; genus Anthropogastromicrobium. The sequence continues at coordinate 9,996 of OMZJ01000143.1, forward strand.
GTCGCGGAATCCACATCCTGCCCGATGATGCCGAGATATCCTTTTTCAGCCTCGCTCACGGCGGTGCGCGGCGTCTGGCTCTTCAGCGTATTGATGGTATCGATGGCATCCGAGATCGGGATGGCGTAGCCGATCCCTTCCACACCGACATCCTTGTACTTTGCCGAGTTGATTCCGATCAGCTGGCCTCTGTCGTTGAACAGACCGCCGCCGCTGTTTCCGCCGTTGATCGCGGCGTCCACCTGCATCAGGGAGCGGGTAACCCCGTCCTCGGCGGTCACATCCCGGTTGAGGGCGCTGATATAGCCCACGGTGAGCGTCTGACCGAGTCCCAGGGCATTGCCGATGGCAATCACACCCTGGCCGATCTTCGCGCTGCTGGAATCGCCGATGGAAGCGGCACGGATCTGAGAGAGCGTGTCCGCCGACAGCTGGGAGAGCGGAACGGCGATGACCGCAAGGTCTGCATCCGCGTCTGCACCGATCAGCGTGGCCTCCTGCTCTGTGCCGTCGACAAAGGCAACGGAGAGACTCTTGGTCGATGCGGTGTAGGAATAGAAGGTGCTGTTTCCGGACTTGTCATAGACCGCCACATGGTTATTTGTCACGATCAGGAGATTGGTATCATCCTCGCCGATGATGACGCCGGAGCCGTAGGCCTCGGACTCGGATTTCTCCGTGCGGGAATCATTGTTATTGTTCCCGTATCCGAACAGTCCGAAATAGTTTTCGATCGAACCGCTGCTGGTGGAGGTCACCTCGATGGTATTGGTAATGGATACCACGCTGGCAAGACACGACGCGGCCACATCGGAGACATCGGGAAGAACGTGAATCTCCTGACTGTCTTCCGTCATCTCCGTCGTCTGAAGATTTCCGGTTGTGATTTCTCCGATGGCGGTTTCCGGCTCTGACTCCGTTTCCGGTTCCATCTCGGATACCGCTTCGGATTCTTCTGTGGATGCCGCTGCGGTCATATCTTCCGCATGGAAGACCGCCGCATACGCGTCCGGAGCGGCGCTGACTATGAGGCCGCTGGCAAGGCTTGCGGACAAAAGTGCCGCGGCCGCGAATGCCCTGCGGCCGGATTTGTAACTGGGATTCTTTCTCATTGATTGCTCCTCCTGATTTCCGGAATCCAGCCTCCCCCGACCATGGATTCCTGACTTGCAGCTATTATACCACATCTTCCGCATCCGGCGGTTCGGGAACCATGGAAGCTGCAGAAAACAGCCGGACGGGGACCTGTGAAAATCCGCTTGCCCACCTATGGCGTCTTCAGTACAATAGAATAAGAAAACCTTTGAAACGCCGCGGGCAGAACAGCAATGCCCGCGGCACGGCGAAATCATTCCAGAGAGGAGCAGATGAATGAACCTGAATCTGAATGGTGCAGTAAAAGCAGAGATCAATCCGCGGATGACCGGCCTGTTTTTTGAGGATATCAACTACGGCGCGGACGGCGGCCTGTACGCGGAGATGATTGAAAACCGCTCTTTCGAGTTTGCAGACGCATACGGGGACCGGGGCGATTACTATACGGTCTTTGACGGCGGATACGGCTGGAGCATCTATCCGGAAAAGGCGGACGCGCAGATGCAGATTGTATCCGGAAGCCCGCTTTACGCCGAGAATCCGCATTACCTCCGTCTGACGTCCCATCAGGCGGGCGCCGGCGTGACCAACAAGGCCTATGACGGCATCACACTCCGGGAGGGAGCGGAATACCGGATCCGCTTCTACGCGAGAAATATTTCCGCTTCCGGCAACTTCGTCCTCTCCGTGATCGGCGGGGGAAAAACGGTTGCACAGGTTACGGTGCCGATCAAGGCGCCGCGGGGGACCCTTCCGAATTTCTGGGAAAAGTATGAGGTGACCATGATGGCCAGAAAGTCGGTGCGCCATGCGAAGTTTGTCCTGTCGATGAGCAGCGACGGCGTGGCGGAGTTTGACTTTGTGTCCATGTTCCCGGCGGATGCCGTCTGCGGGATCTTCCGCAGAGATCTGTTTGAGAAGCTGGATGCCGTGCATCCCGGATTTATCCGTTTCCCGGGCGGCTGCATCATCGAGGGAAATACCCTTGCCAACCGGTACGATTTCAAGAACACACTGACGATCCCGGAGAGAAGAAAGGATAACTGGAACCGCTGGGCCGTCCACGAAAACAGTGAGAAGAACAATTTCCACGGAAAATTTTCGCATTACAACCAAACGTACGGAATGGGGTACTACGAATTTTTCCTGCTCTGCGAGGCGCTCGGCGCAGAACCTCTGCCCGTGCTCTCCGTGGGCCTGGCCTGCCAGTACCAGTCCTTTGAATACGTGCCGCAGGATTCCCCGGAATTTGCCACGTTCGTGCAGGATGCCCTGGATCTGATCGAGTTTGCCAACGGCCCGGCCGATTCGGTGTGGGGCCGTGTGCGGGCAGCACTCGGGCACCCGGCACCCTTCGGGCTGAAGATGGTCGGCATCGGCAATGAGCAGTGGCAGACGGAGACGATCGATTTCTTCTCGCGCTATGAGGCATTTGAGAAAGCGATCCATGAGAAGGATCCGGAAATCCGCCTGATCGGCTCCGCGGGCCCGGTTGTCACGGACGAGCGGTATACGAAGGCATGGGACTTCTACGACAGCCATGCGGACAATCCGGATTTTGTGTATGCGGTGGATGAGCATTATTACATGCCGCCGGCGTGGTTCCTGGAGAATGTGAATTTCTACGACAATTATCCCCGCACCAGACGGGTCTTTGCGGGAGAGTATGCTGCCCACCCGGCATCCCGGAAGAATACCCTGGAGGGAGCGCTGTGCGAGGCTGCTTTCCTGACCGGTGTGGAGCGGAACGCGGATGTCGTCCGCCTGTCCTCCTATGCACCGCTGTTCGGCCGTGTGGATTTCTGGCAGTGGCGGCCGGATCTGATCTGGTTTGACGACGAGAAGAGCTTCGGCACACCGTCCTGGATTGTGCAGAAGATGTTTTCCAACAATACCGGTGCGGAAGAGATCGAGATCGAGGAGCAGAGAAAGGCGCTGCAGGATCAGAAGATCTATGTGTGTGCCGCAAAAACCGCATCCGGGCGCGGGGATACCCCGGCGGAGGCGGATCGGGCCGGACAGAAGGACGGCGCGGAATACATTGTCAAGATTGTGAATCTGTCCGGTGCGGATCAGACCTTCTCCTTTACCGACGGCGACCGGAACCTGGTCTGCGTGAGAAAGGAAGTGCTGACCGGTGATGACCCGGAGGCGGAGAACACGATCCGTGATCCGGAGCGGGTACATGAGGAGGCTGTGGATCCGGCGGATCCGGTGATCCTGGATGGCTCCTTTACGGTTCTGAGGCTGAAAAAGGCCTGAGAGGCAGTGCGGTTGTACGCCCGCAGGGGCAGATAGCCGGATCAGGGAAAGAACCAGACAGGAAAAGATCAAACAGATGGAATGAAAGACAGAGAGACTGGAATTCGAAAGTCTCTCTGTCTTTTTTTAGACAATCGCGGGAAATGCCATCCTCTTTGACCCTGCCAATGGCACGCCCCTGCCGGATTCCATCCCTCTTTTCCTCCGTCAGGTCCATCGTTCATCGCCCTCTGCAAGCCTGCACACCTTAAAACCTTCCGCGGATTCTTTTTGCAATCCGGCTGCAACGGTGCGCAGACGCCGTCGCAGTCTGGAAAACATTTTGCCGGTTCTTCAGATTCGGATTCCGGACTTCCGAAAATGACGAAACTTTACATGGATTTTACCTGAATCTGACGCGGCCATGATATTTGATTTTTCCGGGACAGGATAGCATAGGATCGGAACATGGGGGAAATTCCGGCAAGGATTTCGGAGGAAATCATGAATGAGACAGTAAAGGTTCTGTTCGGACTGATCGGCGGTCTGGCAATGTTTCTGTTTGGCATGAATGCCATGAGTGAAGCCCTGCAGAAGGCGGCAGGGGAACGGATGAAGAAGATTCTCCAGTTTCTCACCAAAAATCCGCTGATGGGTGCGCTGGCGGGCGCTCTGGTCACCGCAGTGCTGCAGAGCTCCTCCGCGACAACAGTTATGACAATCGGCTTTGTCAGCGCGGGCCTGATGTCGCTGCCGCAGGCTATTTCCGTTGTCTTCGGCGCCAACATCGGTACGACGATGACGGCACAGCTGATCGCCTTCAAGATCAGTGATTATATCTACCCGATTATCTTTGTCGGGTTCCTTCTGAACTTTGCGGCGAAAAAGGAGAGAACGCGCAGCATCGGCATGGTGATCTTTTCCTTCGGCCTGCTGTTTGAGGGAATCGAGATCATGAGTTCGGTGATGAAGCCGCTCGCGGGAAGCGCGTTCTTCCTGGATCTGATGTCCCGCGTGCAGCACATTCCGGTGCTCGGCGTTCTGCTGGGCCTGATGATGACGCTGGTTGTACAGAGCTCCTCCGCGACCATTGCGGTGCTGCAGAGCTTTGCCTCCCAGCCGGGACCGGACGGCGTATCCAGCGTCATCGGGCTGATCGGTGCGATTCCGATCCTGCTCGGCGACAATATCGGAACAACCATCACGGCGCTGCTTGCGTCCATCGGGCAGTCCCGCGATGCCAAGCGGACGGCCATCGCCCACAGCATTTTCAACATCAGCGGATCCATTCTCTTCCTCTTCCTGCTGCATCCGTTTGCGGCTTTCGTCCGGATGATTTCCCCGAAGGGACCGGAGGTGGAGGTGATCTCCCGGCAGATTGCAAACGCGCATACCACGTTTAACGTTGCCATGACGCTGATCTGGCTTCCACTGATCGGCCTGATGGTAAAGATCGTCCTGAGGGTGATTCCGGACAAAAAGACCGCTCCGGCTCAGGTCACCGGTGCCGCGGGAGTGCAGGGCGGAGCGCTTCCGGAATCCGGGAAAGTCAGGCCCGAATTTCTGGATGACAACCTGATTTCCCAGCCGGTGGCAGCCATGATGCTGGTGTCCAGGGAAATCCGAGGTGTCGCATCCAGACTTACCGCACTGCTCGATCTCTCCCGGGCGGAACTGCGGGACGGCGGCGCGAGCGAACCGGCTTTCCGGAGGGCGGCTGCCGCCATCCGGGATCTCCAGCAGCAGATCACCCGCTATATCACGGTGATGTTTGAGAAGGGAATTCTGACGGAGGAACAGGCGGACCAGACGTCATCTCTGATGTATGTCTCGGATAATATCGGAAGAATTGCCGACCGTTACACCGATGTCTCCGATTCCCTGGCCGGCATGAAAAACCGTGGACTGTCATTTTCCAAAGAAGCGGCGGAAGAATTGGTTTCGTGTGTCGATATTTCCGGACAGCTTTTTGCCCGGGCCATGCAGGCGGTGGAATCCGGGGATGAACAGGCGGCCGCAAAGGTTTCAGCCGACCGAAGGAAGATGCACCGGGCGGAGAAGAAGTTCCGCAAAGCCCATCTGGAGCGCGTGAAAAAGAAACAGTGTAGTCCGCTGCTCACGGAGGATTTCAACGAGATTCTCTCTGCGCTGGACCGCACGGTGGATAACAGCGTGGCCATTGCCGAGGAAGCACAGGATCATCTGTGCATGGATGACATTGAAAACGTTCTGGAAGCATGAATGGTGCTTTACCTGGATTTGACATGAGCTTTTCAAAACTGCGGTATCAGCCTTCCGGCGCGGACAGTAGAATGTGGCTGTATCCTGAAGGGAAAAACAAACAGACTTCAGAGAACAGCACAGGCCGGGCGGCGCGGAGAGGGATCTGCGCGGATCGGCGCTAAGGACCAATCCGGTCCGGAAGGAGAAAAATGAGAGCATTTTCAGTGAAGAAGATCGTTGCGGCAGTGACAGCAGCAGGCCTTTGCCTGTCTACTGCGGGAATCGCGATGGCTGAGACCACCACAACAGCGGCGGACGAGGAGACAACCGAAGAAGAGAGAGCCACGATGGAGGTCAATGAAGACCTGAGCGGCAGCATCAGCCTCGCAGGATCCACTTCCATGGAAAAGCTTGCAAATGCAATGGCAGAGGCATTCATGGAGTATTATCCGAATGTCAACGTCACAGCAGAGTTCACCGGCTCTTCCGCAGGCATTGAGTCTCTTCTGGCGGGACAGTGCGATATCGGCGATTCTTCCAGAGCACTGACCGACGATGAAAAGTCCAAGGGTGCGGTGGAGAACATCGTCGCAATCGACGGTATTGCCCTTGTGGTAGATCCGGACAACACGGTGGAAGATCTTTCGACCGACGACCTGACCAATATCTATACCGGAAAGATCACCAACTGGGGCGAGCTGGACGGACCGGACGAGCCGATCGTTGTCATCGGCCGTGAGGCTGGTTCCGGTACGAGAGGTGCTTTTGAGGAGCTTCTGAATATTGCGGACCAGTGCCAATATGCTTCCGAGCTGGATTCTACCGGCGCTGTGATTGCAAGAGTTGCCTCCACACCGGGGGCCATCGGCTACGTCTCCCTGGATATGGTAGATGATTCCGTGAAGCCGGTGAAGTTCAACGGTGTAGATGCGACGGAGGAGACCATTGCAAAGGGCGATTACACCCTGGCCCGTCCGTTCGTCATGGCAACCAACGGCGAGATCTCTGAGCAGAGCGATCTGATTCAGACATTCTTCGAGTTTGTCAAGTCCGATGTCGGTGCAGATGTCATCACCAAGGACTGCGGCCTGATTCTCCCGAGCGAGGATGAGGAGGAAGAGACCACCGAGGATGTCACGGAGGAAGAGACCACCGAGGCTGCGGAATAATTCTTCCACAGGAACAGGAAGACCGGGAGGGCGGTGCAAAACTCTCCCGGTTTTTTCATGCAGCCGCTGTCGGCAAACTGTTTTTTAGGAAAGGATGAAATCATGCCGGAACAGGGTCAGAGTATTCATGAGACTTCCCGGGAATTCTCCCGGATGGAGCGAAACGAAAAAATCGCCGGTGTATTGCTGAAAATTGCGGGGCTGGTTGCGGTTGCGGCCGTGGCTGCCATTACGGTCTATCTGGTCGGCAGCGGACTTCCCGCACTGATCAAGATCGGACCGCTGAAGATGCTTTTCGGGACAGTATGGCAGCCGACGGCGGCGGACCCGAAATTTGGGATTGCCTATGTCATTCTGACTTCCATCATCGGCACAGCGCTTGCCATCCTGATCGGCGTACCGATCGGCCTGTTCACTGCCATTTTCCTGGCGGAAATCGCACCGCCCAGAGTGGCCAGCATCATCCACCCTGCGGTGGATCTTCTGGCTGGCATCCCTTCCGTTGTCTACGGCCTGCTCGGCCTGGTGATTCTCAATCCCCTGATGTACAAGTGGGAACTGGCGCTGTTCAGGAATGATCCGACGCATCAGTTCACCGGCGGCGCAAACATGCTCTCGGCCATTCTGGTGCTGGCGATTATGATTCTCCCGACCGTCATCAGCGTCAGCGAGACATCCATTCACGAGGTGCCGGATGACCTGCGCAGCGGCTCGCTGGCGCTTGGTGCCACGAAAATGCAGACCATCTTCCGGGTGGTCCTGCCCACCGCAAAGTCCGGAATCCTTACCGCCGTGGTTCTCGGCGTCGGGCGTGCCATCGGAGAGGCAATGGCCATCACGCTGGTTTCGGGAAGCTCGGTCAATTTCCCGCTGCCCTTTCATTCCGTGCGTTTCCTGACGACCGCCATTGTCAGTGAGATGGGATATGCCTCGGGGCTGCACAGACAGGCACTGTTTACCATTGGTATGGTACTTTTTGCTTTTATCATGGTGATTAACTCGATCCTGCTTCACATCGGTCGTTCAAAGAGAGAAGACAGGGGATAACGGGAGCGGAAGATGGAAAATATCGCATATATGTATGAAAACGGTTCTTCCAGGGCAGAGGAATATACCGGTGTGCGCTTCAGTTATCAGGATGACCCCGATGGCAGTGAGAGCATCGTGAAGAAGCGTTACCGCCCGGGTGAGATCGTTCTGTATATTCTCATCGGCGCGGCGGCAGCGGTTTCGGTCGCCCTGCTCGTAGGCATTCTGGTCTATGTGTTTGTACACGGTTTCCGCCAGGTCAACTGGTCCTTCCTGACTTCGGTGACCAGCGCGCGGAAGGGGACGACCGGTATTGCGGGAAACATCATCAATACCCTTTACATGATCGTCATCACGCTGCTGATTGCCACACCGATCGGTGTCGGGTCTGCCATCTGGCTGAATGAGTACGCAAAGCCGGGAAAACTTGTCGACCTCATAAACTTTACCACCAAGACGCTGGCCGGCATCCCGTCCATCATCTTCGGCCTCTTCGGCATGATGTTCTTCGGCTCTGCGCTACATCTGGGCTATTCCATCCTCTGCGGATCGCTGACCCTGACCCTGATGATCCTGCCGCTCATCACATCCAACACGCAGGAAGCGCTGAAGACGGTGCCGGACAGCTACCGGCAGGGTGCCGTGGGCATGGGTGCATCCCGGTGGTATATGATCCGGACGATCCTGCTTCCGTCCGCCATGCCGGGTATCATCACCGGCATTGTCCTGGCCATCGGTCGTATCGTCGGGGAATCTGCGGCACTGCTGTTCACCGGCGGCTCGGACTTCCGCCTTCCGACCTCCGGCGTCCGGGGATTTTTCCACAAGATTCTGGAATCCGGCGGAACCCTTACCATTCAGCTGTATCTGTCGATGAGCAAGGCACAGTACGATGTGGCCTACGGAATCGCCTGCGTGCTGCTTATGATTGTTCTGGTGATTAATATTGCGGTGCGGATCGTCGGGGCACGCGCTTCGGCGTCGCAGAAGAAATAAGAGGAGGGACCATCATCATGTCGGATCCAAAGACGCTGGAGGGAATCGAGCCGTCTTCGAAGACAGAAGCGGCTTCCCTGAAGGAAACCGAAATTTCCGTCCGGAATCTGAATCTGTTTTACGGGGAAAAACAGGCACTCAAAAACATCAATATGGATATCCCGAAACACGCGGTCACCGCGTTCATCGGCCCGTCCGGCTGCGGCAAATCGACCTTCCTGCGCACGCTGAACCGGATGAACGACCTGATTTCCGGGGTGAAGATCACAGGGACCGTGACACTGGACGGCGAAAATGTCTACGGACAGGGTGTTGACACGACAACGCTTCGAAAAAAAGTCGGCATGGTTTTCCAGCAGCCGAATCCTTTCCCGATGTCGGTGTATGATAACGTTGCATACGGACCGCGCCTTCATGGCCTCAAGGACAAGAAGCGGCTGGATGAGATTGTCGAGACGTCTCTCCGCCGGGCAGCCATCTGGGATGAGCTCTCGGACCGGCTGAACCGTTCCGCGCTCGGACTTTCCGGCGGACAGCAGCAACGTCTCTGCATTGCCAGAGCGCTGGCGGTGCAGCCGCAGGTCCTTCTGATGGATGAGCCGACTTCCGCGCTGGACCCGGTCTCCACGATGAAGATCGAGGAGCTGATGTCGGCGCTCAAGAAAGACGTTACCGTGATCGTGGTGACACATAACATGCAGCAGGCAGCACGCACTTCGGATTACACGGTGTTCTTCCTGCTCGGGGAGGCCATTGAGGCCGGTCCGACAAAGCAGATCTTTGAGAATCCGCAGGATGAGCGCACAGAGCGCTACATCACAGGAAGATTCGGCTGATGATTCAGAGACAGCGGGAGGGGAAGAAAATGGCAACCAGAACAGAATTTCTGAGGGAACTCAACAGCCTCAACGAAAATGTTTACGCGATGGGGCGTGAGGTGGAGCTGCAGATCGAGAAGACGATCCAGGCTTTTCACAGCGGCGATCCGAAGCTGTGCCGCGAGATTATGGCGCATGATGACGCCATCGATGCCACCGAGACAAACCTGGAGCAGCGGTGCATTGACATTGTGATTCAGCAGACCCCGGTGGGGACGGATATGCGGAGAGTCGCCTCTTACATGCGCATGGTCGGCGACCTGGAGCGCATGGCGGACAACTGCTGCGACATTGCGGAATATCTGCTCCGCATGGATCCGGGCTGTACGGTCAAGCCGCCGAAGGAATTCGCCGACATGTTTGAGAAAATGCGCGGTATGGTGTCCGACACCGTCGACAGCTTCTACCGCGGCGACGTGGAGATCGCCGAGCAGGCGGCGGCGCGGGACAGCGCTGTGGATGAACTGTTCGAGGAGATCCGGAAAAAGCTCGAGAAGAAGATGCGGGTGGATCCGGACAATATCAGCAACTGTGTCAATTACCTGATGATCGCCAAGTACATTGAGCGCATTGCGGATCATTCCCAGGCCATCGCGTCGTGGGTGAGCTATATCGTGAAGGGACAGCTGAAGATTTTCTTCACGGACCGCTACAAGAATGAGGCCGGAAAACAAGAGTGATCCCGGACTGCCGTCCGGTCTCTGTATCAGCAAACCGCGGGTTTCCGGCGTTGTGCCGGGGATCCGCGGCTTTCTTTGTCTTGTCATTTCCAATCCTGTAATTTATAATGAGGCTGTAAATTGTGAAAAATATGAAAAATGTCGGGTATTCGCCGGAGGAGACTGAAGAGATGTCCCTGATCTATGTTGTCGAGGATGACGCAAACATTCGGGAAATTGAAGAGTATGTTCTGACATCCGCTTCCTATGAAGTGCGCTCGTTTGAAACCGGGGCGGATTTCCGACAGGCCCTGCAGGAAAAGACGCCGGATCTGGTTCTCCTGGATGTCATGCTCCCGGATGCCGATGGATTTGAAATGGTCAGAGAACTGCGGGAAAATGAAGCCACTGCAGGTATCGCCGTGATTATGGTGACGGCGAAAACGTCGGAAATCGACCGTGTCCACGGGCTGGACAACGGTGCGGACGACTATCTGACAAAGCCGTTCGGCGTTCTGGAGCTGCTTTCCCGGGTCAAGGCGCTGCTGCGGCGGGCCAACCGTCCGGTCCCCGCAAAGGAGAGCGCGGTCACGGGCATCCTGGAAATCGGAGGAATCCGGCTGGATGACCGGCGCCATGAGGTGATGGTAAGGGGCGTCCTGACCGAGCTGACGCTGAAGGAATATGAGATTCTGAAGCTCCTGATGAAGAATGCCGGACACGTGGTGCTGCGGGAGGAACTGTTCGCAGAGGTCTGGGGGGATCATTTCTACGGGGAGTCCCGGACGCTGGATACCCATATCGGAACGCTCCGTCGGAAGCTCGGAGACGAGGGGCAGAGGATCCGCACCATCCGGAACGTCGGATATACCATGGACAGGGATCTGGGCGCAGAAGCCTGAGGGCCGTCTCCGGAAGCTGTAGATCGAATGCGGAAGTCTGCGAGCTGGATCTGCCATGGAGAATGAGACAGGCGCGTAACGGGGACCGGCCGTTTTGCAGTCAGCAGAAGTACCGAAAGCGGGGTAGAAAATCCATGAAGAAAAAACTGAGGGGCTATCTGATCGGCATCAGTATCGTGATTCTTGCGCTGACGCTGATTTTTACCATGCTCGTATTCTGGAGGGAAAACGAAGACCAGGGCATGAAGGAAGTCAAATCCATCGTGGCGCTGGTCGCCCGCTTTGACGAGAACGAGGATCCGGCACAGATCGAAAAGTATATTTCGGAGTGGAAGCAGAATGAGGATCCCGTCCGCATCACGCGGATTGCGGAGGACGGAACGGTCCTGTATGATAATTTTGCGGATCCCTCCACGATGGAGAACCATGCGGACCGTCCGGAAGTGCAGCAGGCGATGGCGGACGGCGAGGGCCAGGCTGTCCGGCATTCCGTCACGCTTTCCGGCAGCACCACCTGCTATTATGCAAAGAGACTGCAGGACGGCACGGTGCTCCGCGGCGCGCTGACCATCGCGGGGATCATGGAAGGCTTTACGGGGACGCTCCCCTACCTCATTCTGATCGCTGCCGCCGCAGTGGTTCTGGCCATCCTGTATTCCTGGTATATCACCGACCGCTTTACGGATCCGATCCGCCAGATGGCGGAGCACCCCTTTGAGTCGGATATCCCGGAGGATACCTATCCGGAACTGCGGCCTCTTCTCACCACCATCCGCGACCAGCGCCGGGATGTCATGAGCGCTGCACAGCAGCGGCAGGAATTTTCCTCCAATGTGTCCCATGAGCTCAAGACGCCGCTGACCTCGATCTCCGGTTATGCGGAGCTGATCGAAACGGGGATTGCCTCCAAGTCGGATGTGACCCGCTTTGCGAAGGAAATTCACGAGAATGCCGACCGGATGCTCAAATTGATCAACGATATCATCCAGATCTCGGAGCTGGATCTCGGATCCGCGGCGAACACGAAGGAGGAGCGTCTCGACCTGTATGAGGTGGCCCGGCAGTGCGCGGAACAGATGCAGCCGGAGGCGTCCAAGTATCATGTGCAGCTGACAGTGCGGGGCCGGGAGTCCAGGCTGACGGCGGACCGCAGTCAGATGGAGGAGCTGATCCAGAATCTGGCTGACAATGCCATCCGCTATAACAAGCCGAACGGCAGCGTGACCATCTCCGTGGATCACGACGAGCTGGATGCGATTCTGACGGTTTCCGATACCGGCATCGGCATCCCGGCGGAGTCCCAGCCCCATGTCTTTGAGCGCTTTTACCGGGTGGACAAGAGCCGCAGCCGGGCGACTGGCGGCACGGGCCTCGGGCTTGCCATCGTCAAGCATATCGTTGCGGCAAGAAACGGTGTGATCACCCTGCGCAGCCGTGTGGACGAAGGGACCACCATCGAGGTGCGTCTTCCCGCCTATCAGACGTAAAGCAGCTGGCAGCCCGCGCGGGAAACGTACTTGTGTGCGGCTTTCCGCCCCTCAGACCGAAAACCTGGCAGCAGCCGCAGAAGGGATGCCGGATGCCTTCGTGCGGCTTCCTGCTCATTGTACCGAAATCCGGCAGCAGCCGCAGAAATGGTACCATCGTACCGTTTTCTGCCCGTCAGGCGGAGAAAACCGGAGAGGAAATCCGAATATGAGAAAAACAAAAATCATCTGCACCATCGGACCGGCGTGCAGCGATGAAGAGACACTGACAAAAATGTGCGAAGCCGGCATGAATGTGGCCCGGCTGAACTTTTCCCACGGCACCCACGAGGAGCATCTGGAAAAAATCCGGATGATCGAGAAGGTGCGCACAAAGCGGAATCTTCCGATTGCAATCATGCTGGATACCAAGGGGCCGGAATACCGCATCGGAACTTTCCGGGATCACAAGGTCCACATTGAAGAGGGTCAGGAATTCACCTTTACGACCGATGACCTGGAGGGGGATGCGACGAAGGTCTCCGTCACATACAAGAACCTGCCGAACGATATCTCCGTGGGAGACAAGATCCTGGTGGCGAATGGAATCCTCATCTTCCGGGTGGAGCGGATCGAGGGGAACAATGTCATCTGCATGACGGAGGCCGGCGGCGATCTTTCGGACCGCAAGAGCATGAACTTCCCGGGCAGGCTGATGACCAATGAGTTTTTGAGCGACCAGGACAAGGACGACATTCTCTTCGGCATCAAACACGGCATCGATTTTGTGGCGGCGTCCTTTGTGTCGCGCAAGTCGGACGTGGAAGCGATGCGCAACTTCATGAACGAGAACGGCGGAAAGGACATTGATATCATCGCCAAGATCGAAAACCGCTCCGGCGTCGACAACATCGATGAGATCTGCCAGGTTGCGGACGGCGTCATGGTGGCCCGCGGCGATCTCGGCGTGGAGATCCCGTTCGTCGAAGTCCCTGCGGTGCAGAAGTACCTGATCTCCAAGTGCCGCCTGAAGGGGAAGCGCGTGATCACTGCCACGGAGATGCTGGAATCCATGATCACGAATCCGCGGCCGACCCGGGCAGAGATTTCGGATGTGGCCAATGCCGTGTATGACGGCTCCTCCGCGGTCATGCTCTCCGGCGAGAGCGCAGCCGGGAAATATCCGGTGGAAGCCGTGCAGAACATGGCGGAAATCTGCCGGGTGACGGAGGAGAACATTGATTACAAGCAGTGGTTCCGGACTACGGAATATGAGATCCGCAATAATCTGGATGCCATCTCCCACGCCACCTGTTCCATGGCAATTGACGTTCACGCGAAGGCGATTGTCGTCAACTCCCGCAGCGGCATCACGGTCCGGATGGTCAGCCGTTTCCGCTGCCCGGCACAGATTGTCGGGATTACCACCAACGAGCGTGCCTGGCGAAAACTGAATCTGAGCTGGGGTGTGATCCCGGTCCTGGGGGAGGAATACAACTCCCTGGATGTGGTGTTCTATCAGGGCCTGCAGGAGGCAAAGCGCATTCTGCATCTGAAAAAGAATGACAATGTCGTCCTGACCGGCGGACAGATCGGCGGTCTGCCGGGCAATACCAATACCATCAAGGTGGAAACCATTCGCTGACAGCGAAAAGATCCCCGGGCAGCGGATGACTGTCCGAAGACGGCGTCCAGACACCCGGGAGAACTGCCTGCAGACGGAATCAGGAAGCCCGGGGAGCGGCCTGCAGACAGCGGGAAGGCGGCCGGAAATGACACGAAAATCGGTCATTTCCGGCCGCAGCGGTGTATATGGCCTGATCTGCTCCGGGACGAGGGCATTCGGACCATGATCAGCTGCGGTATTATTTTCGCTCGGGCGGCTGTCCGCGGGCTGCAGGATACGAGGAGACAGACCCCGTCCGGATGCGGACCGGGAGGCAGAAAGCGCACGGCGGGAGAACAGGCAGGAGAAGAACTTGACAGAGATCGATGCTTATACGGCGTTTGCCGAGGTATATGACCAGATGATGGACCAGATCCCCTATCAGGACTGGTGTACTTTTGTGACAGGGCTTCTGCGTTCCTTTGGGATCAATGGCGGGCTCCTGCTGGAACTCGGCTGCGGAACCGGCACACTGACGGAGATGTTTTCAGCAGAAGGATATGATATGATCGGCGTGGACCACTCCGAGGCGATGCTGGCGGAAGCACTCCGCAAACGGGACGCCAGCGGCCGGAATATACTCTACCTGGAACAGGACATGCGGGCATTTGAGCTGTACGGCACCGTGGCCGCGGCCGTCAGCCTGTGCGACTCCATGAACTATCTGACGGAATACAGCGATCTGGTGCAGGTCCTGCGGCTGGTCAATAATTACCTGGATCCCGGCGGAATCTTTATTTTCGACTGCAAAACGGCCCATTATTTCCGCAAGACGGCGGATCAGGTTTATGCGGATGCCGACGGGGAATGCCGGGAGGGCACCTTCTCCTATATCTGGGAGGAGGAATTTGATGAGAGACGGCAGGAAAACAATACCTGGCTGACGCTGTATCTGCCGGAAAAATCCGGACTGTACCGCCGGTATGACGAGGAGCACATCCAGAAAGTCTGGGAAATCCCGGTGATCCGGAAGGCGGCGGAGGAAGCCGGCATGACCTTTGTCGAGGCGATGGATCGAAGCCGCGGGGAGGTCACGGACGGTACCGACAGGATCTACGTGATTCTCCGGGAGAAAGGAAAAGAAAAAGCAGATGAGTGAGAATGAATATCAGGATTATATAATCCGCGCGACAGCGGCAGAGGGGCGGGTGCGCGCATTCGCCGCGACCTCCCGCGACCTCGTGGAGACATACCGGCAGTATATGAATTCCAGCCCGACGATTACAGCGGCCGTCGGCCGGACTCTGACCGGCACGGTGATGATGGGGTCGATGATGAAGGGCGAGCGCGACCGGATCACCGTCCAGTTTGACGGGGACGGCCCCGCGGGCAGGATCCTTGCAACGGCGGATGCGCAGGGCCATGTCAAGGGATACTGCGCAAACCCGCAGGTGGATCTGCCGCCGAACAGCAAGGGGAAGCTGGATGTGGGCGGAGCGGTCGGCAAGGGCACGCTGACGGTGATCCGCGATGAGGGCCTGAAGGAGCCGTATTCGGGGCAGGTCAGCCTTGTGGGCGGAGAAATCGCCGAAGACCTGACCTACTATTTCGCTGTGTCCGAGCAGGTGCCTTCTTCCGTGGCGCTCGGCGTGCTGATGAATCACAACAATACCGTGCGGGAGGCCGGCGGTTTCATTGTGCAGATGATGCCCGGCGCCACCGACGCGGATATCGACCGCATCGAGGACAATCTCCACGATCTGCCGCCGGTCACCACGCTTCTCAAGCAGGGTGATACCCCGGAAAAACTGGTTGAGAGGGTGCTGAACGGCCTGCAGCCCGAGATCTACGGACGGATGCCGATCGGATACCGCTGTGACTGCAGCCGGGAGCGCTTTGCCCGCGGCATCGCCAGCATCCGCCGGCCGGATATTCAGGAGATGATTGACGACGGGAAAGATATCGAGGTCGTCTGCCGCTTCTGCGGAAAGAAATATACCTTCTCACCGGATGAGCTCCGGGAGATGCTGGCCGCCAGAGATCAGAAAAAGGCAGCGGACTGACGTCCGCTGCCTTTCTTTCAAGACATCCCCACAGCCTGCGAGGTTATTTCATCCGGCGGATCATCGCCGCCACCAGCCTGGCGGAGTGTTCCGATGCCAGTGCGGAGAAGGTCGGATAATCCATCGAGGCGCTTCCGTCGGCCTTGTCCGAGATAGCGCGGATGATCAAGAAGGGAACACCTGCGCAGAAAGCGGCCTGGGCAATGGCACCGCCCTCCATCTCCGCACAGAGCCCGCCGAACAGATGAACCAGCCGTTCCTTTGCTTCCCTCCCGGAGATGAACTGGTCTCCGGTCAGAATCCGGCCTTCATAAACCGAGAGCTCCGGATTGACCTCCTCGCAGCATTCCTTTGCAAGCGCGCGGAGCCCGGCGTCCGCGCGGAATGCCCTGCCGGTATCCGGGATCAGTCCCGGTTCGTACCCGAGCCCCGTGACATCGACATCGTGCTGTACCGCATCGGTGCAGAGAACGATGTCTCCGATATTGATGGCAGCATCCAGGGATCCGGCCGCTCCGGTGTTGAGAAGCGCGCGGACATGGAACAGATCGATCATCTGCTGCGCACAGCAGGCGGCGTTGACTTTCCCGTTGCCGCACTGGCCGAGGACCACCGGCACTCCGCCGAGACTGCCCGCGATAAAACGGGTTCTTCCCGTTTCAAACTCTTTTCTGTCAGCCAGTTCCCTGACCAGACGCGCAATTTCCTGTGCCTCCGCACCGATAATTCCAACCGGATTCTCCATTCTGCCCTCCGAAGATGATTTTGAAAACCAATGTTCTGGCGGCCGCAGGGATCCGTACGGCCGGATACAGATTTTATCATGGACGTTACCCTCGCGGCAAGACCTCAAATCACATCGCTTCACCGGAGAGAGCAGGACCTTCGGCTTTTCCCTGGTTCCTGGACACGTTTTCGATTCTTTCCCGGGGTTTCCGGCCTGAAACGAAGCAGCGGCAACTGATACAGACACAACAGAGCTCTTTCCCCCAGGCTTTCGGTTGAAAAGTGACTCATCGAACGCGCTGGCTTTCCGGCTTTCTGCCCGCTGCTTGACAGCCCGCGTGAAAAACAATACACTCGCGAAAGGAGGAAACACATCATGACAGAGAGAGAAGAACAGACTGCGAAGCGGCTTCTGGCATACAGCAGGGCAACCAGGGAACTGCTCACGAAGTTCCGGGACATCCGAGAATCCACGACCACCCAGACCGGGCTGGCAAAAGCGTCCGGAATCACCCGGCAGCAGATCGCGGAATATGAATCGGGTGAAATCATGCCGTCGGTGAAAGCCATGAACCGGCTGCTCGAACCGATGGGGTATGAGCTCGCCATCCGCGAGAAAGAAAGGAAAGAAAACCGACTGTCGACAGAGACGCACCTGCGGGAGGAGTATGGCCCGCTGACAAAGAAACGGTCGGAAGCCTCATGGATCGCTGAACCAGGGATGCAATATCATGTGTACGGCCGGACAGAATCGGAGGAAACGGCGGGAGAAGAAAATCCGGCTGGCAGCACGCCGGCAGGTGAAATGCGGGCAGACGGGGAGCTGGAGAGAGGAAAAACATTCACCATGGCAGAGCTGTCCCGCAGGATGCATGTATCCCGCCAGACCGTTTATAACTGGCGGGATGCGGGCCTGATTCATCCGACAGACCGGAGCGGCCGCCTCTGCGTCTCCGAGGAGGAACTGTGGAGCCTGCTCCGGAAGCTGATCACCCGGTATCTGACGGACGATGGCCGGAAGACGGAATAGGTTCCGGCTGCTGCGGTCTGTAGAAGACAGCTGCAGATCACTGCTTCATGGCAGGGAACAACCGCAGCGTGGAGCAAAACCACTGCGGTATGGCTGGGAGATACTTCGTGACAGCGAAAAACTGCTTCACGGTCGGAAATGGGCCGGGTAAAATCACTCCGACACAAAAATTAATATATTCTAAAAGGAAGACTTGACGAAAAAAGCATCGGAATAACATAATAGATCAAGAAACTGTATATATTTATCCCTTATCATTCGGCCAGAGCGGTGCTATTATAACCGTTGTCACAAATGACATACAGATTAGATTTATGATAATCCACCGCGAATGCTGTATAAAGTCCCCACGGGCCGGAGGAGTCGAATGAAGGGTTACGAAAAATATAAGAAGCAGTATTTTATGCCGCCGGAAGTCACGTATGACTGGGTGAAAAAGGATTCGATCGACAAGGCGCCGATCTGGTGTTCGGTTGACCTGCGCGACGGCAATCAGGCGCTGGTCGAGCCGATGAACCTGGATGAGAAGGTCGAGTTCTTCAAGACACTTGTCTCCATCGGATTCAAAGAGATCGAAGTCGGTTTTCCGGCCGCTTCCGAGACGGAGTTTGTCTTCTGCCGCACACTGATTGAAAATCACCTCATCCCCGATGACGTTACGATCCAGGTGCTGACCCAGGCAAGAGAGCACATCATCAAGCGGACCTTCGAGGCAGTGAAGGGTGCGCCGCACGCGATCATCCATGTGTACAATTCCACATCCGTGGCGCAGCGGGAACAGGTTTTCAAAAAGACAAAGGAGGAGGTCAAGCAGATCGCGGTGGACGGGGCAGCTCTCCTGAAGAAGCTGACCGACGAAGCCGGTGAAAATTACTCGTTTGAGTACAGCCCTGAGAGCTTCCCGGGAACCGAGGTCGACTATGCACTCGAAGTGTGCAATGCGGTTCTCGATGTCTGGCAGCCCACACCGGATCACAAGTGCATCATCAATCTTCCGACCACGGTGGAGAACGCGATGCCCCATGTCTTTGCCTGCCAGGTGGAATACATGAGCAAGCATCTGGAATACCGCGACGGCGTGATCCTCAGCATTCACGCGCACAATGACCGGGGAAGCGGCGTGTCGGACGCGGAGCTTGGTGTCCTTGCCGGTGCGCAGCGGGTCGAGGGAACGCTGTTCGGCAATGGCGAGCGCACGGGAAACGTCGATATCGTCACGCTCGGCATGAACCTTTTCTCCCAGGGCGTGGATCCCCAGCTTGATTTTTCGGATATGAATCATCTGGTGGAAGTCTATGAGCGCTGCACGGGCATGAAGGTTTATGAGCGGCAGCCCTATGCCGGCAAACTAGTCTTTACCGCGTTCTCCGGATCCCATCAGGATGCGATTGCCAAGGGCCTTGCGTGGATGGAGGCGGGAAAGAGCGGAAAGTACTGGACGGTTCCGTATCTGCCGATCGATCCGGAGGATGTGGGCCGTACCTACGATTCTGACGTGATCCGCATCAACAGCCAGTCTGGCAAGGGCGGCATCGGCTATGTGCTCAAGACAAACTTCGGCCTCAGCCTGCCGGACGGCATGCGGGAGGAAGTCAGCTATACCGTCAAGGACGTATCCGACAAGGAACACCGCGAGCTCACGCCGGCTTTGGTCTATCAGGTCTTCGAGGATCACTATGTCACGCCGCGCAATATTTTCCAGCTGTCTGAGGTCCACTTCAAGCAGGAAAACGGCATCATCGCCAATGCGACCATTCATCACAATGACCGTACACAGGTGATCACCGGAAATGGAAACGGCCGTCTGGATGCAGTCAGCAATGCAATCAAGGGATACTTCCATGTGAGCTATGAGCTTTCCACCTACGAGGAGCGCTCCCTCTCCAAGGGCAGTTCTTCCAAGGCCGTTGCGTATGTCGCGGTTGTGTGCAACGGGCGCCGCTACTGGGGCGTCGGCATCGACAACGATATTATCCGCGCCTCCATCAGCGCACTGGAAGTCGCGGTCAACAAGGTGGAGGAAATCCAGAATGCCCAGTTCACCAAGGATCGCCGCATGGTCGAAATCATGAACTATATCCAGGCCAATTATGTGACGGTCAGCCTCGAGAGCCTCTCGGAGAAGTTTTTCCTCTCCAAGCCCTATCTCTCCAAGTACATCAAGGAGAAGTCCGGCATGACCTTCGGAGAGCTGGTCCGAAAGGTACGGCTGAAGAAGGCAAAATCCCTGCTCAAGAGCAGTACCATGACGGTCGAGAGCATCGCGGCATCGGTCGGCTATCAGAATGTGGAGCATTTCAACCGCCTGTTCCGCAGGGCTTTCAATATGACGCCAATCCAGTATCGGAATCAGAAATAATAACAGCTGCCCGGAAAACCTGTGAATCTGGTTTTTCGGGCAGCTTTTTTCCGGAAACGGTTTACTTCAGAGATATTCTTTCAGAACGCGGTAGAGGTGAGAAATCGGAAGCCCGACGATGTTGAAATAGTCGCCGTCGATTCCGCTGACAAAGACGCCGAAGTGCCCCTGAATGCCGTAAGCACCGGCCTTGTCAAAGGGATCCCCGGAACGGATGTAGCCGTCAATCTCCGCGTCCGTCATACGGCAGACATGAACATCGGTCCGCTCGTGAAAGGTCTGCCTGCGGGTGACCGTTCCTCCGGAAAGCTCCAGAACGGTGACACCGCTGTACACCTGATGTGTTCTGCCGGACAGCATGTGCAGCATCCGGGATGCGTCCGCCGCATCCTTCGGCTTTCCGAGAATCTGTCCGTCCGCCGCGACGATGGTGTCTGCGCCGATCACCAGGCAGTTTACGGAGGCGATGGTATCCACGCCTGTGATTGTGCAGTCCTCTGCAATCTGCCGGGCAACGGCATCGGCCTTCGAGGCAGAAAGCTCCTCCACCACAGCGGAAGGCTCTGCGCTGTGCGGATGTTCTTCCATGTGGCTGACAATCACTGAAAAAGGAATGCCGATCTGTGCCAGCAGCTCACTGCGGCGCGGGGACTGGGATGCGAGAATCACTTTTTTCATATTATTCATTCTTATGTTGATCATTCATTCTTATGTTGATCATTCATTCTTATGCTGATCATGCTGATCATTCCGTCGATGACAATTCTGCCTGCTGTTTTTCACAGGACGCTTCTGCTGAAAGGAGGGTACCGGGCATTCCAGACACCCTCCCTGTTCCGTTCTGGGGAAAGATTCCTCTCTGAGATGCTGCCTGGAAATTTTTAACTCTTGAAAACCTGCGCACCCTCCCGGACAAAGAGCGGAATCCGTACCATGGGCGCACTGACCTCAATCGTCTGATCACCGGAAAACTTCCTTCCGGTTTCGTATTCGATCCAGTTTCCGGCCGGAAGGACTACTTTACGGCAGACTGTACCGGCTGTCAGAACCGGAGCGACACACAGGTCATGGCCGAAGAGGTATTCATCCTCCACGTCCTGCACTGCCGGATCCTCCGGATTGTCGTAGAACAGCGGGCGAATGACCGGGGTCCCTTTCTCGTGGGCTTCTTTCATCGTCTGACGGAGATAATCCTTCATGGATTCACGCAGGCGGATGTAATAGGTCATCATCTCCTGCATTTCCGGTGTATAGCTCCAGATCTCGTTGTCCGCACCGGAAGCAACCATGCCGCCGCCGGATGTGCCGAGG
The DNA here is from genome assembly GCA_900315495.1 of uncultured Lachnospiraceae bacterium. Classification (GTDB taxonomy): domain Bacteria; phylum Bacillota; class Clostridia; order Lachnospirales; family Lachnospiraceae; genus Anthropogastromicrobium. Next base: position 31,749 of record OMZJ01000143.1, read on the forward strand.
GGCTTTTTGTGCGGATCCCGGTCCCCGTGAAGGCGCATGACCGGGCAGAATGCGCCAAACTGGAACCAGCGGCACAGAAGCTCCTGGAAAGCGGGATCGTGGACATTTCCGCCGTGAAAACCGCCGATATCGGCGGTCCACCAGGCAATTCCGGCCATTCCCATGTTCAGGCCGGCGGTCAGCTGATACCGCAGATAAGTGAACGTGGAAGGCACATCGCCGGACCAGACAAGCGCACCGTATTTCTGACTGCCGGCCCAGGCGCAGCGGATCAGGTTGATCGGATTTTCGATGCCTTCCTTTTTCATACCGTCATAGAACGCCTGCGCGTAGCGCACCGGATATTCATTGGCGCAGGAGAGCGCATTGCCGTCGTAGTACCGGTACAGATCGAAATCGGGTGCGGTATATTCCGGTTCTGCCTCATCCAGCCAGAACAGGTCCACACCGTATCTGAGGTAGTGTTCCTCTGCCTTCTGCCACAGAAACTCCCTGGCCTTGGGATTGGTCGGATCGATAAAGCTTTCCAGCCCCCAGCAGTCCATGGTGATATTCATACCACGGTTGGCGCGGACCAGAAGATCCCACTCATACATCTCCCGGTAGTTCTCGGAGGAGTGATCCACGGTCGGCCAGATCGAAACCATCAGGCGGATGCCCATGCTGTGCAGTTCCCTGACCATGGCAGCGGGATCCGGGAAATACACCGGGTCAAATTTCCATTCGCCCTGCTGCGTCCAGTGGAAAAAGTCGATGACGATGACGGAGAGAGGAACCCCCATCTCGTGATAGCGGCGTGCGATCTGAAGCACCTCGTCCTGAGACTGATAGCGAAGCTTGCACTGCCAGAATCCCATCGCCCAGTCGGGCATCATCGGAACTCTCCCGGTGACCTCGGTATACTGTTCGGTGATCTGGGCAGGAGTGTCCCCGCAGGTGATCCACAGGTCGATCTGCGGGGAAGCCTCCGCAGTGAATTCGGTCTCGTTGGTTGCAAAGGATGCGGTGCCTACGGCGGGGTTATTCCAGAGCAGGCCGTAGCCGAGACTGGACATCATAAAGGGTACGGATGCCTGCGTATTCTTCTGCACAAGATCCAGGTGAGATCCTTTCAGGTTCAGTCCGCTCTGCTGGTACTGGCCCATTCCGTAGATCCGCTCCTTCTCAGACGCCTCAAAGCGAAGGGAAATGCGCCAGTGATCGCCGCCGACATTCTTGTAGGAACGCGCGGCAATCCGCTGCTGAACGATGGTATCCAGGTCTTTCCAGCCTTCCGTGCCGTGATCCCAGGAGCGATAATACTCCTTGAGAAGAAGAGCTCCGTCAGACTGCCGGTAATAGCAGATCCTGCCGTATGCGCTGATGACAGCCCGGATTCCCCCGGCCGCGACAGAGGCCTCACTGCCGTCCTCACTGATCGAAATCTGTCCGTTCTTCGTCGGGACTTTTTCGGAGAGCGCCCAGTCTGCGGAGGTAAAAGCGTGGTTCATCGTTGCCCGCACGCGGATGCCGCGGCCCCACGGGCGAAGTTCTGCCAGCTCACCCCGCCGGCGGAAGAGAAGGGCATTATCTGAGATCGAAAAGTAGTTCATGTGGTTCCTCCTGATTGTGCTTTGACTGTGATACTCTGGAGATACTCTGATTGTGATACTCTGATTGTGATACTCCAACTGTGATACTTTGATCTTTTCGGATTTTTCTCCGTGAATGAGAACATTGTACCACGAACCGGGCAGGATGCATCAGGCAGCGGATGAAAATCAGGGAAAGGATGAAGCTGATGCGGCGCCTGAAATACGGAAATTATATTATTCTGACAATGTCAATTAAAGCGGAAAGATAATATCGTAAATATTCAAATAATTATATACAATAAAAGCAAATCAAAATGAGATTACAAAAATATAAGAAAATCTCAAAAAATATTTGAAAACAGCTTGACATGGAATTGTAAATTTCGTATACTGTAACTGCATCAAGAAAGCAGCAAAGGCGGTGATCAGTATGAAAGCCTTAGCGGCAAAGATGAAGCACAAAATCTGAGGAAAAGGAGGGCAAACCGAAGACTTCTGAAGTAATGTTCTGACGGCTTGAAAACCGGGACAGGACCAGGAAGAGCAAAAGCCGGAACACAGCAGGTTTATTGTTTTCAGAGTGTCAGACAGCGGGCGGCTGAATCCGGAAGCTGCAGCAGGAAATATCGAGACGGATCGCGCTGAGACGCGGACACAAACGGCAATACGAATTTCAGAAAACGAATCTGATTGTTGAAAGGCTTAGCTGTAACTATTTTCACATGTGCAGCAGTTGATAATCATTACAAGCAGCATAAATCACGGAAGCATTTGATTTTCCCAAAGCATATCTTGACCGATCCAAATGGTTGTCGGCAGGGATCCAATTGCTTGCCATCTGAGAGGATAATTTCTGATTTCCGGAGGAAAGGCAAAGGAAGGCAGAGAGAAAATCGGCGGATCCGCACTCGGGGAAACATCAGAGTGGCAGCAGTATATGTACTACAAACTGATTCGCAGCTGAATGGTGATCTGAAGAACTTGCAGGGAAGCACCAATGCAGGCAGAAAGAAAACTGGTGCGAACAGAATTTCTCAGAGAGTCATGAGAAAGACGGAATCTGTTAAGAAGCAGATTCGGATTCATGAGAAGAATGGGAAGATCTTTCCGAGACAGGAAGGAAAGACAGTACCGCAGGTTCTGCAGAGATGTCTGAATGAATGGCCGTGGGAAGTAGAACCGGACAGCAACAGACAGAATCAGACGGATGAGGAAACAAAGGCAACAGGAGTCCGGAAGAGAAATCTGCAGCAGATCAGATTCAGATACTTCAACATATATAACAGCTATATCTTATATATCTGGTTTATGTGGTCTGTATCAACTGGAGGGTAAACCGTTGGATACTGAACATTAAAGCGGGTATCGAATGTGAGAAGTGATTCCATTCGGTACCCGCTTCATTGATTTCTTCATTACAGTACTCTGTAAGATACAACAAGATACGGACACACAGGAATCCTGACAGGAACGCCCGATACGGACACATGAATTCTGCCGGAAACAACGGACCTGGGATGAATGTGTCTCGCATACAGGTACAGTACATAGATCACAGCCCGCCCGGTGCCTGCAGGCATGGCGATCGTACAAACAGGAACAGGTATATGGCGGTCTGCCCTTTGCGTACCGCTGCTGTCGAATATACGGCAGGCAGGGATGGGAGAACAGGCCGGAGAACTTCAGATTATGACTGCCCGGTAGACTACTCCAAAAAGTGAAAAAGATTTTCAAAAAACGCTTGACAGAGAAATAAGCGGGTGATATTATTAACGAGCTGTCCGAGAGACAGCGAGTTTTCCAGAGAGACCGGTTTACCGGAATACTGGATTTCAGAACTCCGAGAGGAACTACTCAAATCGAGATCTGGAAAACACACCGCACCTTGATAACTGAACAGTATAACCAATCCCTGAAAATTCTTTTAAAAGAAGTTTCAGAACGTTTTTCAAGAACATCAGCTCGAAAGAGATGAGGTTCCATGAGAAACTCCCGGACATCGAGAGATGTCCGAACACAGTAAGTAACGGGAAGAACC
>OMZJ01000142.1 GCA_900315495.1 uncultured Lachnospiraceae bacterium
GCGGTTCCGGAGGAAACCACAGAAGAAGAAACCGAGGAGACGACCGAAGAGGAGCGCACCACCGAGCCGGCTCCGGAGGAAACCACAGAAGAAGAAACCAAGGAGACGACCGAAGAGGAGCGCACCACCGAGCCGGCCACGGAGGAACGGACAGAGGAGGAGACCGAGGAGACAACGCAGGAGAGTGCGCCGCAGTACTACGGGCTTCCGGTCTGGTCCGACGAGGCATATACGGAGACTCCGCTTCCATCTTCCGGGCTGTGCTACGCGAAACTCGGCACCTATGACGAGAAAAATGACGTCGTCTATGCGGGAAAACAGACGGATTCCGACGCGGTATCTCATGTGGCGGAGAATGCGCAGGGAATGAATGTCATCAGCGGAACCGTATATTATTATATGGAAAACGCGGAGAACCCGGCGGAGGGGACGGTCTGGTCTGTGCCGGAGGCGGGCGGAACGCCGACCCTGCTCGCCCGCCATGTGGCGGACGGCGAGCCAGTCTATATCATGAATTACAGTATTTTTGCCGGCGGCAGGGAATATCTCATCGGTTCGGATCCGGAGGGAAAGATCTGGCCCGGCGTCAGCCGGTTCCTGACCTTCTCTCCATCGTGGGCGTATTACCTGGATGAGAGCGGAAATATTGTCCGGTCCGACTACGCGGGAAACAAAGCGCAGGTGATTTCTCTTCCGTTCACGCCTGATGTCGTCTGGGCACAGGTGCTGGAACCGTACCTGTGCGTGTATGACGGCGCTTCGGACGCGCTCTACAGTGTCCGGACCGACACCGGCGAAACCGTGGCGATGCCGCTTGAAGGGATCGCCGACATGACGGACGGCCTTGCGGCGAACGGCAACTGGGTTTACGGAATTGAGGATGGGAATCTGGTGCGCGTCCGCCCGAACGGCAGCGGCCTGGAAGTACTGACGGCAGGAACGGAGGACGAGCCGTGGACCGGCATTGTCTACGCGCTGGAGGATTATGTGGTGGCAGTCAGAGTTCAGGACGGCGTCCGGGAGGAAGAATTGTTCGCTCTTTCGTCCGGAGAGATCCTTCCCCTGGTACAGCTGCCTTAAACAGGGAGAGTACGGCAAAGGCTCCGGGGCGGGAATTCCTGCCCTGGGGCCTTTGCAAATCCTGAAACTTTCAGGACACTTCCGCGGATCCATGCCGGAAGAAACCGGCAGGGGGACGGGTACAGATTTCTGTTTTGCAGATGCGGGGAGGGCGCTCCATTTACTTGTCCCTTCCGGATTCTGCATTTGCCTGGCAGGGAGGAGGACAGGGTATGCCGGGAGCACAGATCGATAAAGAAAAGACGATCCGGATTTCTGTGCGGCATCTGGTCGAATTTGTTCTCCGGAGCGGGGATATCGACACCCGGTTTGCCGGTGCGGCGAAGGATGCCATGCTGGAAGGGTCGCGCCTGCACCGCCGTATTCAGAAATCCATGGGGGAGAACTACCGGGCGGAGGTGGCGCTTCGCCAGTCGTTCTCGTATCCCGCATTTACGCTTCTCCTCGAGGGCAGGGCCGACGGCATTGAAGAGGATCCGGACGGGGTGATGATCGATGAGATCAAGACCGTCCTCTCGGATCCGGATCAGCTGACGGAGCCCGTGCCGGTCCACCTGGCACAGGCGGTCTGCTATGGCGCCATCTACAGTGCGCAGAACCATCTGGACCGGATGAAGATTCAGATGACCTACTGCGGGCAGGCGGATGAAAAGATCCGACGCTTTCAGAGAGAATACTCGGCGCAGGAACTGCAGGAGGAGCTGCACAGCCTTCTGGAAAAATACCGTCCCTGGGCAGAATTTGCCGTGAGGCACCGCGAGAAGCGGGATCAGTCCCTGGAGGGCATGCCGTTTCCCTTTCCCTACCGCCCCGGCCAGCGTAAACTGGTCGTCGCCGCGTGGAAAGCCATGCAGAAACAGGAAACCCTGCTGATTCAGGCGCCGACCGGCGTCGGGAAAACCATGTCGGTTCTTTTTCCGGCGGTGCTGATGCTGCGGTATTCCGATGCCGAGCGGATTTTCTACCTGACGGCAAAGACCACCACGCGCCGGACCGCGGAGGAGAGTATCCGGATCCTCCGGGACCGCGGCGCCGCAGTGACTTCCGTCACCATTGCGGCAAAGGACCGGATGTGCTTTCAGGAAAAGAGGGAATGCAATCCGGACAGCTGTCCCTGTGCAAAGGGACATTTCGACCGGGTGGGGAAGGCAGCCTTTGACCTTTTGTCCGAGGAAGGGCAGATCACCGAACCGGTCATTCTGGAGCACGCCCGGCAGGCACAGGTCTGTCCCTTCGAGTTCTGTCTGGATCTGACAGAGTGGACGGACTGCATCATCTGCGATTATAATTATGTCTATGATCCCAATGTCCGCCTGCAGCGCTTTTTCGGCGACGGCCAGAAGACAGATGCACTCTTCTTGGTGGACGAGGCGCACAATCTCGTCGACCGGGGGCGAGAAATGTACAGCGCGGGCCTGGTGAAGGAAGACTTTTTGAAAGCCAGAAAAACCTACGCCGCTTATCCCGATCTGGTCCGCCTGGCCGGCGCGGCGAATCGGGCGATGCTCTGCCTGAAAAAGGAATCCGCCGGGGACGAGGAAACCCGGAAACTTGCTCCGGCCCGGCGCATTGCGGATCGCGGGGAGATTGCCGGCGTGACGAAGGCGGTCCGGAAACTGTACGAAGCCCTGACCGATCTGCCTAAGCGGGATCCCGGGTGGAAGCCCACGGACGAATCGTCGGAATTTTTCTTCGGTCTGCGGGATTACCTGGCCTGCGAAGAGCAGCTTTCGGAGAACAGTCGGATCTATACGGAAAACCGGGCGGACGGAACCTTTCTGATCCGCCTGTTCTGCGTCAACCCGTCCGGCCGTCTTGCCGCGTGTACGAAGCAGGCGATGGCATCGATTTTCTTCTCCGCAACCTTTCTTCCGATTTCCTATTACCGGGATCTTCTCACCGGAGACTCGGACACGCCGGCCGTCTACATCCCCTCGCCCTTTGACCGGAGCCGCCGGCTGATTGTGGCCGCAGCGGATGTCACGACGAAATACACGCGGCGCAGCGCGGCGGAATATACGCGCTGCGGGCAGTACATCACCAGGATGCTGCAGGCGCGGAAGGGCAATTATCTGGTCTTTTTCCCTTCCTACCGGATGATGGAAGACATCTGTGCGGTCACAGAGATCCCGGACGGATTCCGGACAATCCGGCAGCTGCAGGAGATGGATGAGGCGTCCCGCGGAGAATTTCTGCGGTATTTCTCCGAGCGCGATTGTCCGACGGTCGGTTTCTGCGTGACCGGCGGGATCTTCGGGGAGGGAATCGATCTGCAGCAGGATCGTCTGATCGGCGTCTGCATCGTCGGGACGGGTCTGGCGCAGATCAGCGCGGAGAATGAGATCCTGCGGGGATATTATACCGACCGCGGAATGGACGGGTTTGCCTGTGCATATCTGTATCCCGGCATGAACCGGGTGATGCAGGCGGCGGGCCGGCTGATCCGAACGGACGATGACAACGGGGTGATCCTGCTGATGGATGAGCGGTTTCTGCGCCGGGAATACCGTGCACTTTTTCCGCCGGAATGGGACGACTGCCGCAGTGTGCATCTTGCCAGTGTCAGCAGTGTACTGGAGACGTTCTGGAAGAAATTTCCAGAGAGAAAGGAGCAGCATGACTGAGAGAGATCAGTGGACGAACGGACAGGAGGAGCAGACCGGCAGCGCGAGCGAAAGCGCGGGAATGGATCAGGAGAGGAATCCTGTGCCGGAGGACAAAGCCTCGGGAGAACCGGAGGGAGACAGCGGACATTTCGCCGAAATTCTGCAGGAAATCAGCCGGATCCCGGAGCTGACCGAGGAGGAAGAAAAGCGGCTGGAGCAGAAACTGCCGGACCGGGAGGCAAAGGACCGGCTGATCCAGGGCAGCCTGCTGCAGGTGATCCGCATCGCTATGTCCATGGGGGCCGGCGAGGCGGAGCTGGAGGATCTCGTGCAGGAGGGGAATGTCGCCCTGACACTGTTCCTGGAAGATTTCCGTGGCGGAGATTTCCGGAAGCGCCGGGATGAAGCCGTCCGGGCGGCCATGAAGGAATATCTGGACGGAATCCGGGAGACACAGAGCGGGGACAGCCGGTATACGGATCTGATCAATCAGGTCATGGACGCCTCCGCGGAACTGGCAAAGCAGACGGGGAAGACGCCGACCGTGCAGCAGATCGCGGAGCGGACCGGACTGACCGTCGATGAGACTGAGAGACTCGTGCGGGAGGCAGTCAATGCCACGACGACCCAGAACATTGCCGACCGGGTCACGAGTATGGCGCAGCCGGATGCGGTGTCCGATTATCTGTCCCGCCAGTCGGAGGGCGCAGACGGGTCCGGGAGCGGTTCCCGCACCGGTGCGGCGTCCTCCGGGTCGTGGGAGGAAAATCTCGCGAAAAAAATGAACTGACTTGCGGGGTGCCCTGGAATCGTGTATCATGCAAAACAGCGGCTTCGTTTTCTGCACGCCAGAGTGCAGGAACATTTGCGCGGGCGGAGCGGGAATCCTGCGGATTCCGCTCTGCCGTTTCCTTTTCAGGAGGTGGCAATGACAGAGAGATCCGGGACATCAGGCCGGACAGAGGAAAAGAAGAAGGCCCCCAGGAAGACATTCCGGGAGCGTCTCCGGGAATTTGTGGTGATAGGTCCGCTGAACTATCGGATCCTGTTCCCGGTGATTTTTCTGAATGTGATCGGGATCATCATGATCTACAGCACCAGCTTTTACCAGTTTTCCAATCCCTTCCGGCTGCTGAGGCCGCAGCTGATGTATGTGTTCATCGGGTTTGCGGCCATGCTTCTGGTGGCGCGGACGGATTACCGCTTCTGGATCCGGGTGCTCGGGCCGGTGGGAGCAATCCTTTCCATCGGAATGATCTGTCTTCTGAAAACCAGACTGGGGGTGCACAACCTGGGGGCAACCAGATGGCTTGCCATCGGCCCGATTCAGTTCCAGGTGGCGGAGCCGGTCAAGACGCTTTTCATGCTGTTCTACGCCTGGCTGATCGGCCGGACCCTCTTTTCCCGGCGGGGATCTCTGGTCATCTACTGGGGGGTGACGCTGCTCTGTGCCTTCCTCTTCTGGAGAATCAGCAACAACATGAGCACCGCGCTGATTCTCTTTCTGATCGGCCTGTGCATTGATTTCGTCAATCGCCCCGGCTATCGCCGCTATCTGATTCTCGTGTGCACGGTCATTGCGGTGGTGGCCGCGGTGCTTCTGATCGTCGGAAATTCACAGCCGGCGGCGGACGAAAGCTTCCGCATCACCCGGATCCGCGCCTTTCTGCATCCGGAATCCGATACCTACTCCAGCAGCGAGGCCCTGCAGGGACAGAAGGCGTTGACAGCGCTCGGGTCAGGCGGCTTTTTCGGGCGGGGACTCGGCCAGGGCCTGGTCAAGTACACGCTGTCCGAGCCGTATAACGACTACATTCTGGCGATCGTCGGGGAGGAGCTCGGCGCCTTCGGCGTCCTGGTGCTCATGTCTCTGTTCATCTATCTGCTGCTTCAGATTCTGCGCGTCGCACGGGATGCTGTCGATACGCAGGGCCGGGTGTTCTGCATCGGTGTCTTCGCACAGATCGCCGTGCAGACGCTGCTCAACATCTTTGTTGTCATCCACTGGTTCCCGACAACGGGAGTCAGTCTTCCCTTCATCAGCTACGGAGGGGCTTCTGCCGTCTTCCTGCTGATTGAGATCGGCATGGTCTTCAGCATTGACAATACATCGAAAAACCGCCGCTACCGCAGAGACGCGGCCAGGGAGGTGGATCAGATTGACCGCCGGAGAGCCATGCAGAATCTGCTGTATTAAGCCGTTGTCTCATTCCATGTGCCGGTAAGGGCACCAATCAGCCTGCAGTCAGGAGGGCAGCCATGAGTGTTCGCAGAATCTACGTAGAAAAGAAAAAGCCGTATGCCGTCAAGGCACGGGAACTCGAGGGAGAGATCCGGGATTATCTGAACATCCGGGGCGTCAGCGGGGTCCGCGTGCTGATGCGCTATGACATCGAAAACCTTTCGGACGCGTGCTGGGAGCGCGCGAAGGGGACGATTTTCTCGGAGCCGCCGGTGGATTATCTGTACGGTGAAACCTTCCCCCGTGAGGCTTCCGACCGGATTTTCTCTGTCGAGTACCTGCCGGGACAGTTCGACCAGAGAGCCGATTCCGCCGAACAGGCGGTAGCGCTTCTGGATGAGAGCCAGAGTCCTGCCATCCGCTCCGCGACAACCTATGTGATTTCCGGGGAAATCACAGACCAGGAATTTGCGCTGATCCGGGAGCACTGCATCAATCCGGTGGATTCGCGGGAGACCGGGGAACAGATTCCCAAGACGGTGATTCAGAAATACCAGGAACCGGCCGATGTCGCGGTGGAGGAGCACTTCACGGAGGAATCGGACGAGGCCCTGCGCAGGCGCTACGAGGCCCTGAATCTCGCGATGACATGGAAGGATTTTCTGTTTATCCGTGACTACTTCCGGGATGACGAGCACCGCGACCCGACGATCACCGAAATCCGCGTGCTGGACACCTACTGGTCTGACCACTGCCGTCATACGACCTTCCTGACCGAACTGACGGATGTCAGGCTGGACGACGGCTTCTACCGCCCCGCGGTGGAGAAGAGCTGGGAGCGCTATCAGAAGACGCACCGTGAAATCAATGCGGCGCAGAAGAAAAACCGCTGTGTCAGCCTGATGGATGTGGCGCTGGCCGGCATGCGCGAGCTGAAGCGGGAGGGGAAACTGACCGATCAGGAAGAATCGGACGAGATCAACGCCTGCTCGATTGTCGTTCCAGTGGAAATCGACGGAAAGACGGAGGAGTGGCTGATCAATTTCAAGAATGAGACGCACAACCACCCGACCGAGATCGAGCCCTTCGGCGGCGCGGCTACCTGCCTGGGCGGCGCCATCCGCGATCCGCTGTCCGGCCGCACCTATGTCTATCAGGCCATGCGCGTGACAGGGGCGGCAGATCCGCGCACGCCCCTCGACCGCACCCTGAAGGGCAAGCTTCCGCAGTCCCGCATCGTGCGCACCGCGGCCAGAGGATACAGCTCCTACGGCAACCAGATCGGTCTGGCGACCGGCCTCGTGAAGGAAATCTATCATCCGGATTATGTCGCCAAGCGCATGGAGATCGGTGCGGTCATGGCGGCGGCACCGAGAAAACAGATTGTGCGAAAGGATTCCGACCCCGGCGATATCATCATTCTTCTGGGCGGCCGCACCGGCCGCGACGGCTGCGGCGGAGCGACGGGTTCCTCCAAGGCGCACACGGTTTCGTCGATTGAGACCTGCGGTGCAGAGGTGCAGAAGGGAAATGCGCCGACCGAGCGCAAGCTGCAGCGGCTGTTCTACCGCCCGGAGGTCAGCCGGATGATCAAGAAATGCAACGACTTCGGCGCGGGCGGCGTGTCCGTGGCCATCGGTGAGCTGGCCGACGGCCTGGTCGTCAATCTGGACAAGGTCCCCAGAAAGTATGCCGGCCTGGACGGCACGGAGATTGCCATCTCCGAGTCACAGGAGCGCATGGCAGTTGTCGTGGCGCCGGCGGATGTGGATCAGTTCCTGGCTTACGCGGATTCCGAGAACCTGGAGGCGACACCGGTTGCGGTGGTGACTAAGGAGCCGCGGCTGGTTCTGCAGTGGCGCGGCCGGGACATCGTCAATATCAGCCGCGCGTTCCTGAACACGAACGGTGCGCATCAGGAGGCAGAGGCCGAGGTAGAGATGCCGGATCCCGGGAAGAATCCCTTCCGGACCGGCGCACGGACCGTGCAGCCCGACTGCAGCCGGGAGTGGCTTTCCATGCTCGGGGAGCTGAACGTCTGTTCGGAACAGGGGCTTTCGGAAATGTTCGACAGCTCCATCGGTGCCGGGACGGTTCTGATGCCCTACGGCGGAAAATACCAGCGCACCGAGATCCAGACCATGGTGGCAAAGCTTCCGCTGCTGCATGGGTACAGCGACACGGTCACCATGATGAGCTTCGGATTTGATCCGGATCTCTCCAAATGGAGCCCGTATCACGGCGCAGCCTGGGCGGTCGCGGAATCCATCAGCAAGATTGCGGCGGCGGGCGGCGACACCTCCCGGATTCACCTGACCTTCCAGGAGTATTTCCAGCGGATGACGAAGGACCGGAAGGGATGGGGCATCCCGCTTTCCGCGCTCCTCGGCGCGTTTGACGCGCAGCTGGGTTTTGAAACGGCCTCCATCGGCGGAAAGGATTCCATGTCCGGCACCTTCGATCACATCAGCGTGCCGCCGACCCTGGTCTCCTTTGCGGTGGATGTGGATCACGCGCGCCACGTGGTTTCTCCGGAACTCAAGAAAGCGGGAGATGTGCTGGTTCTGGTGGAAGCGCCTCACGACACCTATGATCTGCCGGATTACCCGGGAATCCGCGCGGCCTATGCGGATTTCTACCGGGATGTGGATGCCGGCAGAATTCGTGCGGCTTATGCGCTCGGCCGCCGGGGCATTGCCGAGGCGGTCAGCAAGATGGCATTCGGAAACCGCCTGGGTGTCAATCTTTTCGATGAGGTCTCCGGCAGCGAGCTGTTTGCGCCGGCATTCGGCAGCCTGATCGCGGAAGTGCCGGCGGATCAGGTCGGTGCCCTCATCGTTTCCTGCCGGGTGATCGGAAGTGTCACGGCAGAGCCGTGCCTTTCCTGGAAGGAGACCAGGATTTCTCTGGCGGATGCGCAGAAATCCTGGGACAACCCGCTGACAAAGATCTTCCCGGAGGTATCCGGCCAGAAGCCGGTGCCCTCCGAAAATCATCTCTTCCAGGCGCCGCATGTGTACCAGAGCCGTTTCCGGACGGCAAAGCCGACGGTGTTCATCCCGGTTTTCCCGGGGACGAACTGCGAGTACGACAGCGCCCGTGCGTTTGAGAGGGCAGGCGCCGTCGCCGACGTCCGCGTCTTCCGGAATCAGACGGCCGCTGAGATTCTGGACTCTGTGGATGAATTCACGAAGGCAATCCGCGGCGCGCAGATGATCATGTTCCCGGGCGGCTTTTCCGCCGGCGATGAACCGGACGGTTCCGCCAAGTTCTTTGCCTCCGCGTTCCGCAATGAAAAGCTGAAGGAAGCCGTGATGGACCTTCTGAACAGGCGGGACGGTCTGGTGCTCGGCATCTGCAATGGCTTCCAGACCTTGATCAAGCTGGGCCTTGTGCCGTACGGGGAGATTCTTCCGGCGCAGCTTCCGGATTCCCCGACGCTGACTACCAATACCATCGGACGGCACATCTCAAAGATGGCGTATATCAAGGTGGTCTCCAACCTTTCGCCGTGGCTGGCCGGGGCGGAGCTCGGCGGCACCTATGTCAATCCAGCGTCGCACGGAGAAGGCCGGTTTGTCGCTTCGGACGAATGGATGAAGCGGCTGGAACAGAACGGACAGATCGCACTGCAGTATGTGGATGCGGACGGCAATGCGGCAGAGGATGAGACCTGGAACATCAACGGTTCCTACAATGCCGTGGAGGGAATCACCAGTCCGGACGGCCGCGTGCTCGGCAAGATGACCCACGCCGAGCGAATCGGAAAGGATGTGGCAGTCAACATCTTCGGCAATCAGGATCTGAAGATTTTCGCATCCGGTGTTTCTTATTTCAGCTGACAGGATGGCCCGTCGGATCCGCTGCGGCCGGGTCCCTGCCGTCCGTGCGCACTGCGCGCACGGATGGCGGGGCTCTGACCGGCGGGGTCGGCGGGCCTGATTTCATCCGGGAGAACGACAGGGAGTGTTTGCATGGATTTTTCGCAGAGACAGGTAGAGAAGGAACTGGAAGAGCTGAAGGATCGCCGCCGGTACCGGAAAGGCCAGGTTTCCGCGGTCGTGCTCCGGCTGTTCCTGATTTTTGCAGTACTTCTGGCAGTGATTGTGGCGGTTCCGATGCTCCGGACGCTGCGCAGTACCTTCGGATCCGGCTCCGTGGGCACCTCCATCTCCGCGTCTTCCTCGCCGTCGCAGGTGTATGATCGGAAAGGGGAATGGATCTGTGAGGTCCCCGCAGATATCCGGTCGGAAGATGTCTCCTATGACGCTTTCCCCCTGGATCTCATCAATGCGGTCATCACAGTGCAGGAGCCGGGTTTCTGGAATGCGCGGGGTGTTGATCTGAATGAACTGGCTGGTCAGGCCATTGATCTGATGAACGGCAGGACGGATGCCTCCCGTTATTCGATCGCGGAGCAGTGTGTCCTGAACGATACCCGGCCCGACACGGACCTCTCGTTTCAGGCCAGAGTGCAGACGGCGGTCCGCCTGAAGAGCCAGGCCTACCGCCTCAGTGAGGAAATCGGAAAAGAGGGCATCCTGGAGAGGTATCTGAACGGCCTGTATTTCGGAAACGGCGTGACCGGTGCCACCGCGGCCTCCGAGCGGTATTTCGGGAAGGATCTTGGCAGCCTCTCCCTGCCGGAGTGTGTGCTTCTGGCGGCCGTCGCCGCCGACCCGCTGCGGTACAACCCGATCTCCTGCCAGGAGGATCTGCGCGTCGAGATCCGAAACATCCTCTATGCCATGGAGGAAGGCGGGTACCTCACGGAGGGACAGGCGGACAGTGCGGCTGCGGAGGATCCGGTATCGGAAATCCTCACCGTCCCGTCGGAGAGTGAGCGCTATGCCTCTGACACATGGCCGGATTTTGTCATGGAGGCGCTGGCGCAGGTCGAGAAGGATTACGCGGCGGAGTACGGGCTGACGCCAACCCAGGCGCACCAGCTGGTTTCCTCCGGCGGCTGCAGCATCACGCTGACGCTGGATCCGGAGATTCAGCAGACGGTGGACCGGGAGATCCGCCGGGCGGCCGGGTATACCGATGAGGACGGCAGCCTGGTCCGGGGACTGACGCTCGCCTACCGGCTGGTGGTCCGGCATGCAGACGGAACCGTGGACAGCTACAGTGAGTCCGACCTGGTGGAGTATTACAGAAGCACGCGGAACCAGCCGGCCTTCCGGAACTATTTCACCAGCAGCACGGATCTGCGGTCGGCGGTCCGAACATTCCGGGATGCGGTCGCTTCGGCCTCGGATACAGTGACCGATGAGGTGATCCGCCAGGTCCCGGAGCCGCAGGCGTCCTGCGTGCTCACCGATCCGGCGAGCGGGGAGGTCCTGGCCCTGTCCGGCGGGCGGAACGATCTGTCCGGGCAGAATCTGACAAACCGGGCTTCGCAGGTGCGGGTTCAGCCGGGCAGTACCTTCCAGATTCTGGCGGATTATCTCCCGGCAATCGATGTGGGCGGCCGCACGCTGGCATCCGTCTTTTACGACAGCCCGTACAGCGTCGGAGACCTGCAGGTCGTGAACTGGTGGGGCAATACCTACCTCGGCTATAACAACATCCGTCAGGCGATTCAGTACTCGATGAATGTGATTGCCATGAAATGCATGACTTCCACGGTATCGCCCTCCCAGAGCTATGACTATCTCACCGGGCTTGGCTTTGCGGGGCTGGATGTCAGCGATAAGACCAGCCTCCTGGCCCTGGGCAGCCTCTCGCGGGGGGTCACCAACCTGGAACTGACCTCCGCGTATGCCTCCTTTGCCAATGACGGCGTCTACAATGCGCCGGTCCTCTACCGCAAGGTCTGCGGCAGCGATGGGGAGATTCTCCTGCAGCCGCAGCGGCAGAGCAGCCGGGTGATGAAAAGCTCGACGGCAGCGCTCCTGACCAGTGCCATGGAGGACGCCGTCGACGGGGAGAACCATCTCGCCTCCTACGGTCTGACCCCGACGGGATCGTCCTGCCGGATCCCGGGATGGCCGGTGGCTGGGAAGTCCGGAACCTCCCTGAATTCCACCGACTTGTGGTTTGTCGGCTATACGCCGCTGTACGCCTGTGGCGTCTGGGCGGGATACGACTCCGGGCGTACGGTTTCAGCCACCTCTGATTTCCACAAGCGGATCTGGCAGAGAATCATGGCGGCGGTCCACGAGGACAGGGACGCGGAGGAATTTCATTTCACGGACACGCTGGAGACCGCGGAGATCTGCAGCAAGTCCGGGCAGCTGGCGGTCGATGGTGTCTGCAACGCCGACGACAGCAATGCGGTCGTGTACGATGAAGTGTTTGCGCCGGGCACGGCGCCGACGGATTACTGTACGCGCCATTACACGCTGCAGATCTGCCGGGCGTCCGGACGGCCGGCGACATTGTGGTGTCCGGCGGACGAGGTTACCACCAAGGTCTATATGAGAATCAGCGACGCTGATCTCCAGTCAGGGGCAGATACCCCTGACCTGAACTGGCTGGCGCCGGCATCCCTGACAGCCTGTACCATTCATACGGCGGACACCGCTGAAACCGCTGCGGATCCCTGGGACGGCGTTCCGATGGAATCCCTGGAGGAGGCGCTCCCGCTGGACACGGAGGAAGAGACAGCAGCATCGGACAGCGCCCCCTGAGCCGGGGGGGACTGGCCTGTGCAGCCGGATGCAGGAACGACTGACGCGGCAGCGCGTGCACACGTGCAGCACCGGCGAAGCCGGACAAGGATGAGAGGAAGGGGTATGGTTCTTACGATCGGAGAGCCCGGGTTCGGGGAGTACACGGAAAAGAAATCCCGCTTTCTGGCGGAGGCCCGCCATGTGGAATGCCGGGAGGACGCGGAGGATTTTCTGGACGGGGTGCGGCGGAAGTACTACGATGCGCGGCATCACTGCAGCGCATACATCTGCGGCACCGGCGGGGAAATCCGCAAGGCCTCGGATGACGGGGAGCCCTCACAGACCGCGGGGCGGCCGATTCTCTCTGTTCTGGAGGGAGCCGGTCTGACCGATGCAATGATCGTTGTGACGAGATATTTCGGGGGCGTCCTCCTGGGCACCGGCGGGCTGGTCCGGTCCTATACCGCCGCGGCGCAGCAGGCGCTGGACCATGCCGGCCTGGTCCGCGTGATCCCGGCAGTCCGGCTGACGGTCTCTGTCTCCTATGCGCAGGTGGGTACCGTGATGCGGGCGGCAGCCGCCCGGAATTTCCGGGAGGCGGGTTCGGACTACGGAGAGCGCGCCGAGCTCCGGTATCTGGTTCCGGAGGAGGAGACTCCCGGTTTCCGGAAGGAGCTGACGGAAAAACTTGCCGGGGCGGCTTCCTTTGCAGAGGAGCCGGGAATTTCGATCCGGGAGGCGGTTTCCCGGTAAATCTGTGTCTTTGTCCGCAGAGCCGCGGACCCGGCAGATGCGCCGTCAGCGGCTCGGGGACGCCCTGGTATCCTGTGCGGTCGGAAGGCTTTGCGCGCATGCGGCCAAGTTTCCCCCTGCGTCCGCCCGGTGCCCCGTTGTTGCGGCCGATTCTGCCTTATGTTATACTTTGATTGACATCCGGGCCGGAAAACAGAATACTGACAAGCATACCTGCGGGCCCGGACACAAAAGGAGGAGGAACATATGGGAGAGAGACTGATTCTGATCATCATTCTGGCAATTCTGGTGATCTGGTTTCTGGGATCCAACATCCGGATCGTGCCGGAGAGTCAGTGCTATGTGGTCGAGCGCCTCGGGCGCTTCCGCGCGGTGTGGAAGGCGGGGCTTCACCTCAAGGTGCCCTTTATCGAGCGTGTCGTCAAGAAGGTGTCGATGAAGGAGCAGGTGCTGGATTTCCCGCCCCAGCCGGTGATCACCAAGGACAATGTCACCATGCAGGTAGACTCGGTCACCTACTGCAAGTGCTTTGATCCGCGCCTGTTCACCTACGGCGTGGAAAACCCCATGGTCGGACTGCAGAATCTGTCCGCGACGACCCTGCGCAACATCATCGGCGAGATGGAGCTGGACCAGACGCTCACCAGCCGCGACCAGATCAACGCGCGGATGGAGACGGTGCTGGATGAGGCGACAGACGCCTGGGGCATCAAGGTGACCCGTGTCGAAATCAAGAACATTCAGCCGCCGAAGGAAATCGAAGAGGTCATGTCCAAGCAGATGCGGGCGGAGCGCGAGCGCCGTCAGACCGTGCTGGAGGCCAAGGCGCACCAGGAGGCGGTTGTCTCCCGGGCGGAGGGCGACAAGCAGGCAAAGATTCTCTCTGCGGAAGCCGAGAGAGATGCCCAGATCGCTCTGGCGGAAGGACGTGCCAAGTCCATTCAGCTGGTCTATGAGGCAGAGGCGGCCGGAATCCGCAGGCTGAATGAGGCAAATGCCTCGGAGGCAGTGCTCCGCCTGAAAGGTCTGGAGGCGCTGAAGAATGTGGCGGACGGCCGTGCCACCAAGATTTTTATGCCCAGTGACATCACGGGCATGGTCGCGGGACTGGGCGTTGCCGGCGAGGCCATGGGGATCGGCGATGCGACTGCCATCGACCGGAAGGCAAAGCCGAAGCCGGCTCCTGCACCGGATCCCTGCATCAGTGAAGAGACAGGGGCAGGCGGAATTGACGCGGCGAGAACCAGTGCACAGATCAATGCCGATGTGTCCGGCGACGAGAGAAGACAGGACGACTGACGGCAAAAAAACTTGATACCGTTCCCGGTATATGTTAGAATGATGCGGTTGACAAACCGGAGAGATTCCGGCGTGTCAGCCGCATTTTCACAGGCAATGAGCCGGGCGGAGAGGCCCGGGGTGTTTATTCCTGCCGGTTTCGGATGATTCACCGACAGTCGGAAAGAGGTTTTTCATGTTAACAAAGAGAGAAGATGTCAGAAACGTTGCGATCATCGCACATGTTGACCACGGCAAGACCACACTGGTAGACCAGCTGCTCCGGCAGAGCGGCGTGTTCCGTGCCAATCAGGAAGTGGTGGACCGTGTCATGGACAGCAATGCGATTGAGCGCGAGCGCGGCATCACCATTCTGTCTAAAAATACAGCGGTCAATTACAAGGGAATCAAGATCAATATCGTCGACACCCCCGGCCATGCGGATTTCGGCGGCGAGGTCGAGCGCGTGCTGAAGATGGTCAACGGCGTGGTCCTTGTGGTCGATGCCTTTGAAGGCCCCATGCCGCAGACCCGCTTTGTCCTGAGCAAAGCGCTGGCCCTGGATCTGCCGGTGGTGGTCTGCGTCAACAAGATCGACCGCCCGGAAGCGCGTCCGGAAGCGGTCGTGGATGAGACGCTGGAACTGATGATGGATCTGGGCGCCAGTGACGAGCAGATCGACTGCCCGTTTGTCTTTGCTTCCGCGAAGGGCGGTTATGCGATCAACCATCTGGATGATCCCCGCGTCAACATGCAGCCGCTTTTTGAGGCGATTGTCAACCATATCCCGGCACCGGAGGGAGATCCGGAGGCACCGCTGCAGCTTCTGGTCAGCACCATCGACTACAACGACTATGTGGGCCGTGTGGGAATCGGCCGGATCAGCAACGGATCCATCCGCGTCAACCAGGATGTCGTGCTGGTCAACCACCACGATCCGGACAAGAGGGAGCGCGTTCGCATCAGCAAGCTCTTTGAGTTTGACGGCTTGAAGCGGGTCGATGTGGATTCTGCCTCCATGGGGGCCATTGTCGCGGTCTCCGGCATTGCCGACATCCGGATCGGCGACACGATCTGCTCGCCGGAAAAGCCGGACGCCATCCCCTTCCAGAAGATCAGCGATCCGACCATCGCCATGGATTTCCTGGTCAACGACAGCCCCTTCGCCGGCCATGACGGGAAGTACGTGACGTCCCGCCACATCCGCGATCGTCTGTACCGCGAGCTGAACACCGATGTCTCCCTCCGGGTGGAGGACACCGACAGCATGGACCGCTTCAAGGTATCCGGCCGCGGCGAGCTTCACCTCTCCGTCCTCATCGAGAGCATGCGCCGCGAAGGCTATGAATTTGCCGTCAGCAAGGCCGAAGTCCTGACAAAGACCGATGAGAAGGGCCATGTCCTGGAGCCGATGGAGCTTGCCTACATCGATGTGCCGGATGAGTATACCGGCGTCGTGATTCAGAAGCTGGCCGGGAGAAAGGGCGAGCTCAAGAACATGGGCGAGGGCCACGGCGGATACACCCGCCTGGAGTTCCGCATTCCGTCCAGAGGACTGATCGGATACCGCGGCGATTTCATGACGGATACCAAGGGCAACGGAATCATCAATACGATTTTTGACGGCTATGATCTCTGGAAGGGAGAGATTTCCTACCGCAAGAAGGGATCCATCATCAGCTTCGAGACCGGCGAGGCCGTGACCTACGGCCTGTATAACGCCCAGGAGCGCGGCACGCTGTTCATCGGACCGGGCGAACCGGTTTATGCGGGAATGGTCATCGGCGAGACCGGAAAACCGGAGGACGTCGAGGTCAATGTCTGCAAGACCAAGCACCTGAGCAACACCCGTTCCTCCGGATCGGATGACGCGCTCCGCCTGATCACCCCCAAGCAGATGAGCCTGGAGCAGTGCATGGATTTCATCGAGACCGATGAACTGCTGGAGGTCACGCCGACGCACCTTCGCATCAGAAAGAAGATCCTGGATTCCCGGATGCGCAAGAGATCCGAGATCAACAAGGCCAACAGCTGAGCAGCCGCCGGATCCTGACGGCAGCCGAAAGGAGAGAACATGGAACTTCGCACAGCGGCAAGTCCGAAAGACGTCAAGTTTTACACCACAGAGCGGCTCAGACAGGAATTTCTGATTGAGGATCTCTTCCGCGCGGGGGAGATCAAGCTCGTCTACAGCCACATCGACCGCATCATCACCGGCTCGGCGGTTCCGACGGATTCTCCGCTGGTTCTCACTGCCGGCGACGAGCTCCGCGCACAGTATTTCTGCGAGAGAAGAGAGCTGGGCGTCATCAATATCGGCGGAAACGGAACCATCACCGTGGACGGCCGGGTCTACCCCGTGCGGGGCAGAGACGGCATGTACATCGGCAGAGGCAGCAGGGAGATTTCGTTTACCTCCGAGGATGCGTCCCGCCCGGCAAAGTTCTACCTGAATTCCGCGCCGGCGCACCGCGCGTGCCCGACGGTCCTGATCAAGCCGGACGGTGAGCCGGAGGACGGCGTCGTGATCATCAAGCCGGAAAACAAGGTGGAACTCGGCACTCTGGAGGAATCCAACCACAGAACCATCAACAAATACATTCTTCCGGGCCAGGTGGAAAGCTGCCAGCTGGAGATGGGCATGACGAAGCTGGAGCCGGGGAGTGTCTGGAATACCATGCCGTGCCATACCCACGACCGCCGCATGGAGGTCTACCTGTACTTTGATCTCCCGGAGGATGCCTTCGTGATGCATTACATGGGAGAGCCGCAGGAGACCCGTCATCTGGTGGTGCGCAATGAGCAGGCTGTGATTTCGCCCAGCTGGTCCATTCATGCCGGGTCCGGTTCCAGAGCCTATACGTTCATCTGGGGCATGGTCGGCGAGAACCAGGATTTTGACGACATGGACAATGTAGACAACAAAGATCTGCTCTGAGCCGTCAAGTGACCGGTGCGAGAGATCACATCACAAAGACCCTTGTGCTGTACGGCCCTGCAGGAGCCGTAAGTATCCGGCACGAGGGATCACACAGACCGGCCGGACTGTTTCTGCCTGACGGCGATGCCGCAGGAGTGGAGACAGTCCGGCCGGTTTTCTGCTGCCTGGCGAATATTGCGAAGGAACTTCGTTTCAGATATAATGCAGATATCCTGCGGGGAGACCGCTGACCCTCCCCGCGCGCGAAAAGCGATTTGCCGGACCGGACCGGCCGGAGGAAAAGAGAAATGGATAATCCTGTAATCCTTGTTGTTGATGATGAACCGCGCATGCGCAAGCTCGTGCGGGATTTTCTGGTCAGGCAGAATTATACAGTACTGGAAGCGGGCGACGGCGAAGAGGCCGTCAATGTTTTTTTCAGCCATAAGGAAATCAGCCTGATCCTTCTGGACGTCATGATGCCGAAGATGGACGGATATGAAGTGACCCGCGCGATCCGCGAGCACTCACAGGTCCCGATCATTATGCTCACGGCAAAGGGGGAGGAGCAGGATGAGCTCCGCGGGTTTGACCTGGGCGTGGATGAATACATCTCCAAGCCGTTCAGCCCGCGCATTCTGGTGGCCAGGGTGGATGCCGTCCTGCGCCGCAGCGGGAACCAGCAGGAAAACGTGCTGGAGTGCGAGGGCATCAAAATTGACAAGGATGCCCATCTGGTGACCATCGACGGGAAAAATGTGGAGCTCAGCTACAAGGAATTCCAGCTCCTTACCTATTTTATGGAAAACCGGGGGATTGCGCTTTCCCGGGAAAAAATACTGAACAACGTCTGGAATTACGACTATTACGGGGATGCCCGGACGATCGATACCCATGTCAAGAAACTCCGCAGCAAGATGGGAGACAAGGGAAAATACATCCGGACCATCTGGGCATATGGGTACAAGTTTGATCCGACGGCGCCGGAGGAGGGAGAGAAAGACTGACGGGCAGGACCTGCGGGGCAGTCTCTGCCCGCAGGAAAGGCATTTCGGATTGTGACGCGCCGGGCGCCGGGCAAGGGACAGCCAGCGCCCGCACGAAAACGGCGGATCTGCCCGGAGGAGGACGCAGCGGATGAGAGAACATGGAGACGACCGGCGGAAAACGACGATCACGGCTCAGATCTTGATTATCTTTATCGGTGTCATGGCCAGCGCCCTGGCGCTCTGTCTGGCCGCCAACAGTTTCCTGCTGCCGCGGCTGTACACGCAGAACACGGTGGATGCCATGAAGCAGTATTTCGAGACAACCTCCGGGTATGTGGAGAACGCGGATACGAGCAGCCTGCAGAGTGAGATGGCCCGGATGCGGTATACGGACAATATCAGCTGTATCCTGGTGACATCCACGGACTGGACCTTTTCCCCGTACATCGCGAATGCAGTCTCCAACTCCGAGCGCGATGAAATGCTGGCGCGGCTGCAGAGCAATATCGACGGTGCTTCCGCGCAGAACCAGCTTCCCAAGCGGACGGAGATTCTCTATACCAGTGACAATTACCGGATCCAGCGCAGCCGCTATATGGCGGCCAGCACGGAATACATGGAGTGCTACGGCAAAATCGGCGACAACATCTATTTCTTTATGTCCACGCCGCTGGCATCCATTGGCGAGGCGGCGGGAATTTCCAACCGGCTGCTGCTGTTCTCCCTCCTGATTGCCATTGCGTTCGGAACCATCAGCATGCTGATCGTCACGAGACGGATTACCAAACCGATTGTGCAGCTGGCAGCGCTCTCGGAGAAACTGGCCAATATGGACTTCTCTGAGCGCTATACCGGTAGGGCGGGGAATGAGGTCGGCGTGCTCGGGCGGAGCATGAACCGGATGGCCGACCAGCTGAAGAAAAACATCGGGGAGCTGCAGCGCGCCAATCAGCAGCTGCAGAAGGACATCGACGAGAAGATCCAGATCGATGAGGTCCGCAAGGAATTCCTCTCCAATGTGTCCCATGAGCTGAAAACGCCGATTGCCCTGATCCAGGGATACGCGGAGGGTCTGCAGGATTCCATTGAGGATGCAGAGAGCCGCGACTACTACTGCGAGGTCATCATCGACGAATCGAAGAAGATGAACGAGATGGTGCGCAAGCTCCTGACGCTCAATCATCTGGAATTCGGCCAGGACAAGATCAATATCGAGGTATTCAGCATGTCCGAGATGCTGGATTCGGTCATCTCACAGACCGCAATGCCGGCGTCGAAGGAGGGCATTGTCATCGAGAAAAAGTATCCGCCGGACATCTATGTCAGTGCGGATGAATTTAAGATGGAGGAGGTCTGCACCAACTATCTGAGCAACGCGGTCCACTACGCAGCCGGCGAGAAAAAAATCACCGTCCGCATGGAGATATCGGCGCATCAGATTAAGGTGACTGTGGAAAATACCGGCAGCCATATCCCGGACGATTCCCTGGACAAGGTCTGGATCAAGTTCTACAAGGTGGACAAGGCGCGGACCCGGCAGTATGGCGGCAGCGGCATCGGTCTGTCCATCGTCAAGGCCATTATGGACGCGCACAATCAGCCCTACGGCGTGTATAATACGAGCGACGGTGTCGCCTTCTGGTTCTGCCTGAAGCGGGCGGCGGTCCCTGTGGATGAGGAACCTGCGGCCGCAGAGGCACTTCCGGAGAAAACATCTTGAAAAACGGAAAGGAGAATGCCGGATTCCGCGCGGGCAGGGGGCGCTCCCCGAGACCCGCCGGGCCGGGTGACAAAGCATGACAGCCATTATTGACTATGACGCAGGCAATATTGCCAGTGTGGAAAAGGCGCTCCATTACCTTGGAGACGAGGCCGTCCTGACTTCCGATCCGGAGGATCTGCGCACGGCTGACCGGATCATTCTTCCCGGTGTCGGTGCCTTCGGGGACGCGATGGAGCGGTTGAAGTCGCGGGGACTGGTCGAATCCATCCGGGAGGCCTGCGGCCGGGGCGTCCCTTTCCTGGGCATCTGCCTGGGGCTTCAATTGATGTTTGATGAGAGCGAGGAATCGCCGGGGGCGGCCGGCCTGGGGCTCCTTCCCGGGAAAATCGTCCGCTTTCCGGACAGCGCCGACAGGAAGGTTCCCCACATGGGCTGGAATTCCCTGCAGGTAAAGCCGGGGGCCCGGCTTTTCGCCGGCCTTCCGGAGAATCCCTATGTCTATTTTGTGCACTCCTATTATCTGAAGGCGCAGGATCCGTCCTGCGTGGCGGCGACGGCAGAGTACGGCCTGACGTTTGACGCCTCGGTGGAGCGCGGCAATCTCTTCGGCTGCCAGTTCCACCCCGAGAAGAGCTCGGTGACCGGGCTTGCGATCCTGAAGAACTTTCTTGCGGTCCGCCGGTGAGGAAAGGAAAAATATGCTCACGAAAAGAATCATTCCCTGTCTGGATGTCAATCGGGGCAGAGTTGTCAAGGGAACCAACTTTGTCAACCTGCGCGATGCCGGCGACCCAGTGGAAGTAGGCGAGGAGTACAGCAGAAACGGAGCGGATGAGCTGGTGTTTCTGGATATCACGGCATCGGTGGATCAGAGAGACATTGTCACAGACATGGTGCGCCGGGTGGCGGAGCGGGTGTTCATCCCCTTCACCGTGGGCGGCGGAATCCGCACCGTCGATGATTTCCGGGAAATTCTGCGCGCGGGGGCTGACAAGGTATCGGTGAATTCTGCCGCCATCAATCGTCCCGAACTGATCACGGAGGCAGCAGAGCATTTCGGCCGCCAGTGCGTGGTCCTCGCGGTGGATGCAAAGCGCCGGGCGGACGGATCCGGATGGACCGTCTGCAAGAACGGCGGGCGGATTGACACCAGGATGGATGTGATCGACTGGGTGCGCCGGGCCGACCAGCTCGGGGCCGGAGAGATCCTTCTGACCAGCATCGACTGTGACGGCACGAAGGCGGGGTATGACCTGGAGCTCACGCGCACCGTGGCGGAAAATGTTTCGGTTCCGGTGATTGCATCGGGCGGCGCCGGCGCAAAGGAGCATTTTCTGGAAGCCTTCACGGAAGGCGGGGCGGATGCGGCGCTGGCTGCAAGCCTTTTCCACTATCATGAGATCGAAATCCCCGCGCTGAAGGACTGGCTGGCAGAGCAGGGCATTCCGGTACGCCGCGAGGCGGGGGTACAGGCATGAGCGCGATTTCCAATGACTGGCTGAAGCCGCTGTCCGCGGAGTTTCGCAAGCCCTACTATGCAAAGCTGTACCGCACCGTGGAATATGAGTACCAGCATTACTGTGTCTATCCAGAACCGAAGGATATCTTTGCGGCATTCAACCTGACGCCGCTCTCGTCGGTCAAAGTCGTGATCCTCGGGCAGGATCCCTACCATGAGGAGGGGCAGGCCGAGGGACTCTGCTTTTCCGTCAAGCCGGGGGTGGAGATCCCGCCCTCCCTGGTCAATATCTATCAGGAGCTCCACGACGATCTCGGATGCCGGATCCCGAACAACGGGAGCCTGACCAAATGGGCAAAGCAGGGTGTTCTGCTGCTCAACACGCTTCTGACGGTCCGGGCGCACGCGGCTTTCTCCCATAAGGGGATCGGGTGGGAGGAATTCACGGACGCGGCCATCCGCGCGGTGGAGACGCAGGACCGGCCGATTGTCTATCTCCTCTGGGGGAGACCGGCACAGGCAAAAGCCGCGATGATCACCAATCCCGATCATCTGATTCTGAAGTCTCCGCATCCGAGTCCGCTGTCCGCGCACCGGGGATTCTTTGGAAGCCGTCCGTTTTCGCAGACCAACGATTTTTTGAAAGCGCACGGGGTGGAGCCGATCGACTGGCAGATCGAGGATGTCTGAGAGTACAGTACATCGAACAGGCCGGGAAAACCGGAACACGAAAAAGTGCGCAGATGCGGAGAATCAGATGGAACAGCGCTGTTCTCTGCGAGCCGGAGAAGAGAAGACTGCCGCGTCGCGGCAGTTTAGACAGACAGTGAACAACATGAACAACAAATGAAGGGATTTGAATACCGGGAGGGACAGATGAAATGAATGCACTGGAATGGCTGCGGGTCATCGTGCTGGGCATTGTCGAGGGAATCACGGAGTGGCTTCCGATCAGCAGCACCGGACACCTGATTTTATTGAATTCTTTCTGGAAGACGGGGGCACCGTCGGTCTTCACGGACGCGTTTACCTCGATGTTTGATGTAGTGATTCAGCTGGGCGCCATCCTGGCGGTTGTGACGGTCTTCTTTGACCGAATCAACCCGTTTTCCTCCCGGAAAGACCGGAAGCAGAAGAAAAACATCTGGGATCTGTGGGGTAAAATCATCGTCGGGTGCATCCCGGCCGGGATTGTCGGCGTGCTGTTTGACGACTGGATCGATGCGCACCTGATGAACGCGATTGTGGTCGCTGTGATGCTGATCGCGGTCGGTTTTGTCTTCATCGCGGTGGAGTACTACCGCCGCGGGCACGCGCCGAAGATCGTCCGGTTCTCTCAGATGAGTCTTCAGACGGCCTTCCTGATCGGCGTGTTTCAGATCCTGTCGCTGGTTCCCGGCACTTCCCGCTCCGGAATCACCATTATCGGGGGCCTTTGTATCGGCTGCTCTCGGCATATCGCGGCGGAATATACGTTCTATCTGGCCATTCCGATTATGTTCGGCGCCAGCCTCCTGAAAATCGTCAAGTACATCGGCGGGGGCACCGGTTTCACGGCGCCGCAGTTCTTTGTCCTGCTCGTCGGAATGGCGGTGGCCTACGCGGTTTCACTGGTGATCATCCGCTTCCTGATGTCCTACATCCGCAAGCACAATTTCAATGCGTTTGCGCTGTACCGCATCGCCCTGGGAATCGTGGTGCTGATTCTGGCGGCCCTGGGGATTGTGACGGCCTGATTGTCATCCTGCCCGGAATCTCACATCCGCTGGATTTCCCGGTTCGTTCCGGCATTCCGTAACCGCCTGACGAACCGGCACCCCGGGATCGGTGACGGCCTGCGGCCCGCTTCCCCGGAAGAGCAGCCATATCTCCAGATGGCTGGCATATCGGGGCTTCCGGATCCTTCCTGCCCCGAAACCAGGGCTGAAAAAAGATTGAAGAAACAGAGAAAAAAGCTTGACAGGGGACGGACTCCCGGGTATAATACGTTTTGTTCGGTCGAGAGAACCGGACAAGAAAATGCAGTTGTGGCGGAATTGGCATACGCGCAAGACTAAGGATCTTGTGTCAGCAATGACGTAGGGGTTCAAGTCCCCTCAACTGCACTGCGGGAAACCGCAGAACATAAGCAGATGTGGCGGAATTGGCATACGCGCATGATTCAGGTTCATGTCCATATTACTTGGGTAGGGGTTCAAGTCCCCTCATCTGCATCCGGAACCACAGGGGTGACCTGTGGTTCTTTTTATATCTCCGCGTACCGCAGTTCATTCTGCCTCCCTCGGCCTTCGCCGCTGGCCTTTCGGCAGTCCTTCGTGCCTGCTGTCACCGCCGGCACTTTTCACCGGCGCCGGCCTTTCGGCAGGCTTGCCGTCGGATGAATTCCATGCGATTTCCTCTTTTCACGGACTGCGCACAGGGGAGTGAGCGGACGGCAGCATTTCCGCTTGCCGGATGAAGATTTCTCCCGTATGATGTAAAATACAGAGAGTATCATTTTTTTCGGGGAGGCAGCGATGGGACAGACAGTGCGTGAGCGGACGGAACAACTGGAAGAACAGATTCTGCGGCCTTGTGCGAGCCTGAGCAGCCGTTCCAGAGGCCGTGACAGACAGGAAGAGCCGGATGACATCCGCTCCTGCTATCAGCGGGACCGCGACAGGATTCTGCACTGCAAATCCTTCCGGCGGATGAAACACAAGACCCAGGTCTTCCTGGCCCCGTTCGGGGATCATTATAGGACCCGGCTCACGCATACCCTCGAGGTTGCCCAGATCGGCCGGACCATCGCCCGGGCGCTGCGGCTCAATGAGGACCTCACCGAGGCCATCGCGCTGGGGCACGACATCGGCCATACGCCGTTCGGCCACAGTGGCGAGAAGGCGCTGAATCTGGCGCTGGAGGGAACCGGCTATACCTTCCGCCATTATGAGCAGAGCGTGCGCCTGGTGGAAGTGCTGGAAAAGGAGGGCAGAGGCCTGAATCTCACCTGGGAGGTTCGGGACGGGATGCGAAACCACGGGACCGCGGCCCATCCCGCTACCCTCGAGGGCAGGGTGATCCAGCTGTCCGACAAGATCGCCTATATCAATCACGACATCGATGACGCAATCCGCGGGCGGGTGCTGACGGAGGATTCCCTCCCCCGGGCCTACACCGATGTCCTCGGGCATTCGGTACACGACCGCCTCAACAACCTGATCCATGACATCATCGCCGCCAGCGCGGACCGGGACTGGGTTTATCAGTCTCCTGAGATGGGATGGGCGATGCAGGGACTGCGGCAGTATATGTTTGACAATGTTTATACCAACCCTGTGGTCAAGGGGGAGGACGAGAAAATCTGCGGCATGATCCGGCAGCTCTACGAGTATTTCTGCAGACATTACGAGCTGCTGCCGCGGGAGAACGTCGAGATGATCATGAGCGGGCGCACGCCGAAGGAGGTGGCCGTCTGCGATTACATCGCGGGAATGACCGATCAGTATGCGATTTCCAGATATGAGGAACTGTTTGTGCCGAGGTCATGGTCACACTGAGAGGAGGGAAAATGCCATATTATCCGGAGGAAGTGATTCAGGAGGTCCGCGAGAGAAACAACATCGTGGATGTGATCGGAAGTTACATCCATCTGGAAAAGAAGGGCTCCAACTACTTCGGCCTCTGCCCGTTTCACAATGAGAAATCGCCTTCTTTTTCCGTCTCAGAGTCGAGGCAGTCCTATCACTGCTTCGGCTGCGGAAAGGGCGGCAATGTGTTCACCTTCCTGATGGAATATGAAAACTACACCTTCCCGGAGGCAGTACAGGCGCTGGCCGAGAGAGCCGGTGTGCAGCTTCCGGAGCGGGAGATGAGTTCCGAGGAGAAAGCGCATCAGAAAAAGCGCGAGGTCCTCCTGCAGATCCAGAAGGACACGGCAATTTTTTATTACCACACGCTGCTGAGCCCGGCCGGACGAAACGGCCTGGCGTATCTTCGGAAGAGAGCGCTGACAGACGAGACCATCAAAAGTTTCGGCCTCGGGTATTCTCCGGCGCGGGCGGACCAGCTGTACCGCTATCTGCGCGGCCGGGGTTACAATGACAGAGACCTGTCGGATTCCGGGCTTTTCCGCATCGACGAGCGCGGTGCCTTCGACCGGTTCTGGAACCGGGTCATGTTTCCGATCATGGATATCAACAACCATGTCATCGGCTTCGGCGGCCGCGTGATGGGGGACGGGGAGCCGAAATACCTGAATTCGCCAGAGACAGATATTTTTGACAAGAGCCGCAACCTGTTTGCGCTGAACGTGGCGAAGCGGACGCGGAAGCCCTACATGCTGGTCTGCGAGGGGTATATGGATGTGATCACGCTGCACCAGGCGGGTTTCACCAATGCGGTGGCGTCGCTGGGGACCGCGTTCACGGATCAGCACGCCCAGATCCTGAAGCGGTATACCAAAGAGCTGATCCTGACCTTTGACTCCGACGGCGCCGGCATCAAGGCAGCGCTCCGGGCGGCGCCGATGGTCCGGGCCGCGGGGCTGAATGCGCGGGTCCTGACCATGAAGCCCTACAAAGACCCGGACGAATTCATCAAAAACATGGGTGCCGAGGCATATCAGGAGCGCATCGATCAGGCGCAGAACAGCTTTCTGTTTGAGATCGCACAGGCCAGAAGCCAGAAGGACACCGCGGATCCTGCACAGCGCACGGAATTCATCAATCTCTGTGCCGAAAAGCTTCTTTCCTTCCGCGATCCGTTGGAACGGGACAGTTATGTGCGCGCGGTTTCCCAGGATTATGCGATTGATTACAGGCTCCTGACGGAAAAAGTCGAATCCATGGAGGCGGAGACCGCGGCGCGGGAACTCTCCGGGACAGGCAGGCGCGGAGAATACCGGGAATATCGGGATTACCGCGGCGGGGGAAATCCTTCTACGGGGGATCGCCCGGACTACCGCGGCGCAGGGAATTCCTTCCCGGCCTACCGGCGCGCCGACAGCCGCAGGGAAGAATACCAGAACCGCGATGCCGGAAGGTACGACGGCGGGTACCGCCCGCGGGAATCCGCCGCGGCACAGAAGATGCCGGAACCGCGCAGAGCGGCAGCGGGGATTCCCGAGTACCAGAAGGTAATTCTTGCCACCCTGGCGGAACAGCCGTCGCTGTGGGAGGAAGTGCGCCAGGTGCTTGCGCCGGAGGATTTTGCCGAGGGAGTCTGCCGGAGCGCGGCAGAGCAGTTGTTTTCGCAGCTTTCGGAAGGGAAACCTGACGCGGCAAAAATTGTGGATTCCTTCGCTGCGGAAGGCGAGGGGTACAGTGAGGCGGCCTCGATCTTCGATTCGGTCTTGAAGGACGGAGCGGATGACGTGGACCGGAGAAAAGCGCTGCGCGAATGTGTGCTCCGCCTGAAGAAGGACGGCTATGAGAAGCGGCAGCAGAATGCAAAGGACTTTGCGGAGCTGAACAGCATCATCAACGAGGAAAAGGAATTCGAACGTAAATGGAACTCTCCAGACGCCTGAAGGCGGTTATCGGTCTCGTCTCGCCCGGAAATCGGGCGGCCGATGTGGGATGTGATCATGGATTCGTCTCCATCGCGCTGATACAGCAGAAAATCTGCCCGTCGGTGATTGCGTCGGATCTCCGCCCCGGGCCGCTGTCCCGGGCCGCGGAACATGTGCAGGGCGCCGGGCTCGGCGACAGGATCACGCTCCGCCTTGGCGACGGCCTGCAGGTCCTGGCGCGGGGCGAAGCCGATACGATCATCCTCGCGGGAATCGGCGGCAGACTTCTGATCCGAGTTCTGTCGGAGTCGGAAAAAACGGCAAAATCAGCCCGGGAGCTGATTCTCTCACCGCAGTCAGATCTGCGGGCTGTGCGCCGGTTCCTCCGGGAATCGGGATATACCCTGCAGCGCGAGCGGTTCCTGACGGAGGATGACAAGCCCTACTTTGTCTTCCGCGTCCTGCCGGAACCGGATCCCGCGACGTGGACGGAGGCGGAGTACGGCTTCGGAAAACGAATCGACCCCGGAGACCGGGCGCCGTGGCTTGCCTTTCTGGACCGGGAGGAAACGCTGCGGGAGAATATTCTGAAGGGACTGCAGGCGGGACCGGCGGCACAGGAGGCCAGAGCCCGGGAGATCCGCTCGGAACTTGACCAGATCCGGGAACGGAAGAGACAGGAGAGAATGCGGGGTTCCCGCCCGTGAAAGCGAAAGGATAATATTTTATGAAGTGTTCTGATATCATACGTCTTCTGAATGATCTGGCGCCGGAGGAAACGGCCTGCAGCTGGGACAATCCAGGCCTTCTGATCGGGCGGTCGGATGCCAATGTATCGAAAATACTGATCGCACTGGAAATCACGGATGAGGTGGTAAATACCGCGGTCTCCCTCCGGGCGGATATGATTGTCACTCACCACCCGATGATTTTTCACCCGGTATCGAAAATCAGCAGCGAGACCGGTACGGGCCGGCGGATTCTGCAGCTGGTGCGTCACGACATCGCCTGCTATGCCATGCATACCAACTATGACATGGCGCCTCAGGGAATGGGAGTGCTGGCAGCCGATCGGATCGGTCTGATCGAGCAGCGTTTTCTCACGGAGCTCTACGCCTTTACCGACAGCCGGGAAAAGGAATATCACGGGGGACTTGGCCGGATCGGAATGCTCAAAAAACCGATGCGCCTGCGGGAGCTGGCGGCGCGGACCGACCGGGAATTCCGGAATGAGGGAATGCGGGTGTTCGCGCCTGAAGATGGGCTGGATCAGATGGTGCAGCAGGTTGCGATCGTCCCGGGTTCCGGCGGAGACTGTGTCGGGGCGGCTCTGGAGGCCGGGGCAGATGTGCTGATTACCGGTGATATCTCGCATCATGTCGGCCGCGATGCCGTGAGCGATGGGCTGATGATCCTCGACCCGGGCCACTATTCCCTGGAATTTCCCTTTGCGGAGGCGGTCAGCCGGTATCTGGACGGTCTCGTGAGCGCAGATGCTGAGATTATTACAGCGCCCTATCAGCCGCCCTTTATCACCCTCGCTTCCGGTGCCTATGAAAAAGAGAAGGCGGAGGCGGAAGAAGCCGGAGAAAATCCATGAAGACGATTCACTGGAAAAACAGGACATTCACGTTCCCGGACGGCGCGGTTTACCGGGATTTTGCGGATCAGATTCAGGATGAGTTGCCCCACCGGATTGCTCTTGTGGTGGCGGACGGCAGACTGCGTGAACTGATGACCTCCATCGCGGACGGCGTGGAGGTGCGCCCGGTGACAACCGCGGAAGTCCCCGGCAGCGAGAGCTTCCGCCGGACCGCGGAATTTATCCTTCTGGCTGCGGCTGCACGGCTTGACCGGAACCGGAAAATCACGGTGCATTTTTCTGTGAGCAGCGGCCTTTTCTGCACGGTTTCCGGGGGGAAGCCATCGGAACAGTGGATTGCGTCGCTGGAGCAGGCAATGCGGGATCTTGCGGCGCAGGACCGTCCGATTGTGAAGGAATCGGTCAGCACGGATGAGGCGATCCGCCGGTTTGCCGCGGAAGGGCTGTCGGATAAGGTGCGGCTGTTCCGCTACCGGCGGGTTTCCCGGGTCAATATCTACCGGCTTGCCGGAATTTCGGATTATTTTTACGGTTATATGCTGCCCTCCACCGGTTATGTCCGGAACTTCCGGCTGTACCCTTACGACGACGGGTTTGTGCTCCAGCTTCCGAAGGCAGCGGATCCCGAGACTGTCCCGCCCTTCGAACCGCAGAATCATGTGTACCGGGCGTTACGGGAATCCTCCGACTGGGGGGAGCGGCTGCAGGTATCCGGTGTCGGCCAGCTCAACGACCTCATTACAAAGGGAAAAATCCTGGATCTGATCCTGATCGAGGAAGCGCTGATGGAAAAGAAGATGGCGCAGGCGGCTGATGAGATTCGCAGCAACGGCAGAAAGCGTGTTGTGATGATTGCCGGCCCCTCTTCCTCCGGAAAAACCACCTTTTCCCACCGGCTGTCGATTCAATTGCGGGCGGCAGGACTGCACACCCGGCCGATCGAGGTGGACAATTATTTCCTCAACCGGGAGGACGTCCCGAAGGATGAAAACGGGGAACCTGACCTGGAATCCATCGAAGCGATTGATACGAAGCTCTTTGACCGCGATGTCCGGGCGCTGCTGTCCGGCGAGGAAGTCCGCCTTCCGACCTTCAATTTCAAGACAGGAAAACGCGAATACCGCGGTAATACCATGAGGCTGGGCGACGACGAGGTTCTGATCATGGAGGGGATTCACTGCCTGGATCCGGCCATGTGCCCGTCCGTGGATCCCTCTGCGGCTTACCGCATCTATATCAGCGCTCTCACGCAGCTCAACATTGACGCCCACAACCGGATTCCGACCACCGACGGCCGCCTGATCCGGCGGATCATCCGTGACGCCCGCGTGCGCGGCACTTCGGCGCGAGACACCATCGCCATGTGGCCGTCCGTGCGGCGCGGAGAAGAGCGGAACATCTTCCCGTACCAAGAGTCCGCAGATATTGTGTTCAACTCGGCATTGAGCTACGAGCTGGCCGTCCTGAAGCCATACGCGGAACCGCTGCTGTTCGGGATAGACCGGGAGGACCCCGTGTATATTGAGGCAAAGAGAATCCTGAAATTTATGGACTACTTCCTTCCGGTGGGAAGCGAACACATCCCCCAGAACTCCATTCTCCGGGAATTCATCGGCGGAAGCTGTTTCCCAGTATGATTCGAAACGGTGGTGCCAGTTTGCCCGGGGCACGGCGGTTGTTTTCAGATATCGTACGCGGGTGAGGATTGTCTCGAAAACTTTACATTTCGCGGGGATTATGTTAAAATTCTTCCACCTGAGTACGGCGGGTGATCGCGGCCGGAAGCAATTCCGGGTGAGGAAAGTCCGGGCTTCACAGGGCAGGATGCCGGATAACGTCCGGTGGGGGTGACCCCGAGGAAAGTGCAGCAGAAATATACCGCCAGTTCGCTGGTAAGGGTGGAAAGGCAGTGTAAGAGACTACCGTCCGGCTGGTAACAGCCGGAGCCATGCAAACCCCATCCGAAGCAAGATCGAGCAGAAGGCATAGGGCGGCCCGTCCGCCTTCGGGTAGATCGCTTGAGCCTGCCGGCAACGGCAGGTCTAGACAGATGACCACCGCGGTGCATTTGCACCGTACATAACCCGGCTTACAGCTGTACTCAGTATGATTGCGTTTTTGCGGCCTCTGCGGACAGATTCCCGCAGGGGCCGCTGCTTTATCTGCGGAGAAAGACTGCATGATCGACTGTTACAGGATATACGGAAGGGCAATGATCAGCAGGGATACAGTCATCAACAGGGATACAGAGAGGCAATGATTGATAAAAGGAGACCGATGGAGACAGAACAGAAATCAGAAGCCATGGATTCGAAGACAGCGGAAAGGAAAACGGATGCCGGGCACAGAGCAGGCAAAGCTGTGCCGGCGGAACGACAGACAGCGCAGCAGGCAAAGCCGGTGGTGCCGGATCACGGTTTCACGCACAGCGGTATTTTTCACGCGGATGACGTGTTTTCGACAGCGATGCTCGGGATGCTGAACCCGAATTTTACCGTCACCCGCGGAACCGCGGTGCCGACGGATTTTGACGGAATTGTCTATGACATCGGGGGCGGCCGGTTTGACCATCACATGGCAGACAAGAGAGTGCGCGACAACGGGGTGCCCTATGCGGCGTTCGGCCTGCTCTGGGAGGTATACGGGACAAGCTTTTTAAGTGAGAAAAACGCGGCGCGGTTTGACCGGGAATTCATCCAGCCGATGGATCAGTCAGACAACACCGGAACGGATCATGCGCTTTCGGACTGCATTTCCGACTTCCTGCCGCTCTGGTATGAACAGTCGGATCCGGAAAGCTTTGACCGGAAATTTGAAGAGGCGGTTTCCTTTGCATCGGTCATTCTGAAAAACCGGTTTGCCAGGCTGAACGCTGGGGATCTGGGCTATGCCGCCGCGCGGAAAAAAATTGAGGAAACAAAAGGACCGGTTCTTGAACTGGACCGCAGCATGCCATGGAAAGAAGCCTGCCTTGAGGCACCGTCCATCCTCTACGTCATCTATCCTTCCCATCGGGGCGGCTATAATGTTCAGGCTGTGCCGAAGCGGGCGTACGGGCCGGAAAATCGGAAGCCGTTTCCGAGAGCGTGGAGAGGAAAGAGCCCGGAGGAGCTGCAGCGGCTGACCGGAATTGCGGGCTTCCATTTCTGCCACAACTCCGGGTTCCTCTGCGTGGGAGAGTCCCTGGAAGACGCGCGAAAGATTGCGGCGCTGGCCGTGAAGAGCTGAAACGTCCTGGCGAGTCCGGAAGAACCATGCACTGGTTCAGAGGAGCAGTAAGCGGCGGTAGACTGCCTCGATGCGTGAGGAGGAGACAATGATCCATAGGAGCAGGGAACGGCGGAAATGAGACCTAAGATTGCTGGGTTTTGAGATGGAAGGGGCGAGAAAGCGAAGAAAAGCTTTCGGAATCGGCTGGAAAATGCCGGTGCAGAATTTTTTCAGAAACTGCAAAAAAATGCTTGACAGTATACGGACAGGGTGCTATTATAACTGAGCTGTCCGAGAGACAGCACCGATCCTTGATAATTGAACAGTATAACCAATCCCTGAAAATTCTTTTAAAAGAAGTTTCAGAACGTTTTTCAAGAACATCAGCTCGAAAGAGATGAGGTTCCATGAGAAACTCCCGGACATCGAGAGATGTCCGAACACAGTAAGTAACGGGAAGAACC
>OMZJ01000140.1 GCA_900315495.1 uncultured Lachnospiraceae bacterium
GTGATCGTGGTCTCCATGGATAGGATCATGGTCTTCATGGGCGTGATCGTGATCCTCATGGCCCTGGTCATGTTCCTCGTGACTGTGGTCATGATCCTCGTGACTGTGGTCATGATCCTTGCGGCCGTGTTCGCTGTCCTCGTGATCCACGGAATCGTGCCCATCGTCTGCAAAGACACAGACCGTCCGG
Source organism: uncultured Lachnospiraceae bacterium (assembly GCA_900315495.1). Taxonomy (GTDB): domain Bacteria; phylum Bacillota; class Clostridia; order Lachnospirales; family Lachnospiraceae; genus Anthropogastromicrobium. The sequence goes on from OMZJ01000140.1 coordinate 191, forward strand.
TCATCCCGGCCGGTTACGGATGCCGCGGCGGATTTCCCGGCGGCATGCGCCGGAACATCCATGCTCTCCTCCGTCTCTCCGTTCACGGTCACGCGAACGTGTGTACCCGTGATGCCGCACTTTGTCGCCTTTTCTCTGGAGACAGTGACCCCCGGAAGTCCGAGATGATTCATCTGATCAATGAACGCGTCCTGTTCCGCCTCTGGCAGAAGTTCCAGAAGCGCCGCGGTCAGCATGTCACCCGCGGCGCCCATATTGCATTCCAGATACAATGTTTTCATTGTTCGCAATCCTTTCTTTCGTCGTCATGCCCGGTGGACCGGACGGAAACCGAAACCGCGCGGTTCTCCCGGGCCGCATCCCGCAGCACACGCAGAAGGCGGTCGGCCATTCTCTTCTTCTCCGGCAGCGCATCCTCCCGCACTACGGTGATCCGCAGGTCATCCGGCCAGGCGGTCAGAACATCGTACAGCGCGTCAAGGTTTCCGCCGTACCCGTCCGGCTGGTTCAGGTTTTCTTTCAGCGCTTTCTGAAGCGATTCCCTGTCCGGGTAATCCCTGAGGTTGATGACCAGTTTCTGCATATTCTTCCGCCTTTGCTGCATCCGTCTCTGTCAGCCCCTGACCCGCTGCTTTCATGGCTCATACAGCAGCTCGAAGGTGTTGTAATGATCATCGGTGTAATAAATATAGCCGTCGTTGGAATAGACGATCCGCTTTGCATTCCGGGTTCCGCCGGTGTAATCGATATCACACTCATGGTACACGCGGCCTTCTGCCTCGGGAAGATTCCCCTCATAATTTCCGAACCGGTCCCCGCCGATACTCTTTCCGGGAGCCGCCTCCTGCAGATTTCCGCGGCCGGAATCCCATCCCAGATCTCTGGCCTCGGCCTTCGTGATGAAATTCTCCGGAAGATGCCCGTACCGGTGCAGGTACAGAGCCACCTCATCTTTCGAAGTATAGGTGCCGTCTTCCGATACCGACAGCGTGTCTTCCACGTTTTCCGCAGCCGGGGCTGCTGCCTGTGCCGCGGTCTTTCCAGACTGGTCTGACCCGGTCTTCGAAGAAGCCGGCTGTCCCGCCGTGTCAGCGGAAGCCGGCACGGCAGCCGCCGTCACGGACGCATTCTGTCTCCCGGACGGTTCCGTTCCGATTCCGCAGCCTGCAAAGAACATCGCGAAAGCCACTGCAGCCGCCGCAAGCAGAAACCGCAGGATGCCGGTCCGTCTCTTCCCTGATTTTTCTCTCGGGTTCATTGTTTCTATTCTCTCATTTCTTCTACCCGGTTCCCGTCGTCCTAAACTTCCGCGACTTTAAAATTCTTCATCGACGTAAAACCCGGGTGACTGTATCCTGATCTGGGTGAGTCCGGATGATCCAGATGCATTCTTTTCGTCCGGATGAATCCTTTGGGTTCGGATGAATCCATCCGGTCCGAGAAAGTTACTCTGCGGATTCCGGATGCTGAATGATATCCGCCGTTACCGCCCGGGATGCCTGAATCAGGTCTTTCGGGCTGATCAGGATCTGGCTTCCGATCCGGCCGCCGCTGACATAAATCCGGTCAAAATTCAGTGCAGATTGATGGATGACCGTGGGATACTGCTTTTTCATGCCGATCGGCGTACAGCCTCCGCGGATGTAGCCGGTCACCGCGTTGATCTCCTTCACCGGGATCATCTCCACCGACTTCTCTCCGACGGTCTTCGCACAGACCTTCAGATCCAGCTCCTCCGCGACCGGCAGGACAAACACATAATACTTTTTGCTTTTTCCGACCAGAACCAGCGTCTTGAAAACCTGCGCACAGTCCAGCCCGAGCTTTTCGGCCACATGAACCCCGTCGATGAATTCGCCGCAGTCATACAGCTTCTCCTCATACGGGATTTTCTGCCGGTCCAGAATGCGCATGGCATTCGTCTTCCATTCCTTATTCTGATCGCTTTTCTGTTTTCCCATCTTTTCTGTTCTCTTTTGATCACAATTCTATAAACGGAAGCCTGTCTGTTCCGCATAAACGCCCCGGAATCAGGCCGCTTCCCGATGAAAACTTCCCCCCGGGTTCAGCCGCTCCCCGTTGACACATACCGCCAGACCCGGTCAGCGGCCGCCGGCGGATTGCTCCGGCGCGGTTTTCGATCCGCGGGTTTTCTTTGTGACTGCCAGCAGCGCGATGCCGCCGAGGAAGATGAAGATTCCGATGAACTGCGACGTGGACAGCGGTCCGACGTTTCCCCGCGGATCCCCGCGGAAAAACTCAATCACAAACCGCCCGGCCGCATACAGCATCATATAGACTGCCGTCGTCACGCCGGTCCATTTCTGGCGCCTGTGCACCAGGACCAGAATCAGCGCGATCAGGAAATCCCCCGCGCTGGAGATCAGCTGGGTCGGAATCAGCCGCACCCCTGCGGGCGCCAGCCCCGTTGCCGGGAACACCACGCCGAAGGCGGCGTCCGTCGGCTTTCCGTAGCAGCAGCCCGCCAGAAAACACCCGATGCGCCCGAATCCCTGCGCCGCGGCAACCCCCGCCACCACGATATCCAGATAGGGCAGGAAATCAATTTTCTTCACCCTGCAGTAAATCAGCGCGAACAGGATTCCGACAATCAGGGACCCGTAAATCACAAACCCGTTGGTAAAATTCAAAAGGATGGAAGGGTCCTTCAGGATATTTCGGAATTCCACAATCATATAGAACAGTTTTCCCCCGATCACGCCGCCGATCACACCCCAGATCCCCATGGTGAACAGGGCGTCCCCGGAAAGCCCGAAGGCATCCGCTCTCTTTTCAGAGGTGATAAAGGCAAAGATCACCCCGATCGCGATCATCAGGCCATAGCTGTATGCCGTAAAGCCCCCGATCCGAAACAAAATCATATGCATCGCACTACCACCTTACCGATCTTTCTTTTCAGATCTTCCACTGGCTGTTGTAGAGTTCGCTGTAGAATCCGCCCAGGGCGAGAAGCTGCGCATGGGTTCCCTGCTCGATGACCTGTCCGTCCCGCATCACCAGAATCAGATCCGCATTGCGGATCGTGGAGAGACGGTGCGCCACCACAAAGCTGGTGCGCCCTTTCATCATCTGCGCAAAGGAATCCTGAATCTTCATCTCCGTCCGGGTATCAATGGAGGACGTCGCCTCATCCAGAATCAGCATCGGCGGCAGGGAGAGCATCGCCCGCGCGATGCACAAAAGCTGCTTCTGCCCCTGCGAGAGCCGTCCGCCGTCCTCTCCCAGCTCGGTATCATACCCCTTCGGGAGCCGGCGGATAAAGCTGTCCGCATGGGCGAGCTGCGCAGCCCGCACCATCTCGTCCTCCGTCGCGTCCGGCTTTGCCATCAGGAGATTTTCCCGCACGGTCCCGGAGGACAGCCAGGTATCCTGCAGCACCATGCCGTAGGAAAGCCGCAGGCTTGTGCGGGTTACCTGCCGGATGTCATGCCCGTCCACGGAGATCGAACCGGTATCCGGATCGTAAAAGCGCATCAGCAGGTTGATGATGGTCGTTTTGCCGCATCCCGTCGGGCCGACGATCGCGACCCGCTCGCCCGGATGGACCTCCAGATTCAGGTGCTGAATCAGTTTCCGGTCCGGAACGTAGGAGAAGCAGACATCTTTGAGCGAAACCTGCCCCTGCACGCAGGAAAGCACCACGGCATTGTCTGCATCTGGCATCTGCGCCTTCTCATCGATCAGGTTCAGCAGGCGCTGCGCGCAGGCGATGGCGTTTTCCAGCTCGGTCAGCACGCCCGAGATGTCATTGAACGGCTTGGTATACTGGTTCGCGTAACTTAAGAAGCTGTAGAGCTGGCCGACGTTGATCCGCCCTGCGATGGCGGAGAAGCCGCCGACCACCGCCACCGCCGCATAGACTAGCGAGTTGACAAACCGGGTGGACGGGTTGGTCAGCGACGAGAAGAACGTCGCCCGCATGGAGCACTTCTCCAGACGGTCATTCACCTCGTCAAACCGCTCCTGCACTTCTTTCTCCTGCCGGAATGCCTGCACAACCTTCTGGTTGGCAATCATCTCGTCGATCAGCGCTGTCTGCTCCCCGCGGGTGGCGGACTGCTGATGGAACATGGAGAACGTGTGCCGGGCGATGAACGCCGCGACAAACAGGGAGATCGGTGTGAGCACGATCACGACAATGGTGATCGGCACGCTGATGGAAAACATGAAGATCAGTGTCCCGATGATCGTGAGAACTCCCGTGAACAGCCGGGTAAATCCCATCAGCAGGCCGTCCGAAAACTGGTCCGCGTCCGCGATGATCCGGCTGACGATGTCGCCGGAGGGATGCGAATCCAGATAGGAAAGCGGGAGACTCTGGAGGTGGGAGAACGCCTCCTCCCGGATGTCCCGGACCACGCCGTAGGTGATGCGGTTGTTGCAGATATTCATCAGCCACTGGGCCGCAGCGCCCGCCGCGATCATCAGGGCGATCTTTCCGATGATCGGCAGGATTCCGTCAAAATTCACCTTTCCCGCGCCGACGATCTGGTTGATGGCGTCTCCGGTGAGGATCGGGATCACAAGCTGACTGACAACCGAGATCGCGGCAAAAACGAGCGACGCGATCAGCTCCAGGCGGTAGCCGGAGACATAGCGCAGGACCCTGCGCATGGTGTCCTTCCGGGAAGCCCGCAGTTTCCGGGATGCATTGTGACTGGATTCCAGCATGATCAGTCGCCCCCTCTCTTCTCAAACTGGGTCTCATAGATTTCACGGTATACCGTGCAGGACTTGAGCAGTTCATCACTTGTCCCGAGCCCTGCCGGCCGGCCGTCGTCCAGCACCAGGATCTGATCCGCATAGAGCATGGATGCCGCCCGCTGGGAGACAATGAACACCGCGGGGGAATTTTTCATCTCCCGGATGGCTTTGCGAAGCTTCGCATCGGTTGCAAAGTCCAGCGCGGACGCGCTGTCGTCCAGAATCAGAATTTCCGGTCTGGAAATCAATGCCCGCGCAATCGTCAGACGCTGGCGCTGGCCGCCGGAGAAGTTTCTACCGCCCTGTTCCACGAGTGCCGAAAGGCCGCCCGGCTTTTCGCGCACAAAATCCTCCGCCTGGGCAATGCGCAGCGCCTCCCACATGTCCTCCTCCGTAGCATCCTGCCGGCCCCAGCGGAGGTTGTCCGCGATGGTCCCCGAAAACAAGACCGCCTTCTGCGGGACATAGCCGATCTTTGCACGCAGGTCACTGATCCGGTAATCCCGCACGTCACGGCCGTCCACCAGGACACGGCCGCCCGTCGCGTCGTAGTACCGCGGGATCATGCTGACCACGGTGGACTTGCCCGATCCGGTGCCGCCGATCATGCCGACGGTGGAGCCGTGGGGCACGGTCAGCGTGATCTCCGAAACCGCATCCTCCGAAGATGCGTGATAGCGGAGCGATACGTGGTCAAATTGGACCGCGGGGACGGAGGAATCCGGGGCAGAAGCCTGTGCGTTGTCACTCACACCCGCGCCGTCCTCCATGCTGCTCTTCATCTCCATCACCGCCTGAATGCGGTTGCCGCAGGCAACCGACCGGTTGATGTTGATGACCAGATCCGCAAATTTGATCAGTTCCACCAGGATCTGGCTCATGTAGTTGACCAGGGCAATGACCGCGCCCTGGGTGAGTGCCCCGCTGTCCACCCGCCAGGCGCCGGTCCAGATCAGGACCAGCGATGCAATGTTGATGATGACGAACGTAACCGGATTCAGCGCCGCCGAGATTTTTCCGACAAATTTCTGCAGGTCATTCAGGCTCTCATTGGCGTCATTGAACCGGCCGGTCTCCTGTGCCTCCCGGCCGAAGGCCCGGATCACGCGCACGCCGGCCAGGTTTTCCCGGGTGAGACCGGTCACACGGTCCAGGCTTTTCTGCACCTTCCGGTAAAGAGGGATGCAGACCAGCATGATGCCGAACACGACCGCCATCAGCACCGGAATGACGATGACAAAGATCACCGCCTCCCGCACATCGATGGTGAAGGCCAGAATCATCGAGCCGAATACGATGAAGGGGGAGCGCAGCAGCAGGCGCAGCGCCAGGTTTGTCCCGCTCTGCACCTGGTTCATGTCGCTGGTCAGGCGCGTCTCCATCGTGGAAGTGCCCAGCGTGTCCAGCTCCGTATACGACAGGGACTGGATGTGGGCGAACAGCGCACTCCGGATGCGGGCGGTAAAGCCGGTCGCGGCCTTTGCCGCGAAATACTGCGCCGTGACCGCCATTGCCAGGCCCACCGCAGCCAGAAGGACCAGAAGGCCTCCCATCTGCAGGATGCAGGCCCGGTTGTGTCCGGCGATTCCGGTGTCAATCAAAATCCGGATCACCAGCGGTACCAGAAGATCAAAGAGCGCCTCCAGCATTTTGAATACCGGCGCGAGAATCGCTTCCTTCCGGTATGCTCTCATATATTTGAATAGTTTCGTCATAAAGCTGCCAGCGCCGTGCAACGGACGGTTCCGCCCGGGTGCGGCACATCCTTTCTGTCATCT